>NZ_JAXCIB010000005.1:0-251740 GCF_035984995.1 Psychrobacter sp. PL15
TCGATGGACAATGCTTGGTATGCCGGTGACGGTTGCGGTCTAATCGCTGATTCCATAGAAAGTGTTAGGTTAAACTTAAGTTGCGCAACAAGGCCGTCTGGTGGATATCATTTTCTAACAGTCTCGATAAAACTATTAAATACTTTTATGAAAAAATTTTTATCATTTGTTTGGTTGTTTTTAAGAATGATTTCATTATTTTCAACTTTGATTGAATCTACATATCTTTTAATATCAATAGATTCTGAGTGGTTTTTAATGCGTTCAAGTTGGGGAAATATTGAAGAAGAATCTGATACTTTAGTCATAAAGCTATTCTTTACTCCAATTTGATTAAAAGAATGTCCAATAAACCAAATAGTCCCATCTATTGTTAGGAATCTATCATGTAACACTGGCTTGTTTTGATTCAATACTATACATGAGATATCCAAACCTATTTTTCTATCATTCACATTATTAATCTGTTTTTGCATTTCTTTAGCATCTTCTATTTTAGGAAATGCAAGCTTAGATGTAACAATAACAACCTTTACTCCCTTAACTCTAACTCTAAGTGAAAACTGAGTTATTTGTAGAGCATCAAAGTAAGGATCGAAAAACTCAACACTTACTCTAGCTTCACTAATTATTTGACCAATTTTTTCAAGCGCAAAGAGTCTTTGATCGGACTCGAACCAAAATTGTCCTGAAGATAATCTCTTTTTATCTAGGTCTCTTTGATATCTAGCCTCAACAACTCGATTATATATTTCATCAGACTTTATCGTACCAATGACTGTTTCCTTTTGGACATGAGCCAATGAAGACTCATATTCATAAGGAGCTGATGTATGCTTGTTATTCTCATAAGTTTTTACACTTAGTCTAGAGTCAATTAGTTCAGAATTGAAACTTACCTGCCTTAGATAGGAGGTAGCAGGCATAAATTCTAAACAACCATACTCTTCATGTACTAGGAAGTAACCATGGGATTGATAAGCGTTTTCATGAGGAATAGCAACAACTCCATTTGCTGGAATATTGATTGTTCTAAAATTTTTCAAAATACCTAAATATATTTCAAAATTTACTAGTTTCAACTTTTCACAGCTCTGTGAAGGGTAAGTATTTAATTTTAGAAGACGTAGTTCTTGTTCCTGTCCATCTAATTTAGTTTGAAGAAGTCTATTTTCTATAGATTTTACTATTGGATTTGGCAGAATAAGTACCATTCCACCAATATACTCACGATATTGATTCAAATCTATAAAGACACCCTGTTTAATAAACTCTATTACTTTTGGCTCATCAGCTAGGTAAAGAAGTTCATTTTGGGCACCAAATCTACGATGAATGCGAGCCGAGTTATAACCTAGAAAAGGTGCTGGATTATCTCCATGCAGATCCAACATATTTTTTTCATTCAAAGGTATACCAAACTCTCCCCAAGTAGTCTCATCTGTAAAGTCTGCTATCTGTATATCATATTCAAATACCTCATCAGGCTTATTAAACTGACTTTCAGCGTGAGGAGTATGAATCATAGTACCGTTTGACGTTCGATACCATTGAATAGCTTCTTTAGCGGGCATAACTACCTTTCGATAAAATGTATGATCTGGACCACAAATAACTTGAGTTGAGTATGATTGATGGACGTCTTTCGGAAGCAATCTAATAGTTGCAAAGACTAATCTACTCTTGTGTTTAGGGGTATCACTTTTGACTGTAGCTGTAACTATTCTAATTTCAGCTTTTTCATAGAGCTCAAATAATTCATTCATCTATAAATCCAAAGTGTCTAAAAAATGATAAAGTATATAGAGTGTGTTGGGAACAGCATACTGTTTTTCTAAATTATCGAATGAGTATAATCTCTAAATCATAATTATTTCAGACTATGTATTCTTACTAAGAAGGTATTGTCTAAACATTATATATATTCACAAACTTTTTATATCCGTCATGATTCTATCATTCAAATCAATTTAAGAATTAACTAATCAAACGGAATTAGATTACGTACAGCAGCCTTGTAGGAGCTCTGAGAACTGGCGACTGGTAATGAGCTATCACATATCTTAGACCCTATAACGAGTCTTAGAGAGCTTCTAAACTCAATGCCTAAATGGTTATATATCAAAATATTGCAATCCTACCGAGCGATAAAGCCATGGTGCCAATTAATATTTGAAAAGCTCAATCCAAACTTTCAAAAGGGAAAGCACCGGGGTATTGCCTTGTTATTCCCAATGGAGATTTTGTTCGAGAAGTATGTAGCAAAATACTTACGACAAGATATTAAGGCACCCTGGCAACTAACTACATAAGCTTCTAGTAAGTACATAGTGAATGACCAAGCAGGTTTAAAATCGCTCTTTCAGTCAAAGCCTGATCTATTAATCACTAAGAATAGAAAAAAATACCATGTACTTGATACCAAATGGAAGTTAATAAACTGCAGTGACAGTGATAATAACTACAATATCAGTCAGTCTGATATTTATCAGTTATTTGCTTATGGTCATAAGTATTTGAATGATTGTGGGGACATGATACTTATTTATCCTAAACATCATCAGTTCAGAACAACTTTGGAATATTTTTATTTATCAGAAAAGTTAAGGTTGTAGGCTATACCATTTTGTATTGAAACTGACAGAATAATTATGAATGAATGCATAGAAAGATTCCCATCTGTGTTTCAAACTGAGATTGATACTGACAACTTAGGCTCTTAAGCTTAGCTATAAGCATAAATTATAGGGACTAGTTACCATAACCGACTTTTAACAACCTTGGTCACAAAATGGTCACCGTTTGGTCACCGAGTACTTGGTCACCGACCTCCAAAAGGCAGAGGGCATGCACGCAGACTTATAGAGAATACATTATTGAAGAGTAGACTGCTTCCTAGCGGTTGATACAGACAGGATAACCAACCCTTACGGATAAAGGCTTTAAGAAGAGTTTTAGACACAAAAAAACCCCAAACAATCTAATGCTTGAGGTTGAAACTTTGCTTAAACTTAAAAAGTTAACTAAGTTTTAAATATGGCGCAGCGGACGGGACTCGAACCCGCGACCCCCGGCGTGACAGGCCGGTATTCTAACCAACTGAACTACCGCTGCTTAGGTCGTCTTTAGCGTCTTATCCTTATAATCAGGACCCACTCGCTAAAGAGTGGTGGGTGATGACGGGTTCGAACCGCCGACATTCTGCGTGTAAGGCAGACGCTCTACCAACTGAGCTAATCACCCTGAGAAGCGTTAAAAAATTGCATTGCAATTTTAGCTTCGCAAGTGAAATTCTTTAAATAGAATTTCTTAAAGCGTAAATTAACGAAGCACCGCTTCGTCCGAGTGCAAGAGAATTTTCGTATCTGAAAATCCTAAGAACCCAGAACCTACATAACGTAGGTATTCATCCGCAAGTGAAATTCTTTAAATAGAATTTCTTAGAAGCTTTGCTATCTAAAGGTGTCACACTCTAGAATCATAAAACATCTAACAACCTAGAACTGTTTAAAGCCCCTTGCTGTGGGTGTGTATTATATACATTTACATCTGCCTGTCAAATATTATTTGATATATTTTATACGGTGCTTATTATTAGCGCATGAGACTTAGAGAGAACCAGGTGCACATAATATAGTATAACTGTATAGTTACCTGTTATGTAGTGGTCAAAAACCACTATACTTATAGCGTTTTAGTGATTATGGTTACATTGAATGGTTATATTAAATTAGTTTTGACTAAATTAGTTTTGACTACATTAGTTGATGGAGGCGCACATAATCGCTTTAGCTGCTGAACAACCACTTGCACCCTGGTCATGGGCCGACTTTGCAGGGTATGGTCTGATTTTACATATTATTCTTATGGTGGTGTTGACCTTGCGTATTGTCTCGGTGCAGCGCAACATCGGGGTAGCGATTGCATGGATAGCGATTTTGTATACGCTGCCTTTGTTTGGACTGATTGCTTATATCTTGGTTGGTGAACCAATGGTTGGGCGCCGCTATCGTCAACGCATGGATCAGGCGCGGCTGCTTATGAACGAAATGGCAGAGCGTGAGCGTTTGATTTTTGATCAAGGTAAGGAGTTACTCCCTGAGCATTATCGGGGTGTTAGTCAAATTGGCACTCGCTGGACGGGGTTTGGCGTTTTTTCAGATCATCAAATGCAGCTACTGACGCACCCTAGTGCTATTTTTAAACGTTTGATCGACGATATTGACGCCGCACAACGTAGTGTTTTGATGGAGTTTTATATCATCTATCCTAAGGGACGGATATTAGACGTGCTACAAGCGTTGATAGCTGCCGCCAAGCGCGGGATAGAATGTCATATTCTTATAGACAGCGTGGGTAGTTTTAGCTTTTTTAATAGTGCTGAGCATAGGGATTTAGAACGTGCTGGCGTTTTTGTGCACCAGTCATTACCAGTGGGATTGTTTAAGACCTTGTTTAAGCGTTCTGATTTGCGCAATCACCGTAAAATCGTAGTCATTGATGAATATATTGGTTATATCGGTAGTTTTAACTTAGTAGATCCTAAATTTTTCAAGCAAGATAAAGATATTGGTCAATGGATCGATGTGGCTATACGTAGTTTTAGCCAGCAGCCGATCAATATCGCTACTGCGATGGCCAAGGTCGTGATTACCGATATTGGTGCTGAAAGTAGTGACAACTTAGATGCGTTGCATCAACGTGTAAACAGCTATACCCGTAAATTGTATGTGCGACATCCCACTATTAATGATATGAACAGTCGCGTAAAGGTACTAGAGAACGCCGCAGACCATATCGAACAACCTAGCGCAGGGGCAATGTCAATTGTGATTCCGCAGATGCCGGTGGTAGAAGGGGTGATAGCACAGTTGATTCCCTCAGCGCCACAAGTGACCGCGCATGTCATTTATAATACTTTAGTGACTATTATACATCGCGCTAATAAACGTATACGGATCACCACACCATATTTCGTCCCTGATGAAGCGCTATCAGGGGCATTGGTGACGGCGGCTAAGCGCGGGGTTGAAGTAACCATAATTATTCCCGAAAAGGTCGATTCGTTTTTAGTACAGCATGCTTCGCAGGCCTATTATCAAGAGCTGCTAGAAGCGGGGGTGACTATCGCCTTGTTTAAAGGTGGATTATTACATGCCAAAACGGTGGTCATCGATGATGATTATTGTCTATTTGGCACAGTCAATATTGATATGCGCAGTTTTTATCTAAATATGGAAGTCAGTATGGCGATTTATACGCCAGAAATGGTCGCACAAGTCGCTGACTGTCAGGAAACCTACTTACAAAGCTGTCGTTTTTTAGAGCTAGATGAATGGCAGCAGCGCCGTGATTACGAGCGTTTATTCGATAATGTAGTACGCCTGTTTAGTCCCTTATTATAACTGCTTATATTGTAGGTACTTATATTGTAGGCGCTTAGATTTTAGGTTAAGGTGAGCCATTAAGATTTTATTATTGTCGTTATTGACTTATTATGGCCACCGCAGCCTGATTTTATGAAAGGATACGCCTGCCTCATGCCTGCTATGTCTGTTTCTCCCTTAACACCTCTTGATTATATCGCAGAAGGTTACTGGCAAGACTTCTTAGCGAGTCGCCCTATTGCTGGTGGTATTGCTTATGAAGTAGAGTTGCACAACTGTCAATTAGATGGGTCGTTAATAAGCTTACAGCGTATAGATACGCTACTATCACAAATACGCCGTGACCTGGTTAAGTCCGACACTTGGAACGAGACCATAATATTAGCGGATGAGCGTTATCGTAATTTGCTGGTGTTTTTGGCATTTTATGCGGGACGAGTATTAGCACGGCAATGGCAAAATCCGCCGCATTGGTATGGTCAGTTTGAGCTGCGTACCCACTATCCTGAGTTGCCATTGACAGTCGATGACTTTTATCAACATATGGCCGTGTTGTATAATGACGTATCTGCACCTACCGCTGCTCATGATACAAAGAGTAGCGGGAACGAAGGTAGTAATCGCGTCAACCACAACGAGCACGCACCTGCACCTGTATTTTTTGCTCTAGAACCAATAGGATTACGTCTATTTGGTCATATTGATCGACAGTTCAGGGCTGTACAAGGCGGACAAGTCGCTAACGGCTTATACCAAGCAGTTAGCGCACGGCTACCAAACATCATTACTGAGCATACGGCTGCAAGGCCGCAACCAAACAGCACTTTAAATTCAAGCGTAACTATCAGTCTAAACTCAACTCAACCTGTGACGGCTAACCAGCTGATAGATAATAACGTTTTTTCTGAAATAGGCGCCAAAGAGGCTCTTGCTGTTTCTCATAAAGCGACTGATAAAACGGCTCCTAACATTGGTTTTGAAACCACAACCACTATAATTGATACAAGGTTAAACAATCTTGCTAGCGATACTCTAAAACCAATAGTTAGCCTAGATGATAGTAGATCTATAATTTCGATGACTACTCCTTTGACGTATGCTGATTCATCTTCCCCATTACCCAAAGCAAAAGTACCTTCAACTGCATCGCCAACGCCTGAAATTTTTATCCAATTGCTCATAGAGCTGGACGAGATTGAGGTGGTACAGACCGCGGGTGATGCTGAGTATCAAAGAGCCTGTAAAGTACTTGATCAGTTTGAGCGTCATATTGCTAAACAGAACAAACCGCGTGCCCAAGTCGTTTTTTTAGAGTCTCATCAAGCGGCAAAGCAGCACGCTCTTAAATTGCTGCAAAACGCCGCGACCCTTGGTAACACCACTGCCATGATACGGCTGGCTATGTATGAACTATTAGATGAAGGTCTGCTAGCTGACTACTCAGTAGATGCAGCGATTAGTAAAGACACGACTACTGGCGAAGCGGCTGGGGTTGATTGGATTAAGCAGGCGGCTAATGAAAAAGATATTCGGGCTCAGCGTCTATTAAGTAAAATCTATTATCAAGGGATAGGTGTGCCGCAGGATATAAATAATGGAAAGTATTGGCTAGAACAAGCGGCAGAGAATGGTCATGTAGAAGCAGCTAGTTTGGTCGGTCAATGGCAACAAGCGCAAGCGTTGATAACGACACGCCAGCAAGAACAGCACAGTATTAAGCGTTATCAATTATTGATTGGAGTGATTGTAGTGGTCGCATTGTTGTTAATCATTTTCGTCTAAAGAGCTGTGTTTTAATAGTTTAAATAGCATCGCTTAAAAGATTATGGATAAGCGTTACCGGCAGGTGAAATGGGCGTATTTCTTGACAGGATAGCTTTTAACTAGATATCCTCTATTGTTTTATTATGGTCTTATTATGGTTCTATCAATATTACTTCATCACTATCTCATCAATTATTAATATGGGCGTTCTCATGCCATCTTTTCCTGTGCCACCGCATAAACCAGTGTCTGAATCTGAGTTGCTTACGGCTGCAGATCAGCCAATTGGCCAGACTACGAAAAGCATGTCTGCACCACTGACTATGCGCACGCCTAGCACGCCACCTTGGTATTATCGCTTTATCATTAGCTTAATAAAGCCTTTGTATCGTATGCAGGTTTGGCATCGCTCGCATAACCGTGACAATTATCAGCAGGAAGTGGTGCAGCGCTTTGGTAAAGATTATCCACCGCGACCGACAGCTGGTTTTGACTATATCAATGCTACTGATATCAATAATACTGATATTAGCAGTGCTGATACTAGCAGTACTGATGTTAGCAGTGCTAATGTTAATAAAGTTGGTTTAAATCAGACAGTAATTTGGTGTCATGCGGTATCGTTGGGTGAGACCAATACTGTTGCGCCCTTGCTGGACGCTTTATTAGCCCAGGGCTATCAGATTTGGCTGACCAACACGACGCAGACTGGTTTTGCTCGTGGCGCGAGCCGTTTTGCAGATGATATTGCTCAAGGGCGACTGAGTCACAGTTATGTACCGGTGGACAGTCCAGCAGTGATTGAGACCTTTTTGGCACATGTGCAGCCAGTGGCTGCTTTATTTGTGGAAACCGAGTTATGGGCAAATATTTTGGCCAAGCTTGCTGGGCATCATATTCCCAGCATACTAGTTAATGGCCGGCTGTCAGCATCGTCTTTTACCCGCTATCAAAAAATTAGTGCGGTAAGTCGTAGCATGATGCATAACCTGACTTTAATCATCGCGCAAGATGATGACTCTGCTCAGCGCTTTTGTCAGCTAGGCGCCTATCGTACACAAATTCGTGTCGCCGGCTCCCTTAAATGGGTCATTAACACCCCTAAACGTGAAGCAAAAATTAATCATATAAATGACGATAATGCCATTGCAGAGAAGCAAACGGAGAAGCCAGCAGATAAGCAAAAAGGTGCTGTTGAGAGTAATATCAAAAATGGTATTAGTACTGAGTTGGGAAAATCAAATCGTCCCATTTGGGTTGCTGCAAGTACCCATAGCGGTGAAGAAGAGGCCGCGCTATCATTACAGCAGCAGATATTATCAATACCCGCACTTGCTGACACCTTATTAATTATCGTACCCAGACATCCTGAACGCTTCGACGAGGTAGCAGACCTGATCAAAAAGTCAGGGTTAGGTATGGCGCGCCGTAGTATTAATGAGGCTATTAGCACACAGACGCAAGTTTATCTGGCAGATAGTATGGGTGAGCTCATGCAGTGGTATACGCTAGCTGATGTGGCACTGGTCGGTGGCTCATTGGTTGCTGTCGGGGGGCATAACCCTGTTGAGCCGTCGAGTGTGGGCACGCCGGTATTGATGGGCCCCTATACCCAGTCTTGTCAAAGCGTGGTAGATAAGCTGGCGGGTGTGGGTGCGTTATATCAGCCAGATAACCATTTTTATCAGCCTCTTGTTATTGATGAACAGATAACCGATGGACAGACAGTCAAGCAACATAAGTCCGAAGAAAAAACTCCGCAGTTTTCTCCTAAACCAGCATTAATTGCTGATACCACACTAATTTATGAGCAACTGCAGCTTTGGCTTAGTAATCCGCAGCTGGCGACATTGGCAGGGCAGGCAGGTGAGCAGTTAACCCTACAGCAGCAATCAGTACTGA
Organism: Psychrobacter sp. PL15; assembly: GCF_035984995.1. Lineage (NCBI taxonomy): Bacteria > Pseudomonadati > Pseudomonadota > Gammaproteobacteria > Moraxellales > Moraxellaceae > Psychrobacter > Psychrobacter sp. PL15. The sequence goes on from NZ_JAXCIB010000005.1 coordinate 9,054, forward strand.
CTCGTCAGCTGACTATGATTGAAGAGGTTGTGAAGCAATTTAATAGTAATAAGGCTTAGGTTTTATTCATACCGTTTAACCACTAGATCTTTTGCATAAGTCGTCGCTAACCCTTGAAATTTCGTTAGTGGGAGTCAATAAAAATGAAATGGCACTTTTGCAAGGGGTCTACGACAATACTCGCTTTTTCTTATCCCTAACAATCATTACTTTATCGGTATCTAAAATGGGTACTTAACATTAGTACCTGACATGGGTATCTAACATGGGTATCTAACATGGGCACTTAACGCTCATCATTCTTCCTAATGACTAACATTAATTACTAACACTAAGCGACTTGCTGTATGAACTGTATTTTATTGCCAGCCGCTAATTTTTCGCTAGCAAGCGCATTGATTGATGCCCCCGAGCAAATTGAACATATTAATAAAATATTAGGTGCGCAAGTGGGCGACACCCTAAAAATTGGACAACTTGGTGGCAATCTTGGTACTGCTGTCATTAATGAAATGACACCTGAGCAGATTCAGCTTGGCAATGTACAACTGCCTCTTGCCGAGCCGCCCAAGCTTGAGGTCACTGTGGTGTTGGCATTACCACGCCCCAAAGTATTACGGCGTCTCATTATGGATATGACCGCAATTGGTGTGCGTGATATTGTACTGATCAATAGTTATCGGACTCAAAAAAGCTATTGGCAGAGTCCACTATTAGCGCGTCTTGATGAGTTCGTATTAGAAGGCTTGCAACAAGGCGTTGATACTATTGCCCCGCGTATCACTCTACAAAAACGCTTTAAACCTTTTGTTGAAGACCAGCTGGCAAGTCTAATCACCAACCGCGCTATTGTGGCACACCCTTATAGTGAGCTGTCGTTAGGACAATATCTACAGCAACACTCTGCGTACCATTCTGCGTGTCAACCTCAAAGCTCATTACCAAGCGTGGTCTGTATTGGGGCAGAAGGCGGCTGGATTGATTACGAGATCGAGTTACTTGCTGGGCAAGGTTGCCAAGCGGTTAATATCGGTCGGCGAGTACTGCGGACCGAGGCGGCTGTAAATGCACTTCTTGGTCAGTGGTTGTTATGAGATTCAGATCAAAATATTACTATTAAATACGAGTTTTATGAGTGTTTTTGAGTCAACAAAAATATTCAGATTAGGCGTCCATACAAATGTATTGATAATTAGTCTCATTTCGATTAGTATGTTGCTTCTAGATATTATCCGGTTATAAGTCTTGATGGCGTGTCGTTTATAATATCGTTTTCCCTTACTTATTTGTGTTATTACTATGGAGAAACCCATGTCCTTGAATGCGGTCAGCGCACGTTTACCTTCTACCAAGCTTACTTTATCGGTTGCTGTATTTAGCATGATGCTAGGGTTGGTAGGGTGTAATAAAGCGTCTACCCCTGAACAGGATACCGATGCTGAAACCACAGCACCGGTTGCTGAGCAAGGTGTTGCTACTGATAGCGCTGCTACTGATGATGGACAGGTAGTTACTATCTATTCATCACGTAATGAGCAGTTGATCCAGCCGTTACTGGATAAATATACTGAAGAGACTGGGGTAAAAATTGAGCTAGTGACTGATAAGACCGGTCCACTAATGGCACGTTTACAAGCTGAAGGTAAAAACACCCCAGCGGATATGCTATTGACTGTTGATGCCGGTAACTTATGGCAAGCAGCACAACAAGGCTTGCTACAACCTGTATCTTCTACTGTTTTAGAGACTAACGTTCCAGCTAAATACCGTGATCCAAAAGGTCAGTGGACAGGTTTGTCGTTACGTGCTCGTACTATTTTTTATGATCCAAGCAAAGTTGACGCCACTCAGTTGTCTACTTACGCAGATCTTGCCGATCCAAAATGGAAAGGTAAGCTGTGCTTACGTACCTCGAAAGCCGTTTATAATCAGTCCTTGGTAGCTAGCATGATTGAAAACTTAGGCGAGGAAAAAACCGAGCAAGTCATCCGCGGCTGGGTTGATAACTTAGCCACCGATGTATTCAGTGATGACACCAGCATGTTAGAAGCTATCGCTGCTGGCCAGTGTGAAGTGGGCCTAGCCAACAGTTATTATTATGGCCGTATCCTTGATGAGAAGCCTAACTTCCCTGTGAAAATATTCTGGGCAAACCAAGACACGACTGGTACGCATGTAAACATCTCTGGTGCTGGTGTGATAGCAAATTCAGACAATCCAGATGGTGCTCTCAAGTTGATGGAATGGTTGTCATCTGACAAAGCCCAAGGTGTTTATGCCAGCGCCGATAAAGAATATCCGGTAAAAGAAGGTATCGATGAGTCAGAGCTGCTTAGATCATGGGGTGAGTTTAAACAAGACGCTATTAATGTACAAAAGTTTGGCTCGTTACAGACCCAAGCGATTAAAATGATGGATAAAGCCGGTTATAAATAACGGATGATAAGTCAGTTTGTATGGTCTTTATGCGTCTGAAATGGTAATAATTCTATGATAACACTAATTCTATGATGACAATGCCCAAAGCGTCCGATCGTCAAGACGACACTGCCAATGATAATAATGTTGGCAGTGATAATAACCATCAGGCTGTCAGCCAAGATCATGCTGTTCGCAAACGTATCACCTCAAAATCAGTCTTAGGACTGATTTCGTTGTTTATGCTGATACCTATTTTAGTAGTGCTATTGTCGTGGACCCAGCCTGTAGCGGATATCTGGACCCACATGCGTGAGTATGTCCTGCCGCAAGTACTCAAGAATACGGCTATTTTATTGTTAATGGTCACCACCATTTCTGGTACTATCGGTACGGCGTTGGCATGGGTGACGAGCATGTATCGTTTTCCTGGTCAGCGGTTTTTTTCTTGGGCGCTGATGTTACCGCTTGCGATGCCGGCTTATGTACTGGCTTTCGTCACGGTAGGTATTGTCGACTTTAGTGGCCCTTTGCAGACTGCTCTGCGTGATTTGGGCATTAGTACCGCCATACCATCAGTACGCAACGTTTGGGGCGCAGGTTTGGTCTTGTCGTTGGCCTTTTATCCTTATGTGTATTTGCTCGCTCGCCAAGCGTTTTTATCGCAAGGTCGGCGTGCGATTGAAGCCGGCCAAATGCTAGGATTGAGCCGCAGTCGTATATTCTTTCGTTTGGCCTTGCCGCAAGCATTGCCTTGGGTGATTGGCGGGTTATTGCTAGCCAGCATGGAGACCCTTGCTGACTTTGGTGCTGTGTCTGTATTTAACGTCGATACCTTTACCACAGCTATTTATAAGGCGTGGTTTGGCTTTTTTAGCTTGACCACTGCGGCTCAGTTGGCGGCTCTGTTAATTGGGGTGATATTTATCGTAGTACTGTTTGAGCAATATTGGCAAGCACGGCGCGGTAACGCGGTCACTCAAGGCAGTAACCGCCGTTTTGATGCCAGTACTCCAGCCAAAATTGCCATGATGCTATTGTGTACTACGATGTTTTTAATTGCTTTTTTAATACCATTCTTGCAGCTGCTTTATTGGACAGCGATGAACTTTCGGCAAGATTTTGATGCACGCTATATTGATTTTGTCGCAAACAGCCTAATCATTGCTAGTATGACCACGCTTTTTATTGCCTTTTTAGCGATTATTATCGCGTGGGTCAAGCGTCAGTATCCGGATAAAACCACTAAGCTACTGACTACTTTAGCTAATTTAGGTTATGTGGTACCGGGGACCGTATTGGCTGTCGGGGTTTTTATACCTATTGCTTGGGTTGATAATCAGCTGATTGCCTTCGGTATTACCTCGCATCAGGTACTGTCAGGTAGTGTCATTGTCATGCTGCTGGCTTTATCGACACGATTTATGACCGTCAGCTTTCAACCGGTAGACCGGCAACTACAGCGTCTAACTGTCAATCAGGAAGCCGCTGCTAAATTACTCAGTGATAGTCCGTTACAACGTTGGCGACAAGTGGTATTGCCTGTGCTTAGTCCTGGAGTGTTGACTGCACTATTGATGGGCTTTGTTGAGGTTATGAAAGAAATGCCCATTACCTTGATGACCCGTCGGCAGGGTTGGGATACGTTAGCAGTACGGGTATTTGAGATGACCAGTGAAGGAATGTGGGCGCGCGCTGCACTGCCGAGCTTATTGATTGTGTTGGTTGGGCTGCTTCCAGTCTGGATATTGTTGCGCCAGAGTGACAAAACAGGTTAACTTGCTCTCTTATAAACTGATAAAAAATAGCATAGACTATTATCTGAGTATGATTACTTTAAGTGCTTTGTCTAACCAATTGTTATTTTAATGCTTTGTCACACTGCGCTATTTTTACCGTTTCTCTCATTCATCGCTTCTTATTTATCGCCTAATGGTACCGTCTATGTATACTGACTTGACTAACGATTCGACAGACCAATTAACCCCAAAGTCAACCAAGACCAAGGCGCGACTTAATATTTTTGAGAAAACCACCCGGTCTATAAAGCTGCAAACTAAAAATAATCACATGGACAACAATCAAGAGTCTAGAGAAGATAGTCATAAAGCAAACATCGCTGATAAGCCCTATTTTAGCGTGCAGAATTTAGTCGTTGGTTATGACGATATTACGGTCGTTGATGGGCTGTCTTTAACCTTGCAGCAAGGGGAAATTGGTTGCTTTTTAGGGTATAGCGGTTGTGGCAAGACCACCGCGTTACGCGCTATTGCTGGTTTAGAACCTACCCGTCTTGGGATGATTGGCCTAAACAATCAGCGTTTGACTGAGCAAGCTGCTCGTACCTCATTTGCGGTCGCGCCGGCCAAGCGTGGAATGGGCATGGTGTTCCAAGACTATGCTCTATTTGGCCATTTAAGCGTTGCCAAAAACATCGCTTTTGGGCTTAATAAATGGTCGGCAGCTGACAAAAAAGCGCGGGTTGCTGAGATGTTGAGTCTGGTTGAGCTGACAGAGCATGCTGACAAACGGCCCACTGAGCTTTCGGGTGGCCAGCAGCAGCGGGTGGCATTAGCACGCGCATTAGCACCGAAGCCTAAGTTACTATTACTTGACGAGCCATTTTCTAATTTAGATGTGGTGCTGCGTGAATCATTGGCTATGAGCGTTCGCGATATTCTTAAGCGTACCAACACTACCGCAATTTTAGTCACTCATGACCAAAACGAGGCCTTCGCCTTAGCGGATAAGGTTGGGGTCATGCACCAAGGTAAACTGGTGCAGTGGGCGACTCCAACCGAGCTATATCATGAGCCCGTCAGCCCATTTGTCGCCGAGTTCGTTGGTGAAGGTGCCATGATAGATGGGGTCATTAAAGAAGGTCATGTCGAGACTGCGCTCGGCGATATTTACCGGCGTATGGAAGTATATGATGACAGAGGGCAGCCACGATATTGCGAGTATGATTATCCCAATGGCACGTTAATAAAAGTATTGGTGCGTCCTGATGATATTATTCATGACGATGACAGCGCACAAACTGCACTGGTAGTTGGTCGAGTATTTCGCGGCGCAAACTATCTGTATCGCTTGCAGTTAGATGATGGCCAGACAGTATTGTCTTTGGTTTCCAGCCATCATAACCATCCGGTTGGCACACGTATTGGTATTTTACCGATGCTTAAACATGTGGTGGTCTTCGATGAAAAAAATATCAACGCTACAACCTGGTCAGATTATCATATGTCATAAACCGATGTTAAAAGGCCTTATGATATTTGGTGACATCTATTAGAATTAGGTCTTACGAGTCGCTAATATATGTAAATAGCGCCCCAACCATTTATAGGGCTCTTGCTGTGAGTAGCGTAACTCCATCCGTATCACTGCTTCAGGATCGGTATTGCCCCCACGTTTTAGTGGCGTATAGTCATGAAATACGCGCAGTCCGCTGGTAAGCATGGTTTGATAATGATGCGCTTGTAGCCATGATTCTACTTGCTGCTTGGCTACCGGATAGTTTGGGGTCAAGCTTTTCTCGTTGTCTGCTTTGTAAGACGGGTTGTCGAGTAGATTAAAATTACCCATAATAAGATTGCGATAATCAAAGCTCGCTGGATTATAAAAGCATAACGACAGTGCGCCATTATCGGTCAGCTGAGCATCAAAGAAGTCCATGATCGCTGCTGGTTCTGCCAGCCATTCCAGCAAAGCATGACATAGAATTAAATCAAACTTGTCTGATTCACCAATGCTCGCTTTATCACTAATATCACTATCAAGGTGACCATTATCAATACTTAGCGTCGCCTCAAGCTGTTGATAAGGGCAGACCACCCAGGTCACAGTACCAAAAACCTTCTCATCAAAAACCTTCTCATCAAAAACATTGTTATTGGCAATAGCCTGTTGTTTTTCAAAACTGGCTTTGGCCTTATTAAGCATGTTTTCTGAGATATCATTGACCACCACGCTATGACCTTGCAGGGCAAGATCGATGGCTATTTGTGCAAGACCTGCACCCACATCTAAAATACGTAGTGGCCTCCCAAGCATTTTAGTCAGCTTATCAGCATATTCGAAGATATCACGACGTAGCACTGCTAGCCGAATCTCACCTTTTAAGCCACCATACACCTTCTTTTCAAAATGATCGGCGATGGTATCAAAGCTGCGATCGCTTCTGATTTCATTAGTTTCATTAGATGTTGTTAATTCTGCAGTGTGACTGTTATCGGTAGCTAAGGCATTAGCTATTGGGTTATTGCTGTCTTTATTATCATTTTGCATAAGAGTTTACGATATCTTTACTATGATGTTCACGGGGAGGTTGTTTAAACGACACTGCACTAGCGCCGTCTATTAATAACCCATTTAAATATCAGTTTGGATAAGGTAATGATTACAAACACCACCGCAACAAATACCCAAATACCAGAGCCTTGTAAGTTGGCTTTATAGACTTGCGCCAAATAGGCGGATAGTCCCATAGCAACTAGCAGCGAACCCCAGCGCACAAACGGTAAGGCCTTGTTATTATGATTGGGAAAACCGGTGGCGTAATCGCTAGAAAAGCTATACAACACCATCGCCAAGATCCAAACGATAGCCAAAACAATGTCCATAAAAATAAACGCCTATATATTGAGTGGCCGTATTTTGCGTGCGATATAGTCAACACCTATATTAAACTGTACCTAGTGTAGCGGGTAGAAATATTTTGTCTACAATAACTGAAAGTTTCATGAAGTAAGTGGCTCTTGAAACTATTCTATTGTCACTATTAAAGGTAATGAACGAAGCATTGTTTACTACATTGTTTACTACAGGGTATCAAAGTTAGTTTTAAAACATCACTCTCTAAAAATCAGCCTCTAAACATCGGCTTCTATCGGCGGCTTACTCTATCAGCGGCTTACATTGTGCAATGCTAGATATTTGTACATTTCGTAGTAGCTATTAGTAACATCTTAGATGTATGAGCAGTAAGGTACCAGACACAAATCTGCCTCTTATCAACTGCTTAAAATGTAGAAACTCCCTTTTGATTGCTGCTAAGGATAGCGCCAGTAATTGATAACGTTCAAGACAGGTTTGCTGCTACATTAGCCGCCGTTAAAAGTAAGGCTAACGCAGATGCTAGAGCGGCGAATATAACTGATCCGATACTGTTAGCACAAGTCGAAGGAGCTGCAGTATTGGCTGTCTACCATGGCGGTCTACTATGGCGGTCTTGTCAGCACCGCTTGTACGCAAGCAACCCGTGAATATTTTGACCAACACTTTATCAATGTAGCTAAAACATCTTAAGACAGCCAAATTCAATAATCTATAGCTAAATAAATAACGAAATAAAAACTTATGCCAGCAGTAGGCTATGTATCGATATTGCCTTTCATTGACTATAGCGCTTGCTTTTACTATAGCACCGATAACTCAAGCACAGGCCCAAAATACGCCTTGCTCTGGAAAAATAGGCGGGGTAGCACACTGCTCAAAAGATGGCAAGTTTGTCTGCAAAAATGGTAAGACCAGTCAATCTAAAAAAGTCTGCCATTAATATTATTTGAGGAGTAGCGTTATAAATGCCCCATTTATAGAGCCTAATAAATAATACGAATTACTCGCTATAAATGACCTGTTCCTCCATGGGTTAATAGCACTCAAATGCCCCTAAATAGGCAAATTTGTGCTAAAATAGCTTCTTTTATTTACCATTAAAACTATCGCCATTTTCCTAGATTTTTGTACGGTTTGTAGTTCTTTATCTATAGTTTATATTTACGTTATATATCTAAATAACAGCGGCACATCTCTGCGGCTCATTTTACGTATAGCTGAATATGACTATCAGTAAACTATCAATGATGCAAATGCTAGAGAATGGATGTGAGTGAGGGAGTGTATATGAGCGAATCGGTCAGTCCTATTGGCATCGTCGATGAATTAAAACAATCCTATTTGGATTATGCGATGAGCGTGATTGTCTCGCGTGCGCTGCCGGATGTGCGTGATGGGTTCAAGCCAGTACACCGTCGCGTGATGTATGCGATGCACGTGCTATCTAATGACTACAACAAAGCCTATAAGAAATCGGCACGTGTGGTCGGTGATGTCATTGGTAAATATCACCCCCATGGCGATAGTGCTGTATATGATGCGATTGTGCGTATGGCGCAGGACTTTAGCTTGCGCTACCCCATGATTGATGGTCAAGGTAACTTTGGCTCGATTGATGATGATCCACCTGCTGCCATGCGTTATACCGAAGTACGCATGACTAAGCTGACCCATCAAATGCTTGCGGATCTGGATAAAGATACTGTCGACTGGGAAGACAACTACGATGGTTCTGAGCGTATGCCTAGCGTTATGCCGGCACGGGTCCCAAACCTATTAGTCAACGGCGCAACTGGTATCGCAGTCGGTATGGCGACCAATATGGCACCACATAACCTCACCGAAGTGATTAATGCCTGTTTGGCTTATGCCAACAATCCGCAAATTTCTGCTGAAGAGCTGATGACCCATATCTCAGGTCCTGACTTTCCTACAGGCGGAATCATCTACGGTCGTGCGGGTATTTTAGATGCCTATCGCACCGGTAAAGGTCGTCTGCATATACGTGGGCGCTACATTATCGAGGCGATGGCTGATACTGGTGTCAACCGCGATCGTGAACGTATCGTATTCACTGAAGTGCCTTACCAGGCCAATAAGGCCAAGTTGATTGAGCGTATTGCTGAATTGGTTCGTGATAAGAAAATCGAAGGTATTAGCGAGATTCGCGACGAGTCTGATAAAGACGGTATGCGTATTGCTATTGATCTGCGTCGTGGTGAAACGGCTGAAGTTATCGTTAATAACTTATTTTTGCAAACGCCACTCGAATCAAGCTTCAGTATCAACATGGTGGCGCTAGACAACGGCCAGCCGAAGCTATTGACCTTGCGTCAACTAATTGCTGCTTTTGTACGCCATCGTCAAGAAGTCGTGACTCGCCGTACTATCTATGAGCTGAATAAAGCTCGGGTCCGTGGTCACCTGCTCGAAGGTTTGACGGTCGCGCTGGCCAATATCGACGAGATTATTGCAGAAATCAAAGTGTCTGCTAGCCGTGGTATGGCACGTGAGAACTTACTTAATAACACTTGGGGATCAGGCAGCGTCCAAGCGATGCTCACTGCTGCAGGTAGCCAATCAGTACGTCCTGATTTCATCGAAGGTGAAGATCCAAAAGCACCGTTTGGTTTAATTAGTGATAGTGCTGAAGGTGTAGAAAGCTATCGCTTGTCATTAGATCAGGTCAATGCAATTTTAGAGATGCAATTGCACCGTTTGACCGGTCTTGAGCAAGATAAGCTGACGGAAGAGTATCAAGACTTATTACGCGAAATTGCTAATTTAGAATCTATCCTAGGCGATTTTGATAAGCTTATGACCATTATCTCTAATGAGATGATTGAAATTCGTGAAAATTTCGGTGATGAGCGCCGTACTGACATTATTGATTCGCGTACTGATTTTAGCCGTGAAGATCTTATTCCTGAGCAAACGGTGGTGATGACGGTTTCTCGCACTGGCTATGCCAAGACCCAACCAATTCACGATTATGTGGCACAAAAACGTGGTGGTAAAGGCAAGTCCGCCACTGCGATGAAAGAAGATGATGTCATTGATCATCTAGTCGTTACCTCAACCCACGCGACGGTACTGTGTTTCACTGACACTGGCCGCGTATTTAGTTTGCGCGGTTTTGAAGTACCGATTGCCAGTCGCGGTGCACGTGGTCGTCCATTAGTGAATCTTATTGGACTTAATAATGATGAGACGGTAACCACTATTTTACCGATACCGCAAACCACTGATGAAGTGACCGGTCATTTCGTGTTCTTTGCTACTGCCAATGGTACCGTCAAGCGGGTAGAGCTTGAGCAGTTTGCCAGTATTCGGTCTAACGGTCTGATAGCAGTTGGTCTAGAAGATGGCGACAAGCTAGTCAGTGCCCGTATTACTGATGGCTCGCAAGACGTCATGTTATTTGCTTCAAGTGGTAAGGCCATTCGCTTCGATGAAAATGATGCCCGCTCTATGGGACGTACTGCTAAGGGTGTTCGCGGTATGCGTCTAACTAATGATGAGTTTATTAAGTCGTTAGTGGTCATCGAAGATGATGTCCAAGAAATCTTGATTGCTTGTGAAAATGGCTTTGGTAAACGTACCTCCATCGAAGAGTTTAATAAGCAAGGGCGTGGCGGCGGCGGTGTCATCGCTATCAAAACCAGTGCGCGTAATGGCGCTTTGGTACGCGCGACTAAGGTTGATCCTGAAGACGATATTATCCTAATATCTGATAAAGGTACTCTGGTGCGTACGCCAGTTGAGCATGTCGCCACTTCTGGTCGTAATACTCAGGGTGTCACCTTAATTCGCCTATCAAAAGACGAGAAACTGGTCGCTATGGCGTGTGTTGAGCATGAAGAAGACGACAATGAGTTAGTCGATGCGCTCAGAGAAGATGGGGTCTTTGCGGTAGAAGGTCAGGAGCAAATGGACGTAGATGCTGCGACTGATCGTACGGTCACAACTGATATTACCGATTCTGTTGATATCGCCAATGACTATACTTCAGATAAAGAGGCTTTAGATGAAGAGGTTTTAGATGAAGAGGCTTCGGATGGTGATATTAGTTTAGACGACGATACTGATTTGGACAACGACGCTGAATAAGTATTGAAATGAGTTGTTTGGCAGACTGAATCAGTAGAATTATTGCTTATTCGGTCTGCATTTGACATAATATTGACATGTAATATTAGTATCATAAAGTAATACCGGTTGTCTTAGCCTGGTTCAATTGGCTAATGACATAAAGAAAGGAAGCCTCCGACGTTCGCGTCTGAGGCTTTTGTTTTTTTCTGATAAACCATTATTGATTTACCCTACTTATAAAGGCTGTTTTTTAAAAACTATTTTTTCAAGGCTGTTGTAATGCTAACTACCAACCAGACTGTGCAAGGAACCGCTGCGGCGTCGACTGCCAACTTTTTATTCTCATTACTGTTCTTGTTTGGGCTCTTTTTGCACCCATTATCGGGTACGCAAGTGGCGTCATGGCGTGTGGTAATGATGTTGTTTAGTCTGGTGTTATTGGTGAGTCTAATAAAGCAGTGGCAGCATGTTTTTGATTATCTAAAGACCTTAAAAACTTCCAAAGAATGGCTGCTATTTATATTACCCACCCCGATTTTAGGGGGGCAAATTTGGCTGTTTATGTGGGGACCAGTGAATGGTTTAGGCCTCGATGTGACCTTGGGTTATTTCTTATACCCATTAGTAATGATACTGGTTGGTCGCTTCTTTTATCATGAGTATGTCAGTAAATTGCAGTGGCTGGCCACTCTATGTGCAGCGGTTGGTATCGCTTATGAAGTGTGGCAATTTGGGTCACTATCGTGGGCAACCCTGTTTGTGTGCTTGGGTTATCCGCCTTATTATCTATTGCGGCGCAAGTTAGCAGTTCCACCTATTACCGGTTTACTATCGGATTTAACGTTACTATTACCCTTAGTTTTAGTGGCGCTTTATACCAGTGGCGGTTTTGATTTGGCGGTATCGACCAGTAAGTTATGGTATCTGTTACCGTTATTGGGTATTATCAGTACGGCGGCGATGTCATTGACCATGATTGCCAGTCGTAAGCTGCCAGTCTCGCTATTTGGTACCTTATCTTATCTTGAACCTATCTTTTTACTTGTTTTTTCTTTAACGTTTTTGAATCAAAGTATCGAAGAGGCTGGTTCGTTATTCATGTACGCGATGATTTTTGTCGCGCTATTTATCATGATTATGGACAGCACGCTTGGCTACTTAGCGCGCCGCCGTGACAACCGTTTGCAGGGTTACAACGAGCCACAAATTAATAGCTTTCCACCGCGCCGCCGCATAAAAAATCGTCGTATCAAAGGCGTACTGGTTGCGCATCGCTTTCGAAAAATTAGACGTTATCAACAAAAAATCGATAAAATGGCTCGTAAAATCAACCAACTACATTCGAAGTAAATAGTTCTTAAATTATACAATGACTAGTGCTAAGCGATATAACAATAGTGTTTGAGACAAGTGATACCTAAGTAAGGGTTGAGCGAAACTTGGAGAAAGTTTAATTAAGTATTCAACAGATTGAAATTGACCCTGTAGACATTGTTTTTCGTAACCGTAGCACGCGCCTGCTGTGTTAAAGGCGAGTTAAGTACGCTATTATCAGTAATAACACGTATCAATAGTAACGTTATATTGCTTCGATTTATAAAACAATAACTTATTATAAGGATGGTTTATGTTACATCTTCATCATTTAGAAAATTCGCGTTCATTCCGCATTCTGTGGTTATTAGAAGAATTGAATGTTGACTATAAGCTAACCAGTTATAAACGCAACAAAGCTTATTTGGCGCCCGACAGTCTAAAGAAAATTCATCCGTTAGGTCATGCGCCCATACTAGAAGTAGACGATCGTGTGCTGCTTGAGTCGGGATTTATCATTGAATATCTACTCAAACATTACGACAAAGAAAAAATGTTTAAGCCAGCTGATGATAATGAAGCGGCGTGGGAGGCCTACACTTTCTGGCTACATTTTGCCGAAGCGTCCGCCATGCCACCATTAGTCATGCGTTTGGTGTTCAACAAAGTGGTCGAAAAGTCACCGATGCTAGTCAAACCTGTTAGTAAGAACATCCAAAAACAAGTTGAAAGTAGCCTGATCGAAAGCAGTATTAACAATATATTAATCATGATGGAACGACAGCTGCAAGACAATCATTGGTTCGCAGGCGAGGCGTTTAGTGCGGCTGATATTCAGATGTATTTTGTGGCGGTTGCTGCCCAATCTCGTGCAGGACTAGATAATGGTCAGTACGCTAATTTATTAAACTGGCTCAAACGTTGCCAGGAACGTCCTGCTTTTAAACGCACTGAAGAGAAGGGCGGTCGTATCCAGTTTTAACTATAAAACTGCCTGTACAAAAACCCTGTGTCCAAGCTGATTTACAAGTTAAACGCTTGCGCATAAATGCCCGCGCATAAACCGCGCATAAACAAGCAAGGTAATGTAATGACAGACCCCAATAAATTGGATACTAAAACGGCTCGTACCAATGTCGAAAGCCGTACAGAACGACCGATAGATTCACAGCAAGTATCGATTAAAGCATGGTCACAAAAACTATTGGTCGCTTTGTTATGTTTGGCCAGTTTTTATGGTGGCTGGAAGTCACATGAGTCGACTATGGCCAACCAATGTTTTGCGAGCGGTGGGCAAATCGTCGAAGGTGGCAAAACTATCTTGTGCAAATTATCGTAAATCGTCTGCTTTATAAACAGTAGATGCGCGATGAATAATAATTCATGCTACAGCTGACCTTCTTAGGCACATCAGCTGGTGTGCCCAATAAACAGCACAACGTTACTGCATTGGCTGTTGAGCGTCTTAATCTGTATTCATCACGGTCTAAACAGCACAGTTGGCAGCATAGTTCTTCTCATCTTATAAATTAGCGCTTATTATCTTCAGCTTTCAGTTGTGCTTGTCCTGTCCAAAAACGGCTGAATTGATATGCCACACGTCCTGAACGCCCACCACGCTCTGATGCCCATCGTAGCGCATCGGCCCTAATATCTGCCGCCAACTCTGCATCATTCATACTAGCATCAAGCTTCAGTGCTATATCAGTGGCATCATTAGTACTATTAATGTGCTCTTTTTGGATGGCTAAATAATGCTGAACGATTTGCAAATAGGTCTGCTGATTCATTGGATAAAAAGACAACCATAAGCCGAAGCGATCTGATAGCGATACAGTTTCATCAATGGTTTCGTAAGGATTAACTTCGTCGGTCTGCCCATTATAAATATTAACGTTATCTTTCATCAACTGCGGTAATAGATGTCGACGGTTACTAGTCGCATATACCAATAGCTTGTCCTGCTCAGAATCTAACGAGCCATCAAGCACGCTTTTTAGCGTACGATAGCTCTCATCTTGACCGCTAAATGCCAAGTCATCGCAGTACACCACATAGCGACAATTACAATCAGCAGGCAACTTATTAATGGCTGCGCGAATTTTATCTAATACCAATAAGTCATCGCGAGCAATTTCAATAATACGCAACCCTTCACTATGATAAGTTTGAAGTAGGGCGCGAATCAGCGAGGATTTACCTGCGCCGCGGGTACCGGTCATTAATACGTGATTGGCAGGGTAACCCTTTAAAAACTGCCGCGTATTCTGTACCAGTTTTGACTTTTGAGTAGCAATACCGAGCAAGTCGTCTAAGCTTAAAAACAAATTGACCGCTAACGGCTCTAGGTGACCATTACGACCACCAACCCAGCGATAGGCCAGTTGCGTCGGATCAATCTCTATAGTTGGCGTTACTTGCTGCTGTAAATACTGACTGAGTAAATCTAGCAATGGTTCAGGCAGAGCGTAAGGAGATGATGGTTTAGGTGAGGGGGACATAATTACTCTATCGTTAATAAAAAATGAATGTGAGGTTTAATATGTATAAACTATTTTTAACAAACCACTTGTAATAGTGCGGTAGTGGCTTTATAAGTATAAGGGTTTGACTGTACCATGACAAATAATGCTAGCAATTGGCCTAAAACATCAGCCATAACTCAAGCGTTGCGTGCACAAGCTAGCCAGTTATTGCCGGTATTGACTGCGATGTTATCTACATTGGAGTATAAGGTGATTTCTCACCAGCGTATCAGTCAACAGCGCAATAGTAACACTACTAGCTACTATGGCTTAACGGGCGCCCAACATCCACAGTTTGGTAGCGTGATGATAAAGTGGGAGCTAAGCCCTGATACTAATCCTGATGCAGCTAATCATAATGCGTTTAATGATAATGCACCTAATCATAATGTATCTAATGATAGTAGGTTTAACCTTAGTCATGATGTCGCTGTTTTACATGATTTAAAACAGTCACAATCAACTAAAGCGCAAAATAATACTACGCCTATATTAGCTATAGCGCCGCCAATATTGGCTTATGACACTTTGCGAACGAAGATATCAGAGCAAAACCAGCAATTCACTATGCTAGTTATGCCTTATTATTCAATGGGCAGTCTGGCGCATTATTTACATCAGCCATTAACAGACACTCAAAAACACCAACTCATTGTTCGAGTCGCGCATCTTATAGCTGATTTACATAGTAGTGGCTGGCTACATAACGATATCAAGCCAAGTAACATCTTGCTAGATGATTTTTTAGTAAATAATGCTGATTATAGCAGTATAACGCCACGCTGCTTACTGACTGATTTTGCCTTGGCTGAGAGATTGGGGCAAGATTTTAATGACTGTGTGGACCAAAAGTGCGCCACAAATACTGCTGGCACGCCTGCTTATCTCGCTCCTGAACGTTGGCAAGCACATGCTGCTAGCCAGCAAAGTGATATTTACGCATTTGGGATAATGGTGTATGAGATCTTAGTGGGCGCGCGTCCGTTTAAGTTAGCAGCGCAAAGCAATGATCCATTAAAAGAGTGGGCGATTCAGCATTGCCAGAAACCAATTCCAGTATTGCCGGCAGAATATAGTCATTATCAGCAAGTTATTAATAAGGCATTTGCGAAGCGGGTTGAGAAGCGCTATAAAAGTATGGAGGCAGTGTGGAGGGATTTGGAAGGATTTTAGATAACGCATATCATTGGTAATCTTGATAGAGTGCCGCAACAGGTTTGTCATTAACGATGCTTTGACACTGGCCAAACTGCGTATTAAATGTATTTCTCATCTCATCTATTTGGCCAATATTCATTGAGTCCGCAGCAGAATAATAAGTTTTAGAGGCAACAGCGTAACGACCCAAGGTAGCTAGCGCCTCGTCACAAACCTCAAAAGGCGCAATAGTTGGTATGCGACTAACACTCACATTATCCATAATTCTATAGGTATTGTTTACCGTACTGTCTAATAAGCCAATATCTTTAGTAGCAACTGCACTTTCCAGACCTGTTTTTAAAACGGTTAACTTTTCTAGTAGTATCTCCGCATCGTGATGAAAGCCCTCAAAACTTTCCAAACTTATCGTAAGCTTAGTATCTGAATCGCTACTAACAATCGCGGCGTTAGTATCTGTTGAGGTAGCAGGTTTAAAAAAGCTTCGAAGCCCTATAAGCCCTCCTGCTAACAGTACCAACAGACCTACTGACATCCATAATCCTTTATTCATTGTTTCCTCAATAATTTAACAGTCAACTTGTTTAACCCGTTTGAATAGCGTTCGAGTATGAACTAGGTTCTGGAACATCTGAAAAAGTGTCGTTAAACATAAACAAGCTAATGTTTATGATCTTTATAGGGTGATGAGACAGGGTCTACAATTCATTGAGAAGATAGATTAAAACGAACTAAATTTTTAGTCAAAAGATATTTCTATATTCCATCCCACGCGAAAACAGCTGGGATATGAGTAAAAAGTGGCTGAAGGGCAATGTAGGTTAGGTTTAGACAGTAATAAGTAAT
This sequence comes from Psychrobacter sp. PL15, assembly GCF_035984995.1. Lineage (NCBI taxonomy): Bacteria > Pseudomonadati > Pseudomonadota > Gammaproteobacteria > Moraxellales > Moraxellaceae > Psychrobacter > Psychrobacter sp. PL15. Next base: position 26,027 of record NZ_JAXCIB010000005.1, read on the forward strand.
TATTAGTAAATCCCACAAGCTATCTCAGTGTGGGAAGACAGTCAAATTTTAGATATAAAAAAACCTGCCCGAAGGCAGGTCTAGTATATGCTTGAGACAATCTTATCATTATCGAAAATGGTGGGGCTGGAGAGACTCGAACTCTCACACCTTACGGCGCTAGAACCTAAATCTAGTGCGTCTACCAATTCCGCCACAGCCCCATTTCGTTACTCTATCATCACTAGCGCTTAAATTCAAACACCGTTTAGACAGTTAACTGATTCGGTAATGCGTCTCAGTGGTTGGCTATTATATAGATTTTGATGGGTTTGGCAACCCCCTTCCGCAATTATTTCTATTATGCGCAATTTTTTTTGTACTTATTTTAATAAATAGCTGATATTACTGTGTTTTTATATTAGTCTTTTTTAAGATTTGATTGCTCCTTTATCTGAACCATTGCTGTAGATAGATTCAGCTGTTGCAGCTTACGAGTTAAGGTGTTGCGTCCCCAGCCCAGAAGGTCGGCAGCAGCTATCTTTTTACCGCCACTATGATTGAGAGCAGCGGTTAGCAATACGCGTTCAAACTCAGGCGTTGCCGTTTGTAAAATGTCTATTGCACCTGCTTGTAGAGACTGCTCTGCCCACTCCGCCAATGCTTGCTGCCAGCTTGGGTTGGTCGGCTGATCTGATAGTGGAACACTATGCTGTGACTGTATAGCGCCCTCTGCTATTACCGTTTGCGAACTGGCTTGCGAACCGGCTTGGGAGTTGATATGACTATTATTCTGCTCACCAGCTTGTTGAGTGAGAGGTTGATGCTGCTGTGTACTCGTGTGCAAATTTGTGTGCAAAGCAGTATCGATATCAGCCAGTAATTCTGGTGGCAAATCATCAACCAGTACTGTGTCTCCGGTCGCCATGACCGTCAACCATAGACAGACGTTTTCGAGTTGGCGAACGTTACCGCGCCAGTCAAAGTTCTGCATGATGCGCAGTGCATCAGGTCGAATGCATTTCGGTGTGGTATTCATTTGCTTGCCGGCACTTTGCATGAAATGGGTAGTGAGTGCGGGTATATCTTCACGCCGTGCGCGTAGTGGCGGTAGTGGCAGACGAATGACGTTGAGACGATAAAATAAATCTTCCCGGAACTTGCCTTGCTGTACGAGATGCTCTAAGTTTTGATGGGTCGCTGCGATGATACGGACATTGACATTGACCGGTTGCTGACCGCCAACACGATAAAACTCCGAGTTGGCCAATACCCGTAGCAAGCGTGTTTGAGTACTAAAGGGCATGTCGCCAATTTCATCTAAAAATAGCGTACCGCCATCTGCTTGCTCAAAGCGACCTTGTCTTTGGGCGCTGGCCCCAGTGAAGGCTCCCTTTTCATGACCGAACAGTTCGGATTCAATTAAGTCATGAGGAATGGCGGCCATATTAAGCGCAATGAAAGGCTGCTGCTGTCGAGGTGAATGTTGATGCAACGCACTGGCAACCAGCTCTTTACCTGTACCTGATTCTCCGGTAATTAGCACGGTAATCGGTGAGTGCGCCAAGCGCCCGATCGCGCGAAAGACAGTTTGCATGGCTTGTGATTGACCAATGATACCGCTAGGGTCATTGCTAGCGTTTGCGTTTGCGTTTGCATTAGCTTTATCGTTGGGAATGCTGATAGACTTGACGCTAGCGTTAACTGTGCTTTCTTTTTGTGGCTTCGCTTTTGTTTTAGGATCAGGGGTTGCCTTAGTAGCCGTTTCATTTGATTCAGCGGTCGTATTAGTAGCAGGTTGATAATTAATAGCTTTATAAATGGTCGCAACGGCATCATCTAAGTCAAAGGGTTTGGGTAAGTATTCAAAGGCGCCCGCTTGATAGCTGCTAATCGCTGAAGTCAGGTCCGAGTGAGCAGTCATGATAACGATAGGCAAAGCAGGAAAATGTAGATGGACCCAGTCACTAAACGATAAACCATCCATTAGCGGCATACGAATATCGGTCAAGATCACATCCGGTAGCGGTGGAATAGGTTTGTGCTGCTGCAAGATATCGTTAAGACGCGTCCACGCCGCTTGCGCTTGGGTGAAGCTAATGACCTCAAGACCAGCATCGATAAAGGTATCGGTTAATACCAGACGCAGTGCTGCATCGTCATCGATTAGCCATAATGTTGCAAGGTTTTTATGAGATCCATTAGCGACATCTATCTTAGATAATTGACTATCATTTTCATTTTTATTACAGTTTTCAGTCATATATATAAGCCTTAAAAAGTCATTAAGCCAGGGTGGTCATTCAGCATTCGCACTTAAGCGTTATAGGCTGGCGAGTTGAACGGTAAATACACCGTAAAACGTGTTTGGCCGCGGACTGAGCTGACGTCAATCATACCATGATGCTGGTTGATAATATCTTGCACGATAGCCAGACCCAAACCTGTTCCTGACGCACGGCTGGTCACCATAGGAAAGAATATCTGTCCAATAAGTGCAGGGTCGATACCGCAGCCATTATCAGTGATGGTTATCTGTACGACTTGCTTATGTTGCCGGCTACCGATGGTATGTTGAAAAACGACCCGCGTTTGAATATGTAGCTTCGGTTGATAGTCGTTGCCCTGTTGGTCACCGTGCTGCGGATAGTTAGCATGTGTCTGAGTATTAATTGCTTTGGCGGGGTTAGTGGTAATGGTTTGCTGATGTTCTATCATGGCTTCACAAGCGTTATTGATCAGGTTTAAAAATACTTGAATCAGTTGGTCTTTATCAGCGCGCAGCTCTGGCAACGACAGATCATAATCTCGTTGTACTGTTATTAAAGGGTTTTTTATCGGAGAATCTGTTATTAAAGAACTTTGTATTTGTGAATAATGACTGAGTACCAAGGTCAAGACATGTTCAATAGGCTCGTGAATGTTGAGCGCTTGCCAGTTTGGTAGTTGGTTAGAACCTAAGAGTTGACCAATGAGCTGGGTTAATCGGTCAGTCTCTGAAATGATGATATCAGTGTAAGCACGTAGTTTTTTCGCTGTCGTTCGGATGTTTGGATCCGTGATAGCGGGTGTTGTGTCCTGGTTTTTATCATTAGGTACATGGTCGGGTGCAGTCATATCGCTGAACTTGGTAAATTGTCTTTGTAATAGCTGGGCCGCCCCACGAATACCAGCAAGTGGGTTTTTTATTTCATGGGCGACCGAGCGAAGCATATGGCGCGCAACATTATATTGTTGCTGCTGGCGCTGCTCTTCTGAAATACGACTCTGACGATCTTTACCCCACATTTCAATAATAAAATAAGTCTGCTGCTCATAAATTACTGGCGTCACACTATAATCCACTGTTATCGAAGCACCGCCGTTCATCGGTAACGTTATAGTATGATCATGGTCAATAAAGGGCTGCTGATACTGCTGAGCTTGAATAAAGCGCTCAGTTAAAGGGCATGTTTCATCAGTATCAGATGTTATATCAGTATTTAAACCATCATTATGTAGATTATAATTACTGTTTTCTTTTAATTCATCAGGTGCAAGCACGCTCAAGATAGATTTATTCAGCAACCGTCCACTACTGATGGCTAATAGTTGCTCAGCTTGAGGGTTAAGCCAGGTAATAAAGAGCCCTTCATCTACCCATAAAATAGCGGTAAATAACTGCTGCAACATAAAGGCTGAGTCGGGAGCAGGGCGAGATGATGATATTGGGTAAGCCATAAACATAGAAAACCTGGTTACTGATCATGTTAGGTATAATATTTAACCACAAATCAACACTATAGCGCGGCAAAACTGGTGATTATCATAAAAAAAACGTACAATGCGCTCAGCCAATTTATCTCAAGCAAGGTCAGCTATGCCCAAGATTTCTATCCCATCTAATGATTCTACGGTGACGATTAAGCCCACTACTTTATCTACTCATCCAGTTGATGCTCTAAATACAGAGTCGCATGCTTCTAATACGCACGGTATCAAGAACAGCGCCAGCGTATTTAATCCTGCGCAATCTCAAACACAAAATGAGCGCGTGGTAGACAGCGCTCAGCCATATCATCATAAAGCCAATCACAATCAAAACCGCAGTATCGCTCAAAGTGGCGATGCAACCATACAGGCAAACATCAGCGCGACCGCCTCTAGTCCAGCAACGACTGCGCCAAAGATTGGGTTTGTATCGTTAGGCTGTCCTAAAGCGTTGGTCGATAGTGAACGTATTATCACTGAGCTGAGCCGTGATGGTTATCAGGTTGCTAGTGATTATGAAGGCGCAGATTTAGTGGTAGTTAATACCTGCGGCTTTATCGAATCAGCGGTACAAGAGTCATTGGATGCTATCGGTGAAGCCATTAGCAAAAACGGAAAAGTGATTGTCACTGGTTGCCTTGGCAAAGAAGCGGACAAAATCCGCAAGATGCACCCTGCGGTATTGGCAGTGACTGGCGCGCATGCTTATGATGAAGTGATTAGAGCGGTAGCGCTACACGTGCCGAAGCCTGACCGCAGCACCGATAAAGATTATAATCCTAAAATAGATTTGATTAACGAGGCGGGGATTAAGCTAACGCCCAGTCACTATGCCTATTTAAAGATTTCAGAAGGCTGTAATCATCGTTGCACTTTTTGCATTATTCCAAGCTTACGTGGCGATTTGGTATCGCGCCCGATTGATAGCGTGATGAATGAGGCGATGGCGCTCAAAAACGCTGGGGTCAAAGAGCTGTTAATCATCTCCCAAGACACTTCTGCGTATGGTTTGGATTTAAAGTACAAAACCAGCTTTTGGAACGGTATGCCGCTAAAGTCTAAATTTTATGACTTATGCCAAGCGCTGAATGATTTAGGCATTTGGGTGCGTCTGCACTATGTCTATCCTTATCCGCACGTGGATAAAGTGGTTCAGTTAATGAGTGAAAAGAAGCTGTTACCTTATCTGGATATTCCCTTCCAACATGCCAGTCATAGCATCCTAAAGGCCATGAAACGTCCAGCGCATAGTGAAAATACTCTGGCACGTATTCATGCATGGCGTGCTATTTGTCCTGATATCGTCATTCGCTCAACCTTCGTGGTCGGCTTCCCAGGGGAAACTGAAGCAGACTTTCAGTGTTTGCTTGATTGGTTAGTCGAGGCACGTCTCGATCGCGTGGGCGCTTTCACTTATTCAGAAGTAGAAGGTGCAGTAGCCAACGATTTGCCCAATCCCGTACCTGAAGCTATTAAGCAACAACGTTATGAGCGCTTTATGACCTTGCAACAAACTATCTCTGCGCAGAAATTGCAAGAGAAAATTGGCAGAACCTTAACCGTATTAGTCGATGAGATTGACTTTGAAGAGAACGTTGCGATCTGCCGTAGTTATGCCGATGCGCCAGAAATTGACGGTCATGTTTATGTTGATGATATTACTACTGCTGTAAAAGTTGGCCAGTTCTTAACAGTTACTGTTGACGATGCTAGTGAATATGATTTGTTCGCCAGTTATAATGGTTAAAAAAGTGCACACGCAATTGAAGGTTAAAATTGCCCAACCATGAGCCGTTTTTGCTACAATTGGCGCAATTTGGCCTGTGTTGGTTCAAAGGCTAATTTTATTTGTGTGCTAACGATTTCCATTTTTATATTAACGATAATTATAATTCAATGATAATAAGGTGACCTCATGTCTGACAAAAACCCCCGTTACTCTCGTATTCTGCTAAAACTCTCTGGCGAAGCTTTAGCTGGCGGCAAAGACATGGGTATTGATAGCGAAGTGCTTGATAAAATGAGCTTATCCATTGCGCATTTACGTGGTCTGGGGGTGCAAGTTGGCATCGTCGTGGGCGGTGGTAACTTATATCGCGGTGCGCAGCTACAAAAAGAAGGCTTGGTCGGCCGAGTTACTGGTGACCAAATGGGTATGCTAGCAACCGTAATGAATGGTTTAGCGATGCGTGATGCCCTTGAGCGCCGCAATATTAAAACCCGCTTGATGTCAGCTTTACCGATTGGTGAGGTAACCGAAAGCTATAGCAGCCGTAATGCGATTCGCTATCTCAAAAACGGCGAAGTTTGTATTTTCGTTGCCGGTACTGGCAATCCATTCTTTACGACGGATACTGCAGCCTGTTTGCGCGGCATTGAGATTGAGGCCGGTCTGATTCTTAAAGCCACCAAGGTTGATGGCGTCTATGACAAAGATCCTAGCCTGCATGCTGATGCGGTCAAATATGACGGTTTGACCTTTGATGAAGTCTTAGAGCAAAAGCTTGGCGTGATGGATTTGACTGCGATTGCACTATGCCGTGAACACAATGTGCCGTTACAAGTGTTTGATATGACTAAGCCCAATGCCTTGTTAAATGTCATTATGGGCGAAAATGAAGGCACGCGCGTTTATCATTGAGGTCATTTTATAGCCTGTAATAACCCAGTTTGTAATCAGAAAGTAACCCCTACTAATATTTAATAACATCTAACAAGCTCTAACAATAGCTAATATTATCGGCAGCGATAAATAAGGACACGTAATGATTAAAGAGATTAAGCAAGATGGCGAAGCGCGTATGCAAAAGACCCTAGAAGCGCTTGAGAGTACTTTTAGTAAAGTCCGTACTGGTCGTGCGCACGCAGGCATGTTGTCAGGCGTAATGGTGAGCTATTATGGTTCAGACACACCTTTGAACCAAGTTGCTAGCGTCAACGTTGAAGATTCGCGTACGCTATTGGTACAGCCGTTCGATCGCACTATGGTACAAGCGATAGACAAGGCCATTCGTGAAGCTGGTTTAGGCCTGAATCCAATGACTGCTGACGTCATTCGAGTACCGCTGCCTGCTTTGACTGAAGAGACCCGCCGTGATATGCAAAAACTTGCGCGCGGTGAGGCCGAAAATAGCCGGGTATCTATTCGTAATATTCGCCGCGATATGCTGGGTGATATTAAAGACTTGGCTAAAGAGAAAGAAATATCAGAAGATGAAGAACATCGCGCCAGTGATGATATTCAAAAAATTACTGATAAGTTTATCGAAACTATAGACAGTCGTCTGAGTAAGAAAGAAACGGACTTGATGGCAGTATAAGCAAAGTTTCTTGTTTAAAGTTCAAGGTCTATAGCTTCTTGCTTATAGTTTAAGCAGCTAGACTATTGGCTAAAAGGTTTTTTAATAATAGCTAGTAGTGTAATACTACTGGCTATTATTATATATCAACTGGTGCTGTATTAACTGCTTGAATACAATCAGCCCTAATGCTTGCAAGTTATATCCAGTATCTCAGCTTGTTTATGATAAGTTTGTGAATTCTATGCGCTGTACTTTTTAATTGGCATAGAGCGCGATATGATTATTTTTATATTAATAATAAGCAGTATAGTCCATGTCAATTTTCGCCCCTTTACTTCCTGTCTTTATTCCTCGTCATATTGCGATCATTATGGACGGTAATAACCGTTATGGTAAAGCCAATGATTTAAATAAAGGTGAAGGACATGTTGCTGGCAAAGATGCTTTAGATCCTATCGTTGAGTATTGTCTTGAGACTGGGGTTGAGGTATTAACTGTATTTGCGTTTTCGAGTGAAAATTGGCAACGTCCAGTAACTGAAGTAGCCTTACTCATGCATTTGTTAGCCCTGACGGTTAACGAACAAATGCCGCGCATGCATAAATACCGTATTCGGATGCGCTTCATTGGTGATCGCAGCCAGCTTACAGCTGACTTGCAACACTTACTGGCAGATGCAGAGGTCAAAACCGCCCATTTTGATGCTATGACATTAGTGATTGCCATTAGTTATGGTGGACAGTGGGACATCGCTAATGCAGCACAACAACTGGCGCAGCAGGTGCAAGACGGTCAGTTACGTGCCGAGGATATCAATAAAACTATGCTCAGCCAGCACGTACAACTGGCAGATGAGCCAGCGGTGGATATGTTAATACGTACTGGTGGAGAGTACCGCATTTCCAATTTTTTATTGTGGCAATCAGCATATGCTGAGCTGTTTTTTACCCAGACACTCTGGCCAAACTTTGCAGCACCTGAACTTGAAGCAATGGTAGTAGAGTTTGCTCAACGTCAGCGCCGTTTTGGCAAGACGAGTGAGCAGATAGAGACGCAAACTTCACAGTGATTAAAATAACCGTTAATCTAAACCAGTCTTGAACAGCGTATGCTAAACATCTAGCCACGCTTGTTAATGAAAGGTTCGTTCACCTTAAATAGTGAAAAAAGGCTATCGATGAGCTATTGTTGATTAACTGTTATAATATATCTTTGACCAGATGTCTCTCATTATTATAAGGCTCGATAAATATGTGGCAACGGATTAAAACGGCAGTCATCTTAATTATTATCGTTGGTATTGCATTATTTGCGAGCCAGACACCCGTCTTATTTGCGCCATTATTAATAGTTGGTGTCATCATTGCTGCGCATGAATGGACGAAATTGATGCCAAAATGGCGGCAGCCTATAGTTTTTGTCTTATTAGTACTGGTAGTAACCCTAATATCACTACTGTTTGAAATGACTTGGGTGTTTTGGTGGGCAGCGTCATTAATAATATGGCTGATGGCCTTGTCTTGGGTGGGCAAGTTCCCAACCCATACTAATTGGTATGGTAAACAGCTGGCATTGATGGGGGTGGTTATTCTTACTGCTTCTATTACTGCGATGTTTTATTTATGGCAACAGTCGGCGTGGTGGCTACTTTATGTATTCTTACTGGTCTGGTGTGCTGATAGCGGCGCCTACTTCGTTGGACGCAAGCTCGGTCGTCGCAAAATGGCACCGAACGTCTCGCCTAATAAAAGTATGGAAGGGCTGGCAGGTGGACTAGTAACTGGCTTGATAGTGGTTGTGGTTATCAGTGTCTTTAAGCTACAACTGACCGGCACGGCTATGATCGCTTTTGTCGCTTTATCCGCGTTCACTATTTTAGCATCAGTACTTGGTGATTTATTTGAGTCGATGTTAAAGCGCCGTGCAGGGGTCAAAGACTCGGGAACTATTTTACCCGGACACGGTGGCATCCTTGATCGTATTGATTCATTATTGTCTGCCACTCCGATATTTGCACTTGGTTTTTGGGGTCTACAACAGCTAGGTTTATTGGTGGTTTAGAAGTTTATTGGTGGTTTAGAATGAATCGTCATAGTCTTTGCCTATAACGTAAGCCATAGGATAAATTAATCCGTGGGTAAGCTAACTCTGCTCTACTAGAGCAGAGCAACAGCTATAATCATTTGGCTTTTTATTTTCTTCAATTTCTAACGATCTTTTTTATAAAGCTCTTTCATAAAATTCTTTCATAAACATCTTTTATAAAAATCTTTCATAAAAATCTTTCATAAAACCATGGGCACGAATAGTTATGACGCAACGCATTGCCGTATTAGGCGCAACAGGCTCTATTGGCGATAGTACCTTGGCAATTCTGGCAACGCAGCTTCAAGACCATGAGGTTTACGCCTTATCCGGTTATCAGCGTTTAGATAAGCTATTTGCACTCTGTCAGCAGTTTGAGCCTCAGCGTGTTTGCGTCCCCATGATAGCAGTTGACGATTTTGCTAAGCGACTTAGTGATGCAGGTTTGCGTATTGATGTGGTGGGCGGTGCGGCGGGTCTGATAGATATTGCTACTGACTCGCAGACGGATACCCTAGTCGCAGCTATTGTCGGTGCGGCTGGCTTGTCATCCACATTAGCAGCAGCGCGGGCTGGTAAGCGTATCTTGCTGGCCAATAAAGAAGCGTTGGTTATGGCAGGACAAGTGCTGATTAAAGCTGTAAAGACCCATCATGCGACCTTGCTGCCGATCGACTCTGAGCACAATGCTATTTTTCAGTGTTTGCCATCTGCTATTCAACAGGATAACACCCAGATTCACAACCCTAGTCACGGTGTGCGTAAGTTGTGGTTAACCGCTTCTGGTGGCCCATTTTTGAATCAATCTTTTGAGCAAATGCAGCAAGCGGGGGTAGCCGAAGCGATCAAGCACCCTAACTGGTCAATGGGACAAAAGATATCTGTTGATTCTGCGACCATGATGAATAAAGGTTTAGAGCTGATAGAAGCTTGTCACTTATTTGATTTGCCAGAAGATAAGATAAATGTGGTTATTCACCCACAAAGTATTATTCACTCAATGGTAGAATATAGCGATGGCAGTTTTTTAGCTCAGCTTGGCAGTCCAGATATGAAGACCCCAATCGCGCATGCGTTAAGCTATCCTGCACGTATTAATAGTGGCTCGCAGCCGTTAGACCTATATGCGCTGAGTAATTTAACCTTTATTAAGCCAGATCTACAAAAATTTGCCTGTCTGAAATTGGCACGTCAAGCGATGCAAGCGGGGGCGCAGGCAACTATTGTGCTCAATGCTGCTAATGAAATGGCAGTCGCGGCATTTTTAGCCGGTCAAGTACGCCTGACTGACATTGCAGATATTAATGAGCAAGCGCTGAGTCAATCACAGGCACCTCTGTTAGGTGCTGATGCAGACATTGAAGACATATTAGCGCTTGATGCGTCAGCACGGCGTTATACCAATGCTATCATTGCAAATATTGTCTAAAAAATATTGCCTCAGTAGGTCTAGATAAAACAAGCTTTTATAGCATAATCTCCTGTAAAATACGTCTATCAAATATCAAATATCAAAAATGTTGATTAAAACAGTAATGAGGGGTAGTGATGACGTTTTTATTAACGCTATTGGCGGCAATTTTTGTCCTAGGTCCTCTGATTGCTTTGCATGAGTGGGGTCATTATATCGTGGCACGCCTGTGCGGCGTAAAGGTACTGACATACTCGATCGGTTTTGGCCCCAAGCTTACTGGCTGGACCAGTAAGCGTAGCGGTATTGACTATCGTATTTCGATGCTACCGCTCGGCGGTTACGTCAAGATGCTGGATGAACGCGAAGGTGAAGTAGCAGAGCACGAACAGCATTTGGCTTTTAATCGCCAGCATCCACTGAAGAAAATCGCTATTGTTGCTGCTGGTCCTATCATGAACTTTATTATCGCTATTGCGCTATTCTGGGTATTGTTTATGACCCCGTCTGAGCAGCTAGCGACCAAGATTGGCAGTATATTGCCCGATACGCCAGCGGCAATAGCCCAACTTCCGGCTGGTGATAAGATTGTCGCTATTGATGGTCACGAAGTACAGACATGGGAAGGGATTAATTACCGTCTAGCAGGACGTATGGGTGAGACCGACAACGTCAGCATTACTCTGCAATCGCTTACAGGTTCTGCTGAGAATCTAAAGACTTACCAAGCACCAGTCAATCGCTTTATGCAAGGTGATGCGCAAGGTAAGGATGCTTTAAGTAGCTTTGGAATGTTACCATGGCAGCCGCAGATTGCACCAGTGATTGGTGAACTGACGGCTGATGGTGCCGCCAGTCTTCAAGGTCTACAAGTTGGCGATCAAATCTCTGCTATTAATGGTATTGCAGTAACCGATTGGATTAGTGCCACTCGACTCATTCGCGACAACCCTGAGACCTTACTGAACTTCACCGTACTGCGTAATGATAAGTCAGTACAATTACAAATAATGCCGCAAGGTAAAAAAGACAATTTGGGTAACGATTATGGACAAATTGGTGCTATGGTTGCACAATCCGAAATCATCATCCCTGATGCCTATAAAACGACGGTAGTTTATGGCCCTGGTGAATCACTGGTTAAATCGTTTGAGAAGACTGAACAGCTTGCTGTGATGACTTTAAGCTCAATGGGGAAAATGCTTTCAGGTACGATTGGTCTTGATAATCTATCTGGTCCCATTACCATTGCAAAAGTCGCTAAACAAAGTTTTGATATTAGTTGGGAGATGGTGCTATCTACCGCCGGCTTAATCAGCCTGAGCCTTGCGGTGCTGAATCTGCTGCCTATTCCGGTGTTGGATGGTGGTCATATTGTATATTACGTGATTGAGCTCATTCGTGGTAAGCCACTTTCTGAAGGGGTACAAATCGCTGGGTTGAATATTGGTTTACTCTTGCTGGTAGGTTTCATGGTGTTAGCGATTGGTAATGATATTAGTAGGCTATTTTAATTGAGTGCGACATGACTCATAGGGAAAGGCGCGATACACTAATGGCTACGTGGGGATAGGGTTTTGATTGTTAGTCTTATATTGTGCCGTTCCTATGGCGCCAGTGGTGTACCAGTAGTAATTTTTAGTTTATTTTATGATGGGTTTTATATAGAGTGTTCTGAGTCACCCATGATTGAGTTACAGACTCCGCATTAATTGGGCTAGACAAACAGTGCTTTTTAACTTAACTTAAGCAAGTTTTTTATTGACGGATAGTGTTTATGCGTACGCCTTTATTTATGAGCGCGGCTGGGTTGCCGTTAGTTGTAGCAATGATGAGTGTTTCGGCACAGGCCGCAGAATTTGTGGTAACCGATATTGCTTTTACTGGTCTGCAACGTCTAACTCCCGATAGTCTCTATCCGGTCTTGCCTATTTCGGTCGGTGACACGGTTACTGATAGCAGTCTGGCAGCAAGTATTAAAGCGCTGTATGCCACTGATAATTTTGCTAATATCCAAAGTCGAGTGGCAGGCAGCCAACTGCGCTTTGAAGTTACTGAGCGCCCAATTATTAGCGAAGTAAATTTTGAAGGCAATAAACTTATCCCTAAAGAGGGGCTGACAGAAGGTCTCAAAAATGCCGGTCTATCGGTAGGTGAAGTGCTCAAGCAGTCGACCTTACTAGGCGTGGCTAATGAGCTACAACAGCAATATATCAGCCAAGGTTACTACAATAGCGATATTGAAGTCGACCAGACTGTGCTTGATGGTAACCGGGTCAAATTAGACGTGCGTTTTGTCGAAGGTAAGCCTGCTAAAGTCGTTGATATTAATATCATTGGCAACCAGCACTTTAGCGACTCTGAGATTAAGGACGTGTTTGCGGTAAAAGAATCCTCATGGACCCGCCTGCTATCTAAGTCTGATCGTTATGCCAAAGAAAAACTGGCCGCGAGTCTAGAGAACTTAAAAGCGCTGTACCAAAACGATGGCTATGTGCGTTTTGACGTTGATAACGCCGTGCTTAATATCAGTGAAGATAAGCGCAGTGTATTTATCGAAATTAGCCTAAATGAAGGCGAGCAGTATCAATTTGGCGATGTTAATTTCTTAGGTCAGCCAACATTTGATACTGATGAGCTACAAGAGCTCGTTACCTTTGCACCCAATGACAAGTACTCACAAACCAAGCTTGATGCGACGTCCGCGGCGCTCAAAAGCCGTTATGGCAATGAAGGCTACTATCTAGCTCAGATTCGTCCTGTGCCACGCATTAATGATGAGACTAAAGTGGTCGATATAGACTACTTTATAGACCCTGCGCGTCCTATTTATGTTCGCCGTATCAATTTTAGTGGTAATTTAGGGACGCAAGATGAAGTGCTACGCCGTGAAATGCGTCAATTAGAAGGTGCGCTTTCTTCTAACGAAAAAATCCAGCTGTCACGCACGCGTCTACTCCGTACCGGCTTTTTCAAAACTGTTAGCGTTGACGTCAAGCCTGTACCCAACCAGCCTGATCAAATCGATGTCAACTATACCGTTGAAGAACAGCCTTCTGGTAGTTCAACGATTGCTGCTGGTTTCTCCCAAAGTGGCGGTGTCACCTTCCAGTTAGAACTGACCCAAAATAACTTTATGGGTACCGGTAATCGAGTCCAAGCGGCCTTGTCACGTTCAGAAACCCGCGACTCCTATAGCCTTGGCTATACCGATCCCTACTTCACTGAAAATGGTGTGTCACAAGGCGTTAGCGCCTATTATCGTGAAACCAAGTTCGATGATAGAAACGTTAGTAACTTCGTTACCGACTCTTATGGCGGCACGTTAAACTATGGCTATCCGGTCGATGAGACCACGCGAGTCAGTGCGGGTATAAATATTGATAACACGTCAATACGCGGTGGTAGTCGATTGGGTGTCTCTAACGTGCAGCAGATTGTTGATGACGGCGGTTCGTTCGAAAAATTTACTGATGAGTTTGAAGGACGTACCGGTTTTAAAAACGATTATATGACTTATAACCTGCTATTAGGTTGGGACTATAGTACCTTAGATCGTCCGGTATTTCCGACCAAAGGTATGAGTCACAACGTAGATGCGACTCTGGCGTTTGGTGATGCGAGTTATCAAAAACTAATTTACCGTGGTAACGTGTATCAGCCATTGTTTAAAGATTTGGTAGCACGCGGCTACACCAAAATTGGTTATGGTAACGACTTGCCCTTCTATGAGAATTTCTACGCGGGTGGTTATGGTTCTGTACGGGGCTATGAAGCCTCGACCCTTGGTCCTAGATCGAAAAGCTATAATGATGCCATTACGGGTACCGACCGTCTCCGTGACGAAGAGGTTGGTGGTAATGCCCTAGTTAGTTTTGGTACGGAATTGATTTTACCCATGCCATTTAAAGGCGACTGGGCTGATCAAGTGCGTCCAGTGCTGTTCGCTGAAGGCGGACAAGTATTTGATACCACTGACAGAGAAGATCGCACTTTTATTGATCCAGTAAGTGGTGACGATACTGGTGTACCGTTGCTCACTCAAGATAATAAACTACGCTTTAGTGCTGGTGTCGGTCTCACTTGGTTTACACCTATTGGACCGATTTCGCTCAGCTATGCTGTGCCTATTGGTGATAAAGAAGGCGATGAGACTGAGAAAGTTCAGTTCCAAATTGGTAGCACGTTCTAAATTATAATCTGGACTTGTTGTTAGTTCGACTGTATTATTTCAATTTTTTTATTTTAATAGGTCGCTAAGCTGATGTCTGAGCTTAGTGCTGGTCTTACTTGTATTAATCATATTAGCGTTAACTATGATAACGATTGAGCAACTTATATCCCAAATTGAGCAGCGTCAGCCAGTATTGAATAAAACTGGGCTCAGCGCTGCCCAGTTGTGCTTGAGCCTAAACAGCGTCGGTAGCTTGACTGATGCCGAGCATACGCAGCTAACTTTTTTGGCTGACCCTCACTATATAGCCAGTCTTGCTAGTAGTCGGGCAGGAGCGGTGTTGGTTACTGAGCAATATTATGAGCAAGTACCAGAGGGGTCTTTGGCATTAGTAGTTGCAATGCCCTATCTGGCTTATGCTAGTGGTAGTCAGATGTTTGCCCGTCATTCGTCCGTCAGCGGTATTCATCCTACAGCAGTGATTGCCGATAGTGCAGTCATTGGCGAACAGGTTAGTATCGGGCCTTTTTGTGTGATTGGTGAACAGGTACACATTGGTGACCGTAGCTTTTTGGCTTCGCATGTGGTGATTGAGGCGCATACCAATATCGGTGCTGACTGTGTCTTTAAATCACAAGCAGTGGTAGGACATGATTGCATTATCGGTAATCATGTTCGGTTGCATGCTGGAGTGAGTATAGGAGCTGAAGGCTTTGGCTTTGCGCCAACGCGAAATCCTAGTGTTAGTGGTTGGGAGCGTATTGCTCAGCTTGGTCGGGTGATCATTGGTGACCATGTACGAATCGGTAGTAATACCTGTGTTGATCGCGGTGCGATTGAGGATACCGTGATAGGCAATCATGTTATTATCGACAACTTAGTACAGGTAGGACATAACGTCCATATCGGTGATGGTACGGCTATCGCGGCTAACACTGGTATCGCTGGCAGTACAACTATTGGCAAGCGTTGTATTATTGGTGGTGCTGTTGGAATCACGGGTCATATTAAGATCACAGACGATGTGACTTTGTCCGGTATGACCATGGTGACTAAGTCGATAAAAGTTGCTGGTTCATACTCTTCAGGAACAACCGCGATGCCAACAGCCAATTGGCGCCGAGCAGCAGTACGTTTCCGCCAATTGGGCCATAACTAGTTCTGTCAGGAATAGCCTTATTGCCCCTGAATAAAAAACGCACAACATAAAGTTATGCTATTAGCAATGTAGCATATTATTATCAAAAGCAAGCGATAGTAGCCTATAAACTAATAGCCTATAAATCAATAGTCTATAAAAATAGCAAGGAAGCTCCGTTATGAGCAGCACCGATCTCGATACTTTAAATGATGCAGACATCAAAACCTTATCTGAACAAGGTTTGACGTTACCGTTAACCTACCATACGCTTAAACATTATCTACCGCATCGCTATCCATTCATGCTGGTAGACAAGATTACAGCTTGCAAGCCTGGCGAATGCATCACTGGTATTAAGAACGTTACTATCAATGAAGAGTTTTTCAATGGGCATTTCCCTGGTGAGCCTATTATGCCTGGGGTGCTAATGGTAGAGTCTATGGCTCAAGTCTCAGGGGTGCTGGGTTTCATTAGTGCTGGACTGACCGCAGAAGACGGCTATTTATATTTATTTGCAGGTGTGGATAAAGTTCGCTTCAGACGACGGGTCATTCCTGGCGATCAACTGATAATCCGCGCAAAAACTGTGATGCAAAAGCGTGGTATTTATAAGTTTGATTGTACGGTACACGTCGAAGATGAGCTTGCCGCCAGCGCGCAAGTAATGATTGCTCGTCAAGAACAACCAAAGTCTGATCATCGATAATGCATAGCATTGCCTTTATTATCATAAATTGTGCTAAAGTTCAGAACTCATCACAATTTTACATAAAAGGTTAATATTACTGTCAGCAGTAGTCGTCAGACCGCTTAATCGTAGGTATTTTTAATCACAGGTATTTTGTTTTACCATTTACTCGCATTACATGATACAAAGGCCCGAATTATGAGTCAGATCCATCACACAGCACTCATCTCACCATCCGCTAAGATCGATGAAACTGCAATCATTGGACCCTACTGTATTGTCGGTGATGAGGTGACGATCGGTGCGCATACGATTTTGCATCGGCATGTAGTAGTGACAAAGCTCACTCGTATTGGTAAGCACAATCAATTTTATCAGTTCGCCAGTATCGGCGAAGACTCACAGGATTTAAAATATGCCGGCGAGCGAACTTGGCTGGAAATAGGCGATTACAATAATATTCGCGAGGCTTGTAGTCTGCATCGTGGGACATCACAGGACAGGGGCTTGACTAAGATTGGTAGTCATAATCTGCTGATGGTAAACACTCACATTGCTCACGATTGCCTAATTGGTGATCACAATGTATTGGCCAACAATGTCGGTATTGCAGGGCATGTTACTATCGGTGATCACACGATTATTGGTGGCAACTCGGGCATCCATCAGTTCTGTAAGATTGATGATTATAGCTTGGTAGGAGGAGCCAGTTTAATCTTAAAAGATGTCGCGGCTTTTACTATGGTATCGGGTAACCCAGCGCACGTGCATGGCCTTAATATAGAAGGGATGCGTCGTAAAGAATGGTCGCAACAAACTATTGATACTTTACGCCAAGCTTATCGTATTATTTTTAGATCTGGCTTAACGACGGTACAAGCACTTACGGTACTACAAGAAGAACTGTTACCGAAAGAACCTAAAATTCAGCTATTAATTGACTCTTTACAGCAGAGTAAACGTGGTGTTGTCCGCTAAAACTTACCCTCTTTACTCTTAACATATAAAAACATACGTTTCTCATTAAGCCATAACTATTTGTTATGGCTTTTTGTGTTTATGAACACTTGACTTTTTAAAGCGCTTAGCAGAAACTGATTATCTATAAAATTGTAAACAATTCTTTCTTAATGTTGCTAAGCATGTCACATTGTACAGTGTTAAATAGCTTCAGCGGTTAAGTACTATTTAAGATAACAATCTCTGACTACAGACAATATTAAAAAAAGTACAAGGACGGCAAAATGGCTATTAACAAACAAGATCATGCGCAGTGGAGCTCGAGCTTTGGCTTTGTACTCGCGGCAGTGGGATCAGCAGTTGGCTTAGGAAATATTTGGAAATTCCCCTACATGGTTGGGGAGAGTGGTGGTTCAGCCTTTGTTATCGCCTACCTATTTTGTATCGCATTGGTTGGTTTTCCCGTACTGGTTGCCGAGTGGTTGATCGGTCGCCGTGGACAGAAAAATCCTATCAATAGCTTTACGGATGTGGCGGTAAAAGAAGGCAAATCGCGCAGTTGGGGTATTATTGGTGCCACTGGTATTCTAGGTGGTTTTTTAATCCTATCCTTCTACAGTGTCATCGGTGGTTGGGCGCTCAACTATATTACTAAAGTAGGCACCGGTAGCTTTGCAGGACAAGATAGCGATGCCGTCGCCGCTACCTTTGATGCTATGCTAGCATCAGCTGGTACGTTGACTATCTGGCATACTATATTTATGATCGTTACCGCATTAATTGTGGGCATTGGTGTGACTCGCGGAATTGAGACTACTGCTAAGATTTTAATGCCATTATTAGGTATTATTCTATTTATTATCGTTGGTTATAACGTAGTAAATGGTGGTTTTGGTGAGGCAGTTAATTATTTGTTTGCTCCTGATCTGAGCAAATTAACAGGTGATGTTATGTTGGCGGCGTTAGGTCATGCCTTCTTCACGCTCTCTATTGGTATGGGTATCATGGTTGCTTACGGTTCATATTTAGGCCGTGAAGTAAACTTACTCAAAACAGCACGAACAGTTGTGATTTTAGATACAGTCATTGCTTTAGCTGCTGGCCTAGCTATTTTCCCGATTATCTTTAGCAATGGTCTCGATCCTGCTTCAGGTCCTGGGCTTATCTTTGTCAGCTTGCCGATTGCCTTTGGTAGCATGGCAGGCGGCGTTATTATTGGTACTTTATTCTTCTTGTTAATTACTTTTGCTGCAGTAACTTCATCGATATCATTACTTGAGCCTACAGTAGAGTTTTTAGAAGAGCGCACATCGATGGGTCGTACCATGTCGACTATTGCTGCTAGTACGGTAATTTGGTTATTAGGTATTGCCGCACTATTGTCGTTCAACCTATGGGCTGACTTTACGATCATGGGCAACGGTATATTTGACGCTCTAGATAAACTTACCAGCAAATTCTTGTTGCCATTGACTGGTCTTGCAGGAATCATCTTCTTTGCTTGGAAAATGGATCAAAATAGTATCCAGCAAGAGCTTGGCTTGTCTAATGGTGCTTGGAAGGTATGGCAGGTTGTCGCTAAGTTTGTAGCGCCAATCGCTGTGATCGTGGTTTTTGTCGCGACCTTAATTGGTTAAAACTGCTAACCTCATTGATTAACTTCAATAGATATGTGGAATAAAAAAGGGCTTAAGATATATCTTAAGCCCTTTTTTCATATCTATATTTAGTAAAATTAGCAATAAAAAGCGATTAGCGCAACGTTAACTCGGGAACTTCTTGTCCACGTTTAGTATAAAACTCAGTGACGAACTGATCGAAGCAATCTTGCTCAATAGCATCTCTGATACCTATCATTAAACGCTGGTAGTAGCGCAAATTATGAATGGTTCCTAACTGTGCAGCCAGCATCTCTTTACATTTATTAAGATGATACAAGTAAGCACGGCTAAAATTTTGACAGGTATAGCAATCGCATTCAGGATCTAACGAACCTTCATCATTACGATATTGGCTATTACGAATACGTACTATACCCACGTTATCCGCATTACCAGTGACAAAGTAATGACCATTACGAGCGTTACGAGTCGGCATAACACAGTCGAACATGTCTACCCCGCGGCGAACAGCTTCAACAATATCTTCAGGCTTACCGACCCCCATCAGGTAGCGTGGCTTATCTGCAGGCATGGCATCTGGGATATAGTCTAAGACTTCCATCATCTCATCTTTAGGCTCACCAACTGATAGGCCACCTATCGCATAGCCATCAAAGCCAATATTGAGTAAACCTTCAAGTGACTGTCGACGCAGGTCTTCATACATACCGCCTTGGATAATGCCAAATAAGGCATTGGTACTGCCAAGATTTTGATGTTCATCCAGGCAACGCTGCCCCCAACGTAGTGATAGCTCTAAAGATGTCTTTGCCTCATCATGAGTGGCTGGGTAGGGCGTACACTCATCAAACTGCATCACGATATCAGAATTCAGGCTGTACTGAATTTGCATGGATTTTTCAGGTGACAAGAACACCTTAGCGCCATCAATGGGTGATTTGAAATGTACGCCCTCTTCAGTAATTTTACGCATGGCACCTAAACTAAATACCTGAAATCCGCCTGAATCCGTCAAGATTGGTTTATCCCAATGCATGAATTTGTGCAGACCGCCAAACTTATCAATAATATCGGTACCCGGACGCAACCATAAATGAAAGGTATTACCCAAAATAATGTCAGCACCGATAGCTTCGATATCTCGGGGTAGCATGCCTTTGACCGTGCCGTAAGTACCAACGGGCATAAAGGCAGGGGTTTGTACCTCACCATGATTAAGGTGAACCGTGCCGCGGCGTGCTCGCGTTTCACCGCTGGCTGTTCTATGTAGAGTAAATTGCATATGATAGTCACTATCTAAGCTATGAAAATGGCGCTAATTATAGCATTGCTAGGTATTTTTTGGGTGCGGATGTTTAAAGTCTGCTGACTATGTTGAGTGTGTATCTCGTATTGCATTTAAATTCAAAGGCAGCGGATCAACCGTACTCATATAGTCAATCCAATTTAAAAACGACACAGGGCTGCTGTTATGGCTTTTTCGCAGCCTCTGTCACGCGTGCGAACAGCGAGCAAGAAAAATTTATACCAGTAGCACGTTGATACAAATGTAGCTATTTTATTTTGAACTAGCTATAGCAAACACTATGCTTTAATTTATACTGAAAAAGCACAGACAGTAGTGCCTAATGCCTGATAAAGTGTGAAGTAGATTAATAAGTCATTATTTTAATGGACAGCCTTATTAAAGGACTGCATTAGACAAAACGTTATTAAGATCAACCCGAATTTAGATCAACCTGACAATAACATCGTTATTCGTCTGCGGAGACAAATTATGAAGATTGTGCTGCCCATGTTAATCAGTAGTTTATTATGGATACCAGGAGTTGCTATGGCCACTGAAGAACCCAGTTATACAATTTTGACCCAAAGCGAAGACTTTGAACTGCGCCGTTACGATGCACAAATCGTCGCACAAACTTGGGTCACAGGCGATCAAGATGCTGCCAGTCGTCAAGGGTTTAAAACGCTAGCGGGCTACATTTTTGGTAACAATACGGCTGAAAATGGCAACAGCAGTAAAATTAGCATGACTGCTCCGGTGATGATGCAACCGCAACAGAAGACTACCGATAAAAGTGGCGATGACAAGGGTAACTCGCAAAAAATTGCTATGACGGCACCAGTAATGACGCAAAAAGCACAGCAGGGTAATGACCAGTGGCGAGTACAATTTATCATGCCTAGTAACTACACCATGCAAACGCTGCCCAAGCCAAATAACCCAGATATTACGATTACTGAGTTGCCGGTAAAAACTTATGCAGTAATTAAGTTCTCAGGATTAGCAGGTGCTAAAAAAGTCGCAGACAAAACCAAAAAATTGCAGTCATGGGTACAAAAGCAAGACTTAACGATTACAGGCACACCCGAGCTGGCACGTTACAATCCACCGTGGACTCTACCATTCATGCGTCGTAATGAGATTATGATTGCCTATCAGAAAAAGTGATTGTTCTTACTCACTTATATGATCAATAAAAAAGACAGCAAATGCTGTCTTTTTTATTGGTCTTTAAAACAGAAATGTTCTCAAGAATAAAATGGCCTAGCTGTTTTGCTCGCGAATGATGTTTAGCATCCGGCGTAAGGGTTCAGCGGCGCCCCATAACAGCTGATCACCAACCGTAAATGCACCTAAGTATTCACCGCCCATATTAAGCTTGCGTAGCCGGCCAATAGCAACGGTTAACGTGCCGGTAACGGCTACTGGCGTTAAACGGTTCATAGTCGCTTCTTTGTCATCTTCGACCACATCTAACCACTGGTTACTGCTGTTTTTTAGCGCCGCTTCGATTTCTTCTAATGGGATATCTTGCTTCAGCTTAATAGTTAAGCCTTGGGCATGACAGCGCATGGCACCAACACGTACGCACATCCCATCAATGGCGATGTTATTTTCTTGGTTATTACCAAGAATTTTATTGGTTTCAACACCACCTTTCCATTCTTCGCGTGATTGTTTGTTTTCTAGTTGTGAGTCGATATATGGAATTAAGCTACCTGCTAATGGCACACCAAAATATTGCTTAGGAAAATCAGCTGAACGTTGAGTTTGCGCAATTTTTTTATCAATTTCTAGTATCGCGCTGGCAGGATCAGCCAGTTCATCTTTTACAGCATCGTGTAGTATGCCCATACCATTAATTAGCTCGCGCATATTATTCGCACCTGAGCCGCTTGCCGCTTGATAAGTCATGGCACTGACCCATTCTACCCAGCCTCTGTTAAACAGCTCACCAATTGCCATCAGCATAAGTGATACCGTACAGTTACCACCGATAAAGTCTTTTTTGCCATTAGCAAGCGCGCTATCGATAACCTTACGATTGACAGGATCAAGAATGATAATACTATCCTCTTCCATCCGTAGCGTGCTCGCCGCATCAATCCAATAGCCATGCCAGCCACTGGCTCTTAATGGTTGATGTACTTTTTGGGTATAATCGCCACCTTGACAAGTGATAACCACATCACAAGCGGCTAGTGCCTTAATATCATGAGCATCTTTTAGTTGGCTTGCGTTAATGCCATCAAAACTTGGGGCATCGCCACCTGTATTGCTGGTCGAAAAAAACACCGGTGTCATTTTGTCAAAGTCATTTTCTTCACGCATACGTTGTATCAGTACCGATCCTACCATCCCGCGCCAGCCTACCAAGCCTACTGTCAAATTACTCATGAAACGTTATCCTATTTACAGTTGTTTATTGCTTTACCAACCAATGACAATGCCGTGAATAACCATAAAAAGCAAGGCGTTTTGAATAATTTTAGCCCGTTTTTAATCAATATTAACTATGTTTACCATAACTTTAGGTTATCAAACCACAAGGGTTTTGATCTGGTTAAAATGGTTGTTGAAGGATTGGACTACCTAGGTGGTTATTGTAATGTTTTGATGACAGCTCATACTAATCAAGGGCTAGCAGTAGGTGATTGGCGCGTGAAATGCTAAAGTAAGCATCAGCTGCTAAAATAGAGTTATTATAGTTTTGATTGTAATGCTTACGATTGGCTATAGATTCGGTAATTAACTTGACAATAGGTTTATAGATTTTATGGATTCTTCCCTACTATATTATGGCGTACAGCTGCTGGCAGGGCTGATTGCCTTTATAACAATTTGGGGCTGGCTACCATTGGATAACTGGTGGGTACGTAGCGTTGATTTTCCGCGTATCCAACTCTTGGTGCTTGGTATTATTGCGTGGTTCGCAATGCTGCTATTTTGGTCGCAGTGGCAGCTTGGGCAGTGGGCGTTATTTATTATCTTAAGCATGGCATTGGCCTTTCAGCTCAGAATGGTATTGCCTTACACCAAGCTATGGAAAAAGGAAGTACAGCACGCCAAAAAAAAACCAAAAGGGGAGGCAAATCACCTCAAAATTATGGTCTCTAATGTCCTTACCCCTAATAATAAAATGCAAGACTTGGTTGATCTGGTCGAACAAAAACAACCTGACATATTAATTACCCTCGAGAGTGACCAGAAATGGCAGGATGCGCTTACCCAAATTGAGCCCGATTACCCCTATACGGTCAAAGTACCGCTAGACAATCTATATGGTATGCATCTGTACTCTAAACTTGAGTTGATAGATCCGGAAGTCAAGTACTTAATTATTGATGATATCCCCTCTATCCATACTCAGTTACGGCTGCAAAGTGGCCGTATCATTTGGCTATATTGTCTACACCCGATGCCCCCAAGTCCAACAGAAGCGGATAAATCTACCACGCGTGATGCTGAACTGCTGATGGTTGGACGTCACATTAAAGAGCAAAGTCAGACTGCGATATTAGCCGGAGATCTTAACGATGTGGCTTGGTCAAAGACCACCCGTCGCTTTCAACGTATTTCAGGCTTGTTAGATCCACGTATTGGTCGGTATTTTGTCAATACTTTTCATGTCAATTACCCGTTGCTACGCTGGGCGTTAGACCATATCTTTCATAGTGCTTGCTTTACGGTAGTTGCTATTGAACGCTTACCCTCTGTTGGTTCTGATCATTTTCCGGTATTGACTACCTTACAATATGAGCCAGAACAAACCAGCAAACAGCAAGAAAACGCCCCGACGGCACAAGCTGAAGATATCGAAGAGACCGAAAATAAAATTAAAGAAGGTAAAAAAGAAGGATCTAAAGTCTCAAAAGATCGTGCGGAAAATCAGTAGTTTTAGTAAAAGTGGTCAATATAGGTGATAAGGTAGTGTCTGTAAGCAAATGCGTACATAAAATAGAGTCTTTAGCGTCTAGTAGCGCCACAGCGATTGCCATACAATACCCTCATCAACACAAGGATAGGCAAGGATGCAGTGTTGAGGCAGTAGCAATACAAGCACAGGTCAGCCCACTGTCTTATAGGTTACTGTTTATGACTTAGGATAAGTCGCCATGGAAGACAAGATAATAATAACAATATGAAACGCTAAAGCCCCGAGCCCATTGCCCTAGGTTCGGGGCTTTTCTTTGTGTGTAAATTGCTGATTTTAAAGGTCTGAGGTCATGAGTCATAATATTTGGTACATATTTTGGTACACATTTTGGTACATAGCTTGATCATTAATAATTTTTGTGTGGCTCTAGAGAATATAGTCAATGAAAAGTAATATCGATACATAACCTACTGCTGGCATACGTTTTTCTTGCTTGCTGTGCCTAGGCAGACAGAGGCTGCAAAAAGCTTATACCAGCAGTACTGTCGCGTTTTTAAGGTATTTTAACTATAGCAATATTGTCAGACTCAGTTAAGGCACTCAAATAAATCAGCTGCAATTCTGACTCATTTTTTACCCCATAAAAAGGGCATACGCGTTCACATATGCCCTTATCAACTCATTGCTATCAAACTAGGTTAACGCAGCGATAGCTATGTAACTTACGACGCCAGCACTTGAATATAAGCGCTAGTACGCAGCTCTTGTAACCAATCTTCTTTGGCCTGTGGTGCCAAGCGTTGATATAGCGCTTGGCGCGCCATATTACGGCGATACTGATCGCTCACATCAAACTGACGCTCGCCTTCTAGTTTAAGGATGTGCCAACCAAACTGAGTTTTAAATGGCGCAGAATAGTCACCGACTGTGGTGGCTTTCATTACTGCTTCAAAGGGACCGATCATATCATCTTCGCTGACCCAGTCAAGATCACCACCGCGTCCAGCAGAGCCCGGATCGTCTGAATAAGTGGCTGCTAGACCGGCAAAATCTGCTCCCTTACGTAGCTGATCATACAAGTCATTGATCTTTTGCTCCGCCAAGGCGTCAGTTTGCAACTCATCAACCTTGATCAAAATATGGCGAGTGTTCCACTGCGGTATAAGCATGGTATCGCTAGACTTTTTATTAGCCAGTTTAATAATATCGATGCCTTCAGGCGTTACTAACGGTGCACTGACAGCGCCCACTTCTAGCTTGGTAATTTCGCTTGATAACTCGGTAGGTAGGGCGGCGGCTTTATTAAAACCCATATCACCACCTTGCAACGGAATCGGGTAATTACCCTGAGCAGCGGCTACCGCCTCAGCGACATCCACATTCGGTACTTGCAAGCGAGTACGTAGTGTTAGGGCGACTTTGAGTGCTTCATCGCGTTGGGCGGGTGATAGACGGCTATAATCATCTATATAAGGCACTCGCACATGAATGGTCTGGTACTCGCTTTGGTTTAAGCGTTTGGCTTCAGGAGAGGCCAAAAACGCATCAATATCTTGTTCGCTAATGCGCACACGATTGGTAATCTGGCGTTGTTGCAAAGATTGAATGGCCGCATCTTCAATTAACTGCGCGCGCAGGCTGGCATACCTACCGACTTGGCTCGCATCTAGGCGCTGTTGTAAGGCGGCAATACTATCAAGACCTTCAGACTGAGCAATTTGAGCCAGGCGCTGATTGATAGCAGCTTCGTCAGGCTTGAGTCCGACACGATTAACCAATGACAGCTGTAGCTCACGTAAAATCAGCGCATTCAATACTTCAGACTGTAGCTGCGCTGAATTAGCAATAGGCTCGCCAGCCGCCTGCGCACGGGCTTGAGTTTGATTAACGGCATCGATCAAATCGCTTTTGAGAATGGCATTATCATTGACTAGTGCAATGATGCCATCTGTACTATTAGCAGGGGTTAGACGAGTACTGCTAACTTGGTCGGTAGCCGTATTGGCCGACACGTTTGCAGGTTTGACTGTCGCTGCTTGAGTACTGAAGCTAAGTACAAGGCCTGCGCCCATACCCATAGAAAACAGTACAGCACGGCTGGTTTGACGTAAAGAAAAAAATCTCATGAGGTTCCTCATCAATGACATTGCATTGGATGGTAGTTGGTCAACCATATCCACTATATTTTAATGATCATATACTAGATAGTTGTGTCCGCAATGGTATTACAACAAATAGTGCCACGTAAACAGCTAAACGAGTAATAGTTCGAGCTAACTTGCTTTGCCAGCTTATGTTATTGGATGGTTTACACCTAACAAATAGCTGGCTTTATAATCCTATCTATAAATACTTTACTAGTCTTTCCATGCAGTTTGAACTGGCTCAAAGCCAAGCACTTTATCAGAGAGTAAGCGTGTCAATCGGCTACTACCACTGCCCAGACCATTGAGTCTAATCTCTGCCATAATGGCTTGAGTAGGCTTGTCTTTAACATTTAAGTCATTGAAGTAACGGCGGCCATAAACCGCAAAACCGAAGCAGCAATCTTCATAATCAATACCGACTAGGGAGTCGAGCATTCTATTATTTTGATAATCATATTGACCTTGTGCGAGTACCCGCCAGTTATTATTTACAGGGAAAACAGCTGATGCGGTAAATGCCGATAACGCAAGTTGATTGGTATTGTCATCGCGTTGACGTTTAACAAATCCAACGTTAAATAAGCTGTTGTCTGTTGGCTGGTAACGCAGTTCAGTAGTGATGAAATTTAAATCGTAGCTGTTAGTAAGCGCGCCACTGACATCGACCCATACATTGTTATAAGGTTGGGTACTGACATCCCATACCATCCCAGAGGATGAGGTGTTAAATACTGGGGTTTGGCCTTCTAGAGTAACGCGACTCTCACCAAGATAGAACTGCTCCGCAATGCTACCATCAAAACGTGTCACACCCGTTGCGTCGATGTAACGATAGTTAATACCAGGGGTAAGCGAGTGCAAGTCTTGCAAGCGGTCATGCCCTAAAAACCAACTGTCTGAGAATAGCTGCTCGTAGTTAATAGAGGCAATACGGGAGTTAAAGTTAGGAATACCCTTTTGATCTTCAAATGGTGAGTAAATATATTTGAGGCGTGGGCTGAGTAGCTGATAGCCACCCATAGTATCGTCGAATGCTCCGAATGGTGAACCAGATTGGTATAGATTCAGTCCTGCATCGATGCTGGCTTGCGGTACAAATACTGATCGACTGCCGTCTTCTTCACTTAGCGAAAGAGCTGCCAAGCTGTCTTGGTCAAATGAGGTATATAAGTGTTGTAGGCTAAGCTGAGGTTTTACATAACCCCAGGCTTTTTCCACTGGGTAAGCGGCGCTGATTTTGTTATAAAGGCGTGCGCCACTTTTTTCAGCTTCTGAGCCATCATCGATAGACTTTTTAAAATAAGCAGAATCACTGGTACCGGTAATGTCTATGCTTTTCAACCAGGGTAGGCGGTAGTTCAACTCTAATTGTGGCAAACGCGAGTAGGGCTTATCCTTATCTTGTAACGGCTGACCGATGCTATTAAAGGCATCAAGGGTCTGGAACGTTTCAACTTTTAGCTCCCCATCGACATAATCATTATAGTAGTTGAGACGGGCGCGCCGTGGCAGATTTAAGGTGTTGTCTGACAGACCTAGCGTGTCAAAGTCATTGAGATAGTCGGAGTCTGATACATAGCTGTATTTGGCGTCAGCGCTTAGGCGCGGAATGCTTTTTGATGCCCATGAGTAATCATAAAAAAGGCTGCTGCGGTCTTCGCCATCAAACTCCTTGTCGTTGGGTAAATATGAGCCACTAACAATGCCTTTACCGTATTGTTCTGTTAAATAGCGAAACTCGCCTGAAAGCATTGGGTTGCGACTGGTATAAACATGCGTGTTGATTGTAGCATCGTAGTTGGGCGCTATATTCAAATAATAAGGAACATCGATCTCAAGACCACTTTCACTACCAATGCTAGCGCTAGGTAACAAAAATCCGCTACTGCGTCGACTGTCTATCGGGAAGTTAAAATAAGGCAAATACAGTATGGGAATATCAGCGATACGGAAGGTAGTATTATAAGCCTTACCACGGCCACTATCAGTGTCTAAATCAATACTTGAAGCCTCAAGTTGCCACTTGCGATCGGTGGGTGGACAGGTGCTAAACATTACCTGATCAAGCTCAACTTGACTGTCATTAGGACGATTAAGGCGTTTGGCGTAGCCATGCGCTTGCAATGGCACACTGGCAAAGGCCACGTTATAGGCAGTCGACTGACCCGTTTCAGTACTATAAGCCAGGCTATCCGCTACCCCAATTAGACCGCCTTGCGAGGCTTTTTCGGTAATGGACGCTTGATCATTATTTGGGGTCTTGCCTTTGCCAGTGGCTTGGTCAGTAAACAGTACTTTACCCTCTGCGCTAGCTACGCCAGTGCTTAAATCTAAGAGAATTTTCTCTGCTTCAATATGCTGGGTGCCTTGGTCAATGATGACGTTACCTGATAATTCGGCATAGTCGACGTTATCATAATAGCCATAATCGGACTCGGCAAACAGTGCTGCTTGGCTATTGGGAGTAGCGCTTAAATCATTAGGGGCTTGTCCGTTGTTCGCATTGGCTTCATTGACAGCGCGCTGATAATTAGGGTTGCTCTTTGGAGATACCCATTGACCTTCACAGCGCAGACTGCTGTCTGCCATACGCGGTAATAAATCCAGATCTTTTCCAAGCGGGCGCACAGGCTGACTGGCCATGGTAGGCTGTAGAGCATTGTTTGATCCGGATGGCGTGTTATTAGTACTGCTATCTATAGTGTTATCGGCAGTATTTGGTTTAGAAGCGTCAGAATCGGGGGTAAGCTCATAAAATTCTGCCAAGCGCATGAGACTGTCTTGAATGCTTTCATCATTGACATTCAGGCGACTGCTATCCAGCGCCGGCTTAGTGATTGCCTCAGTTATCGCCTCATTGCGCGCCTGTACTTGTATAGTGCCGCTATTAGTAGAGTTAGTATCAGTAGCGTTATTTTCACTACCAACATCATCGCTGTTTAGCAACCGTATGGTAGTATTCTCAGTGATTTCAGTCATGTTACTGCTGATGCTGGTACTATCATCTAGAAACGGCTCGGTCGTCTGTATGTCAGCATTTGCTGCAACAGCCGCACTCACAGTCAATCCTAATGCACCAAATAAAATTAGACGTATGCTTTGGTAGAGCGGAGAATATAACAAGGGCACACCTATGATTGCAGAGCCTAGGGGGTCGCGGTATTTAGTTTGTTAGTACTATTTAGCCAGTAATTTTTGATCAGTCATGCTATTTAATCCAGTAATCGTTAGTGACAAATAAGATTGTCAGTGTCGCAAAGGAGCGTAAAATACTGGAGCAGCACCGTAAACGGGTTTAGTCCATCATATACTGGTCTATTAATAGACAATTCTGCGATCACTATACGATAATATGGCTTTAGATATTCGCTCATATCACAACTATCAACGACTTATCATAGTCAAAAAAAACCAAATCAGCTACACTATTCATCAAATTTTATGGTGTAGCAAGGCGTTTTTTTAAATCCATGCTCAGTGCCAAGCATTAAACCATATAATACAACAGCCAGTATGAATAAAATCGCTCACCATTTTAGCAAGTATTGGCCTGAATTATCACTACTTTAGTTGTTTACCACTGATATTTAACCTGCGATACTCTTATATGATAAATAATAATATGACAGATAAAACACCTTCAACAACTCACTTGACTGCCAACACCCGTAAGCAGCAGTTAGAGAAATGGCTACAGCAAATATTTGTCAATCAAGATTTTACACTTGATAGCCTGCCCGGTGATGCCAGTGCCCGTCAATATCACCGTATTCAGTTGTCAAACAGTAATAATGACAGCATTGAGCGCTATATTGTCATGGATTCTGCTGATGAACAAGAAGCGTTGCAGCAATTTATCAATGTTGGTAAATTAATGTCACCCGCAATCAATGTGCCGGATTTTATCGCCCAAGATTTAGAACAAGGGTTTTTGGTGCTACAAGATTTCGGCACGATAGAATTTGCTCATCTACTGATCGACGCGACTCCGACGCAAGTGAATAACTATTATCAATTGGCAATGCACACGCTACTCGCATTACAGAAGTTACCAGTAGCGACAGCCAAGACCCAGCATCAATTACCAGATTATGATACGGCGCTGTTAACTCGCGAGATGGACTTATTTAGCGATTGGTTTATACCGTATATTGGCGTAAATATTGATAAAATACTGTGGGAAAACCTAAAAGAAGCGTTAATAGCAGAAATTCTAACGCAGCCACAAGTGATCGTCCATCGTGATTACCACAGTCGCAATCTGATGCAAGATCAGGCAGCGCACTCACGTTTAGGCGTGATTGACTTTCAAGATGCGGTGATTGGTGCGTACAGTTATGATTTAGTATCACTGGTGCGTGATGCCTATGTGGAATGGCCCGAGCGACAGGTAACACATTGGATCTATGATTTTTGGCAATTACAGCAGCAGTCTGAACTGCAAACAGTGAGTAGCGCAGCACAGCTGGAAAATGACGTCAATGTCATGGGCGTACAGCGGCATCTAAAAGTTTTGGGTATTTTTGTCCGCTTATATGAGCGTGATGGCAAGAGTCGTTATCTGGCTGATATTCCCAAAGTTATGCGCGATTTGATGTTTGAGCTGGAGTGGCTCGCTGCTCATGGCAGTGATAATATGCAGCAGGCGGCATTGCCATTTAATGTATGGATACAAGATAGGATTCTGCCAGCCTATCAGCTTAAGTTTGCGCAGCAATATATTTAGCTATTTTTGTTGAAGTTATATTGACTGAATAAGTGGTTATAAAACATCAATAGCTACAACCCCTCTTTAGAAAGGAATGAGTATGTCCGCACTAACGCAAGCAATGATTTTGGCTGCTGGCAAGGGAACGCGCCTGCGTCCGCTAACCCTTGAAACCCCCAAACCTCTAGTCGAAGTGGGCGGACAGCCACTGATTGTCTGGCACATTAAGGCGCTACAAGCGGTAGGTATTACTGATATCACTATTAATGCCTCATGGCTTGCCAACAAGTTAATGGACACTTTAGGTGATGGTTCGCAATATGGCGTGACGCTGCATTGGTCGTCAGAAAATGATGAGCCGTTAGAGACTGCAGGTGGTATTTTTCAGGCGCTACAAACAGGCAAGCTACAAGATGCACCATTTATCCTAGTTAATTCTGATGTGTGGACAACGTTTGACTTTGCACAATTACAGGATTATACCTTAGGGGCAGATCAGCGCGCCCATTTATTTCTTATTGACAATCCAGAACACAATAATGGCGGCGACTTCGCGGTGAATAATGGCTTGGCAAGTGAGCATGCTGTTGGTGACGCTGATAAATATACTTTCGCAGGGCTTAGCGTTATGTCGCCGCGATTGCTTGATGGCCTAGTACCAGGACAGCCAGCTGCCCTCGCACCATTATTGAAGCAAGCGATGATGAGGTTTCAAGTGACTGCAGAAGTCATCAAAGACCACTGGATCGACGTGGGCACGGAAGAGCGCTTAACGCAGGTCAATCACTTTATTGAGACTAAAGGGGTAGGCGACCATCGTGGTGTTTAGCCTTTTTTAAAACAAAGTTAAGAAACAAAGCTTGCAGAGATAAAGCTATTAAATCAAAAATGCAGCGCTGATAATTTTTCAGCGCTGCATTTTTGTTATTATTGATTAAAATCAGTTAGAGCCAGTTACAGCCAATCAAAACTAGATACAGATCTAAACACCCATTGCCAGCTTAATCAGTTGGGCAATAATAAAGATAGTCAAAAAACCTACTAAATATAAGCCGATAAACCATGCCCATTGTGTTTGTTTTTTACTGAGCTTTTTCATGATGACCTCTTAGTTATCGTTAATCCCTTGTAAGTTTTCAGTAGCAACTATGCTTGGTAGCATTACGTTTATTTAGGATTAACTGTAGCTTGTTGAACTGAGCTGCCGCAATGATTGGCGGCAGCTACTATAATTCTTAGCGCTCAAAATAATATTTATACTACCTACTACCTACTACCTACTACCTAGTACATAGGCTTATGGTCCGATTTACCTTTAAAAGTATAATAGGCAAAAGCGGTATAGCTTAAAATTATCGGTAGCATAATACCCGCGCCAATCAACATAAATGATAGTGAGGTATCAGCCGCAGCGGCTTCATAAATAGTCATTTGATACGGCACAATATATGGGAACATAGCATAACAGACGCCAATATAACCCATTAGAAACAACGCCACCGTCAATAAAAAAGGACGATACTCGCGCTCAGTGGTTAAGTCTTTACGCATCACAAAGAACAGTAACAGCACAATAATGGGCATAGGTGCTATGTACAACACGCCTGGCAGACTGAACCAACCTTCGATTGCTTTGATATCTGAAAAGTACATAAATGCCGTTACTACCACCATCGCTAATACCAGCGCTGATAGTATCCAGCCTGATATTTTCCGTGCCCAAACTTGTAGCTTGTGCTCAGTTTTGATGATGAGCCATGTGGATCCGAGTAGCGCATAGCCGATAACAAGGGCAACACCGCAGACCATAGCGAACGGTGTGACCCAATCAAAGGGTCCCCCTGAATATAAACGATTACTGGCCTGTAAGCCCTGTACTAGTGCACCCAACATAACCCCTTGAGAGAAGGCGGCAATGACTGAGCCTGCAAAGAAGAAAAAGTCCCATACATAGCGCCGTGACGTGGCTTTGAAGCGAAACTCGAACGCCACTCCGCGTAGGATAAGACCAAATAACATTAAAGTGACCGGCAGATATAGCCCCGTCATAATGATGCCATAAGCAACGGGGAAAGCTGCAAACAAACCGCCGCCGCCTAGCACCAACCAAGTCTCATTACCATCCCAGAACGGTGCGATAGAGTTCATCATCCGGCTACGGTTCTTATCAGAGCCTGCAAACGGGAATAAGATGCCGCAGCCTAAATCAAAGCCATCGAGTAGGACATAAACAAAAACAGCCAAAGCAACTAAGCCACCCCAAATCAAGGGTAAGTCTAATACATCACCATAGTTAAACATTAGCGTAACCCTCCATCATCTTTGTCATTCGCAGGCTGGTCAAGATCTTCAGTTGACTCTTTTTTCATGTCATCACTGGCTTCACTATTACCACTTAAGGTAAGGCCTTGGCCTTCGGTGACAGAGTTTTCATAGTAGTTATCTTTCGTAGGATCTAGGTACGGTTTAGGTCCTTGAGCAATCAAGCGTAGGATATAAAAGGTACCGGCGCCAAAGACGAAGATGTACATTACAATAAAGCCAATCAGGGTCGTTGCAACTTGCTGTGCCGCAATTGGTGACATACTTTCAGCAGTGCGGATTACGCCATATACTGTCCAAGGCTGACGGCCGGTTTCGGTAACAAACCAACCCGCGAGTAGAGCGATGAATCCGAGCGGCGTCATCATCATCCATAAGCGGTGAAACCATTTGCTTTCAGGACTGAATTGTTGCTTTTTAAAGTATTTATAAGCACTGAATATACCCACGAGCAACATTAACATGCCAATACTAACCATGACCCGGAATGACCAGAACACAATAGGAACGTACGGCCGGTCTTCTGGTGCAAAACTTTTGAGACCTTTTACTTCGCCATCTAACGAATGCGTTAGGATCAAACCTGATAGGTAAGGAATTTTAACTTCGTAATGGTTCTTTTCGGCTTTTTGATCTGGAATACCGAATAACACCAGTGGCGCCCCGCGTTCATTCTCCCAAAGACCTTCCATTGCCGCTACTTTTGCCGGCTGATGCTCGAGGGTATTAAGCCCATGCATATCACCGATAAATATTTGTACTGGCGCAACGAATATGGCCATAACCATCGCCATACTTAACATGACTCGGCCATGCTTGCGGTGTTCGATGTGTTTTTTAGATTGAATATAATAAGCACCGATACCACCGATAACAAAGGCAGTGGTCAAGAATGCTGCAGTCATCATATGGGCGTAACGATAAGGGAATGAGGGGTTAAAGATGATTTTGAGCCAGTCGGTTGGATACAATAGACCATCTGCACCGATCATAAAGCCTTGTGGTGTTTGCATGAAGCTGTTGGCAGATAAGATCCAAAATCCTGAGATGAGGGTACCAATAGCCACAATCGCAGTCGATGCAAAGTGCATACGCTTGCTGACTCGTCCCCAACCAAAGAGCATGATGCCTAAGAATGAGGCTTCTAAGAAAAATGCAGTCAGGACTTCGTAGGCCAATAGTGGCCCTAAGACGTTACCCGCCTTGTCAGCGAATACCGCCCAGTTAGTCCCAAACTGGTAGGACATGACCACACCTGAGACAGTACCCATCCCAAAGACCACAGCGAATATTTTTATCCATTGCTTATAGACTTCAGCATAAATGGCTTCGCCTGTTCTAAGCCAGCGAAATTCAATCACAGTCAAAAAGCTGGCAAGTCCGATAGAAAATGCGGGGAAGACAATATGAAAGGAGATAACGAATGCAAATTGAATACGCGCAAGCATCAGCGCATCAAGCTGGTCGATCATAAACGTAGCGAACATAAACGGTTACCTTTATCTGTTAGCTGTGTGGCGCTAGCTTCCATGATACGCTTAAGTAACTGTCCGTAACTGATGTAGTGAATACGCTATATTTGCGATGCGGTATCTGCCGAGTTTGTCACACCTGTCTTGATAGTCTAGGTATAACTGACATTCGGTTGTCTGGTTTCGCTACTAAATATGGTATTAACGCTAGTAAAAGTTTTACGGGCAATAGCCAATTGTTGTTTGTCTGCAAATGGTATTTAGCCGAGGATTATTTAGCTAAAGTGAATAATCTATGTCCTTATAAATTACAAATCATTCGTCTGTTTAATTAAAGGTTAAGTGAAATTAACGTTCGTGTATTATGCGCTTCCTCAAGTGGGCGTGCAACAAAGGTCTTATAATCAATTCGTACGTACCAGTCACGAATCCGTCAGTCATTACTTATTTAAATAAACTTTGCAGCCATTTAATAAGTAGGGGATTGTTTAACTGTATTTATCAATAACGATATTTGCTGAGCCTATCATCACTGTTAAAAATCACTATGCTCAAGCACCTAACACTAGGTTTTTAAATTCAGGTTTTATAATTTAGCTCTAGCTTATTATCGGCGTCTGGGGCTATATCTGCGTTCAAGATTATAGTCCCAGAATTTATCAAATATTGTAAATCTATTGTTGCTATTCCTTGCTTTGAGATGTTTGCATTTTTAAGTGTGTGTAAGGATTGATCACAAAAACAGCGCTTATATCCGCTGAGGTTAATAAGGCGCGTGCTGTCAAAGTTATCGTTACTAGCTCCTTAACGTCTCGTTTAACGCGAGCTTTGTAGCTGTTGATGCAAAATACGCCGTAAGGTTAGAATGGTCTGTGGATTGGCTTGAATACTATGACCCCCATTGATAATGGTTTCAGATGCGGCACCATCGAGATGGGCGCTAGTATAAGGCACGATACCGTCGGATAACCGTGCGGTTAACGCTTGGCTGATGTCTTCATTAACGGTTACTGCCGCCACCAGTGGCTGATTGGGTAACGCGCTCATGTCAGTGCTATTAGTCGCGCTGTCGCCTATAATCTTACTATCTTCTGGTAACGCTTGAGACAAATCAATTTTCGCCCCATTCGGCTGCATTTGCGCCAAGCCTCTGGTGATATCTGCATCGTTATTAGCAATGATCGAGTGATAAGTAATGCGGTCGTTGATAGTGATGTCTTTGGTTAGTTGAATAAATGATGATTTATTACTCAACTGGCTAGCGCCATTTTGTAAGTATAGAGCCCCTAACGGATTCTGTGCCAAATCACCTTGAGTGGCGATAGTCGCTAAGTTATCAGTGACTGTTTTTACCAAACTTATTGGTAGATAAATAATACGACGCAGGGCGCGAGTAAACCAGCGATCAGCATAGTCGGTACCTCGGAATGGCGCGGATAAAAATACAGCGGTATCGACTTGTGGTAAGGTCTTAAGCTCAAAGCGTTTGCCTAGATCTGCTTTACCAAATTCTTGTTTTAGCATGGCATCGATTTGACGCCTATTACTGGACAGCATGCTTTGATCGTCTAATGCATCGAGATTTTGGGTCAAGTTATCATCAGATAGCATCATACGAGCGATAATGGCCCCCATACTATGGCTAACAATAACACTGTTCTTGCTGGCACGATTCTTCCCGCTAGGGTCTGTTTGCTGATAAGCAGCTTTAAGTAATTCTTGAATCTGATAGCGATTTTCTAAAATAGGCAAGTTAGTAGGGTAGAAAATTTGCCATACTTGATAGTTATCACGCAGCTTGTCATCATTAAAAATATCGTTGGTCAAATTAACCCAAGTCGCCGGGCTCGATGCCAAACCATGTAACATGACAATCACTCGCTTATCAGGGTCATAGGGCTCTAACATAAATAGTTTGGGTAAGCTGGCTTGTTGCTGGCGGGTCAAAAGGTTTAAATAGCCCACGCCGTCAAGTTGGTTTTCCGCCAGCCACAGGCCATAACCTGCTGAGAAATTAGCCGCAAGGGGATAGTCATTACCCAATATATTGACATTCTCGCTGCGGTAGGGGTTGTATAAATGAATGCCGAGCTGCTTACTACTGAGTACATCGAGGACGCTATCGCCGGTAGGCTTAATCAGACCGGTCATTAACAAATGGCCTGTAGGATAGATACGTGCGCTGGCTTCGCTGTCATCCATGCTGCCATTGGTCGTCTCTTTACCGAGTCTGCCTGAGAGCGTTGAGATTAGTAGCTGGCGAATAGTTGTCGTATAGCGGTCATCTAACGAAGCCACCAAGCTCACACCCAAACCAGGGCGTTTGCTAACCGAGTTCAAGCCAGAGAGACGTAACTCATAAGTTGATACCAAATCTACTAGCGCAGAAGTTTGCTTATTAGCATTCTGCAGATAGTTGTTTTCGTTTGGTAGATAAACATTAAGATTGTACTTATCCACTTGCATGGCCATAACCTTAATTTGGTCGGTGGGCTTGCCAGCAAGCGGGGAGCGATTAGCGATAGCGGCTTTATTATCCTCGTCTAGGGCAGCCGTGGTTGACAAGTAGTTGATTTTGCCATCGCCTAGCAGCTTATGTGAGTTATCAGCTGAGTCATAAAGTTGGGTAATAACATCGTTACTGGCGGCGTTATAGATGTCTTGGGTTTGGATGTCAATATCACTTGGTATGCGATTTTGCTGAGCTGAGCGGCGGCTGTCTAAATCTGCTCCTTCAAAATCATGATCTAAACTGTCATAAAATAGATAGGTATAACTGTATTTAACGGCATTAAATAGTCGCCCCTGATAGCCAACCAAACACTGATCGGTATTTTGTTGTTGGTTGTTTGCTTGAGTAGGGGTTAATGGGGCGTTGGCATAATAAGGGTCAATTGGTGGACGTGAGAGCGCATCACGGCAATCTTGCGATTTTGCCAACTCGCGTGCTTTGGCATAGTGTAATTCTGCAAAAATGGCCAGCGCTGGGCGATAATGCTCATTGAGCATGCTGTCACTGAGCTGCGCTAAGCACAAGTCGAATTGCTGCATACATGCCTGTTCATTAAGACCGGCTGATAACAAGGTTGAGGCGGTATCGCTACTGAGTTTATTGTCAGTAACGATATTGCCACGCTGAGCAGAAATAGTCTTTGCCGAGGCTTGCCTATCCACTGAGATTGTACTGCAGGCTGGCAGTAGCACTATTACTCCTACTAAAGCGAACAGGGGGGCGATAGCAGTGAGTTTTCTATTAGCGTGCGCCGCTAGGGCTATGACAAGTCTGGCAAACGTCATCGGGGTTCTCATTAAAGAATAGTTAAGAATTAGCAATCAGCATGTTATTGACACATACAAAAGTGTAGCTGAACTTTGGTGATGGTACTGTTTTATTTGAGCTATTTTATTTGAGCTATTTTATTTGAGCTTTGTTACTTACAAGCTATAGTCAATGAAAAGTAATATCGATACATAACATACAGCTGGCATACGTTTTTCTTGCTTGCTGTGTCTACGCAGACAGAGGCTGCAAAAAGCTTATGCCAGCAGTACCGTCGCGTTTTTAAGGTGTTTTAACTATATATTAAGGATGAGGTTTGGCTAGATAAATGGGTGAGTGGACGAATAGCTATTAGCACACCCACAAAAAAGCGCGTTCGTTTTGTATTGACATTAAATCAATACAAAACGAACGCGCTCATGGTTTCAATCTCAGAATGTTTTCACGTCAGCGCTTACTGAGCAGTACTTGTTTGTCGACGCTTACAGATCAGCGCGTACTGATAGCTGCATCTAAACAATGAAGTCTAAGTTCCTCATTAACGTTAGCTCATACCTTTAATTTTAACGTTAGGAGCCGGCAAATCCCAAATATAAAACTTACC
Source organism: Psychrobacter sp. PL15 (assembly GCF_035984995.1). Lineage (NCBI taxonomy): Bacteria > Pseudomonadati > Pseudomonadota > Gammaproteobacteria > Moraxellales > Moraxellaceae > Psychrobacter > Psychrobacter sp. PL15. The sequence goes on from NZ_JAXCIB010000005.1 coordinate 64,837, forward strand.
GTCTTCAACTAACTTGATTTGTTGACGAATAATACTGTTGTCAGGTACTTGTTGCTCAAGGCGACGCAGACGATCTAAGGCTTGGCTACGGCGATCGCTCAACAGATCTGACTGTGCCAAGCTTTGTTCTGCTTCGGTATAGCCAAGCGCTACTGCACGGTCCAGATACTTTTGGCCTTCTTTAAAGCCACCGCCTTCTGCTAGCATCATGCCATACAGAAAGTTGGCTTCCCCACTATCAGGCTTGTTTTTAATGGCGCGATCAACATACTGTCCACCACGTATCGTAAAGGCGGTACCTAAATCTAAGTTACGTCCCATACCGTTTAGTTTGGCCGCCCGCAGTAGCACATCATAAGAGGCATTAGGCGCTTTGGCATAAGGTTCAATCCATTCAGCCAATACTTTGATTTTTTCACGGGTATTATGACGTTGGGTGCGGTTAGGAAAGTTTGGTGGATAGTGACGGGCGTTAGGAGACACTTCTGTGATGAAATCGTCAACCAAGCTGACATCTAGCTTATCGATACCTGAGCCTTGCTGCTGCGAGATTAACACCGTAGGCACAAAGCTAATATCTGACAGTCGCACTTGTGGTGTGGGGATACTAGAGAGCTGACCGCCGCTAATATCGATACCGGTACTGGTCATAGGCCCACGTTGATACACCAGAGTCGATCCAGTCAGCTCCGACGCACCAGGTATTTGTATGGGTTGTTGTGGCGGTACTGCTGCTGGTGCAGTACTAAATTGAACATTGCTTTGTTGTGAACTGCTTTGTTGTGAACTGCTGGGCTGTACGGTATTTGACTGTGCGCTAGTTTGAGTTGCAGCACTTACAGTAGCATTAGGCTGAGCCAGACGAATAACCCGTTTGCTGGAGTCGATAGCGCTAGGCGCACTAGTACTGATATCAGCAGTAGCTGCAGTATCAGGGGCAGCAATAGCAGGTGCCGCTAGCATCATAGTGCACGCTGCCGCTAGGGCAGTTAAGGTCGCAAGCTTAGGCGATTTAGTAAAATTATTAGGCGGGCTTATGGCTTTCATAGAAGTCGTTACCTTGTTTATTTAGCAGTTGTTTATTGTCATTAGCTTTAAAATAGAGAAAATAGTACAAACTTCCATTACCCTAGCAAATTAACCCTAATGTTATCAGTAGTAGGATTGTTAAAAGTAAAACATTGAGTGAGCTTAATTATGACTTCATCTATAAGTGCTGTTATAAATGATAGGCGGTAGTTTTCATACCATTGGCCATCCAGCGCATGGTAACGCGTATAGGCGGTGACAGTGCGCCCCCCCCATTCTCTAATGCCACCTGACGATGGTGTAATTCTTCAATATCCATTTGCGCTAGTATTTCTCGTGACCGGTTGTCTTGCGCAGGGAGTTGCTCAATATGGTCTTGTAAATGCTCACTCACCTGTGCCTCAGTCTCCGCGACAAACCCTAAACTAAACTTATTAGAGATTGCCCCTGCCACCGCACCGAGTCCGAATGACATGCCATACCACAATGGGGTAAAGATACTGGCATGACTGCCCAATTCATCCAGACGGGTCTCACACCAGACCAGATGATCGATCTCTTCTACTGCTGATTCGTGCATAGCTTGCCTAACACCGTCATTTTTTGCGGTAAAGGCTTGCCCATGATAAAGCCCCTGTGCACAGACTTCGCCCGTATGATTGACACGCATGAGCCCAGCGACATGTCTGGCTTCAGTAATGGTCAGCTCCGGAATATTATCACTACTGACCGGTAGCGGACGGGTACCAGGATTCGAATGCGGTACGACAGCCCGCAACGCCTTGTCAACGCCAAGTAGTAAGTGATCAATTTTAGATAAAGAACGCAGTGCCATAATTAACACCTTATTGGTTTAGGTATGACCGAGGTCATATCGCTATTTATAGTTAGAACGTGAGGGTAACGGCTTAACGAGTGCCGATAAACATTACTATAGCAAACAATACTGATTATCGGCATGGAAATTATAAGTTCAGCCGTCACTTTTTGACCGCGATTTGTTAACCAGCAGTTAAGGACGACATTGACTGTCGGTCCTGAATTAATCTAAGCGCTTGAGTATATCGTCATGAGTTTGTATGACCGCCTGTTTAATATGTTTATTCAACTTAACATACAAAAATAATCCAAAGGCAATATTAAGTATGCCCGTGACTAAGAACAATTGCGGTAGCGTCATTCCTAAGCTATTCAATACGACGATAGCAAAGATGGCTGAACTGACCATGAATATGGCATTAAAGATATTATTAGCACCAACAATGCGCGCGCGGTGACTCTTTGGCGCATAAGCTTGCATAGAAGCATATAAAGGTACGATATATAAGCCACCGCTAAACCCTAAAAAGAACAAGTCAGCAAATACCCGCCAGCTACCAGGCACATTAGACAGCGCGCCAATACCCAACAGCGCTTCGGTATTAACGTCGATGGACAATCCCGACAAAGAAAAGTATAAATCGATGGCGAAAATACTTAAGCCCGCAATACCAAAGGGTAATAATCGCAAACTAACCTGATTTTTGGTGAAGGTTTTACATAGTAGTGAGCCAATAGATACCCCAACAGAGAACAAAGTCAGTAGGAAGATCACCACTGACTCATCTCCATGTAAGATAACTTTACTAAATTCGGGGGTTTGGGTTAAAAATGTTGCGCCGTAAAACCAAAACCAACTGTTACCTAAAATGACAAAGAATAGAAAGGGCAGAGAGTATAAATAGCGTACGGTCGCCATACTAGTGGTAAAAATATTCCAATTGATATCTAAACTAGGCTGCATTGCTGGCATGACAGGAATATATCGCGCCGCCATATAGCCTAATACTGCTATTACCAAGACCGTTACACTAATCCAATATAGCGGTTGCGATAGCTGCGTTAATACGCCCGCAATAATCATACCGAGTAAGATGGCGAGTGAGGTACCCATTTGAAACAGACCATTGGCACCAACTAACTCATCTTCTTGCATCGCTTGGGGCAAATAGGCATATTTAATCGGGCCAAAAAAGGTTGAATGAGTACCCATCAAAAACAACGCCACAAACAATAGCGTATACCACTCAAATACGAAGCCTACTGCCGCGATCACCATGATGACTATTTCAAGCAACTTAATAAATCGCGTCAGTTTTGATTTTTCAAATTTATCGGCAATTTGCCCTGCCAATGCTGAAAATAAGAAGTAGGGCAAAATAAATAGCATTGCCGCCAAGTTATTTAGAATACTAACTGCTACGCCCATTTGGCTGGCAGCAGTGTAGGTCAACACTAATATTAGCGCTTGCTTAAAAACATTGTCGTTAAAAGCACCTAAAAACTGGGTAAAAAACATGGCGCTAAAACGGCGGCGCTTAAATAACTGAAACTGATTTGCCATGAAGACTCCTACAAGCGGATGGCGTCTAGTAAGTTGAGTGGACGAGCTATATTAAGGCTAACTATATAAAGCTAACGCGCTTCTAGTATTCAAATTATTATCCGTAATTGTGAATAGTATCAAAAACTTATCAAAATATAAGATAGGTTTTATCAATGTTAGGTCGTATAATAGCAAGGCTTTGCAGGAAATACATGCGCCCGGTGCTATGATTTGATAATTAACTAAGTTATGATTTGTGATTTTTAGGGGTCTATATAATAGTCAAAGGCCTGGTAAAAACCACTAACAGCAATACTATCATGTTATTTCAGAACAACTGTCAAGCGTTATTAGCGCTACGGCATCAGCCAGATAATATCAACCACGTACGACAGGTTTATTCACCCATAAGACTAGGTGACTAGTATCTTCAGTAATCTTGTGCCGTGTTAGGCGATAGGAAGTAAGTAATCATGAGACATCAGCCTTCAATTATAGCGCGCAACTTGCCTCGCAAAATTTTTGCTCGCTCAGCGATCTTTACTGCTCTTGCCAGCAGCTTAGTTGGCTTTGGTGTGGCACCCGCGATAGCTGCTGATTCTAATGGTAGTAATAATAACAGCGCTAACAGCAATATTAATAATAGTTCAGAAGTATCTGGCTCAGATGCCCAGCTTGATGACGCCTTGGACGCGTTACGTCTAAAAAAGGCGGTAGAACAAGGCATTATCGATCGATCGGTACTTTATGATTATACCGAACAAAATTTAGATATTGAACTTCAGAAAAACCCAGCAGCTCAGTCGAATAATGATGACGAATCAGACATCTCGACTAGTGCTCAGCAGACTATGATTAATGAGCGTTTGCAACAACAAGCCGCAATGGTACAACAGCAGGGTTATCAAATGATGACGCCTGAGCAGATTGAGCGCGAGCTTGCCGCTATGGATGCCCAAAATAATGGTGGTGACATTAATGGCAATAACGGCTTTGATATACCCGTTGCCACTCTAGACGGTCGCGCGCCACCCATTGGCTTAGATGTTAGTCTAGATGCGGCCAGTTTACTCGCACCTACGAACCTCGACACTTTGGGCAGGAACGAGACCGCCGCCGAGCGAGCGGAGACCGCCGAGATTATGGCGCGTCCTATTAGCGTGAGTGATGCTGTCAGTAGTGGACGTGCTGATGCGAGCGTATACATTAATCAACAAGTTGATCCCGCAAAAACCTTGGCACAGCAAGCGCGTAAGCCGGTTACTGGAGCGGGCAATACTACAACGGATATTCAAGCACAGATTAGTGCTGGCAAGTTACCCACTGTATTGGGTACAGTAGACGGCACAGAAAATAGGTCAGAGAAGCTGCTAGATCCTGATGATTATTTGCCAGACTATCAAGTGGCGACCGAGACTCAAGCGGTCAGTGATAGCATCGCACAAGCGTCCAAGCCCAAACCACGCGCTCGCGATAGTAGCAACTTTATTAAGCGTTTATACAATCGCTTTTTCAATAGCGGCTATACAGCATTGCCAAACGTCGAAACGACGGTTTATTTACAGCAAGCTCCTGCTGCCAGCGATGTGAGTGTCGTCAACGCACCACCAAAACTTATAAAAGCTGACAATGACATTCAACCTATCAACAACATTAAAGCCGCGCTTGATGATATCACGGTGCAATCGGTGGTTGATTTCACTGCTGCTTTACCGCGTCTGCGCCAAACCGCGTTGGATGCTGCCCGCGCTGTTGGCTATTACGACATTACCTTAAAATTGCGCCAGCCTAACTCTGATACCATCGATGTCATCATCGAAAATCTTGGTGAGCCAGTACGTGTTGACAGCCGCATCGTTGATGTTCGTGGTGCAGGTATTGAGCTACCAGAATACCAAACGCTTGAGAAAGAGTTGCCGCCCAAAGAGGGTGACATATTCAATCACCGTGTCTATAAAAATAGTAAGGCGGCGCTTGAGGGCTTGAGCGGCACTTACGGTTATTTTGATCAATATTGGCTAAACAAATCGGTCGACATCATTTTGCCGGATAATACCGCAGATGTCTCGCTAGTGTATAACACTGGGGACCGTTATGAGTTCGATGACGTGGTGTTTTTTACTTACGATAGAGAGTCTGGCACGCTCACCCAAGACCCTGATAAACTGCCTGTAGAGACGTCACTACTGCGTCAATTGTACAATTTTAAGGCCGGCGACCCCTTTTATCGTCCTGATATTACCAAGTTCAGTAACGATCTATCAGCCACTCGTTATTTCAATACGGTCAACGTCGAGACCATCTTACCGCCAGATGAGCGCAGCGCAGGCAGTTCTTTAGCCTTTGATAACACGCCTACAAATAGCGAGGAGGGTATTGGTATTGATAATAATGACCTCGATGGAGATGTGAATAGTGACGGTCTATTGAATACCTCAAATACAAGCAATGGATCCAGTCAAGGTCGTTCTGGCAGCCGCACTAATAATGGTAGTGTGGCCATTAATAATGATGATGATGCCAACGTTAATGACAATACTAATACCGATGCTAATACCGATGACAATAATAGTACCACGGTTAATGAAAATGACATTGCACCTATTGAGTTTGAAGTAGACGAGGAAACCTATGAAAAGTTACTTGCCATTAGACAAAAAGCAGATCGTTTAAGCCGTTTGCCCACCGATCGTGTGCTTGATGAAAAGACGCAAGAAACAGACACTATTTTAGGTAAGATTAGTGATTCCATTAGCAACGTCGCTAAAAAGATATTCCCGGATGAAAAAAGTTTAATCGCTGATGAAAACTTTGTACCGCCAACGCTTGAAGGTCGTAAGACCCCTGAGCAAGTAGCAGAAAGTAAGAAAGTACCCCTATATGTGTTTGTGTCTTCTGATAAACCACGTGATGCGCAAGCGGGCCTAGGTTATGGAACGGATACCGGCGTGCGAGCTACCGCAAAAATAGATTATAACTTAATCAACCGTAAGGGCTACCAAGCAGGTGCAGAGGTAGAATTATCACGCATTAGTAAAAATGCGACTGTTTACGGCATTCGCCCGTTGACCCATCCGCTTAATGATAAGCTCGAAGCGCGTCTGACATATAAAGAGGAGATCATCGATCAAGGTGAAGGTAATTTTGATTTGTCGACCCAAACTTTAAAGGCTGCATTAGGCCGTAATATCCATCGTGAAAATGGCTGGGATAGTAGCTACTTTGTGCGTTATCGACTAGATGAATTAGAGACGGGCGTCGATGACGCTGCTTTAGATGATTTGCCGATTCGCTTTATTTCCTCTAAGCCTCAGCAACAGGCGCTGCTATTTGGTTATGGTGTAAGCAAAACTAGTGTGGATAATGCCATCAATCCTACCCGTGGTATTCGTCAGTACTACAGTATTGAGGCTGGATCAGACAGTCTGCTTAGCGATACTAATTTGGCGATTGTCAATGCTGGGGTTAGTGGTCTTTATAGTTTTGGTGAGGATAATAGACACCAGGTGCTTGGCCGCTTTACTGGCGGCTATATTTGGGCTGACGACTTTAATGATGTGCCCTACAAATTACGCTTTTTTGCCGGTGGCGATCAAAGTCTGCGCGGTTATGATTTTGAGAGTCTCTCGCCGCTAGAAAAAGGCTTTTTAGCTGGTGGGCAAATACTAGCCGTGGGTAGTGCTGAATATAATTATGAATTTAAACCGGGCTTCCGTGGGGCGTTATTTAGCGATGTGGGTAATGCTTATGACAAAGATTTTAAGACTGATACCAAGGTCGGCGTCGGCGTTGGTATTCGCTGGGCCTCACCTGTAGGTGTCGTGCGGGTTGATATTGCCGCTGGTGTAACAGAAGAGAGTATTCCAATTAGACTGCATTTCTTTATCGGCTCGCCTTTATAAGCAAATAAGTAAGTGGTAAGCTCACTAAGCGTCACCCCTGCATGGCATCAATCTTATTGTATTAGCGATGAGCTGATGCCGAACCTATCTTAACCCAGTTGAGTGTCATATTGAACAATCATACCCCGCCCACCCCTGAGCCATTGGACGAAGATCCGGCGCAAAGAGACGCGCGTGCCGTACGTCGTTGGTATCCGCTATCCTTTGTACTCAAGCTATTGGCACTGGTTGTTATTGTGCTGATGATTATGTTTGCAGTATTTTTTTATATGATAGGCACGGACTCAGGTACTAAGTTTATATTAGAAAAGATTAGTGCGGAGACGGGAATTGAGTTTAAATATGGCCGTGGTAACTTACGTGATGGCATTTGGGTCACGGACATCGATATCGAAGCGACTGACGATTTAGAAATATTAGTAGATAAGGCTTATATTAAGATTGGCTGGCGCGCTATTTTTGCCAAAGAAGTCCATCTACGTGATGCTGATATCGAGCGTATTGAAATCATCAATAAAAAGCCACCAACTGGCAAGCCGTTCGATTATAGAACCCTTAAGCTACCGGTTAATCTGCGCTTTGATCAAGCAAAAATAAAGACTATCGTCTACAACCAAGTCACTAAAAATCCTCTTGTTATTCATAATATAACGGCTCGTGATTTGACCTGGGTAGGCAGTAAGATCACTGTCGGTCGCGGCGACTTACGCTATGCCGACACAGTCAAAATCAGTGCTTTACAGGGTAATATTGATTTACAGGGTGATTATCCGCTGGACTTTACCGCGATTGCTGAGGTTAGTGGCTTAGAAAAAGTCTATATCGATCCGCTAGACATCACTGCAACCGGTAGTTTGAAACGCACGGTAGGTAAGGTAAGTAGCCGCTACAATGACGGCGACGTGAGTGGTGATATCGTCGTACAAGGACTCGATAAAGGGGCACCGTTCCAAGCCAAGTTGCAATGGGATGACATCCTGATACCGTATGCGGATGAGCAAAATATCCATCTAAAAAGTGGTACGCTAGTCGCCGATGGTGTTATCTCTGAAATAAGGTTACGGATTAATGCTGAACTAACAGCAAAAGATATTCCATCAGGACATTATCAAGGTCGTGCAGTCATTGAGAACAAGCAACTGCGTATTGATCGCCTAAGCGCTAATGTTCCAGCAGGACGCTTGATGCTACAAGGTATTTTAGATTGGAAACAGAGCTTTGATGCCAAAGTAGTGGCGACCAGTAGTGATTTTGACATTCGCCGTGCCATTCCCAAAGAGTATACCGATTACAAGGTATATGCGCCGCAAAAGCTTGATGGTAAGCTATTCGTACATTACCAACAAAAAAATACCACGGGCAATCTACAGCTCAATGCTGACTTAAAACAACGTGATGGTGAACACGTTAATGCCAAAATTATACGTGGCAAAGTGTTAGCGAAATCCAAGCAAAAAGCACCTATATATATTGATGCGACCTGGCAAAATCTGGTGCGCCGTCAATTACCAAATATTGGCAACGTTAATAGCCCTAGTGGCCAAGCGAGCGTCATCGTCCGTGGTTCACGCTTATCTGTTGATGCCAACGCAGTGATTAATGAGCTCAATGTCGCGCCTAAAGGCAACTATGATGTGCGCGTGCGTAAAGCCGGCAACGTCATAGATATCAATCGTTTGAACTACCAAGGTATCGTAGGTGACCTAGCTGGTAGTGGTCAAATTCAGTTGGCGACCAAAAATCGCCCGCTAAGGTGGCAGATTGATGCACGGACTACTGGCCTGTTGCCCAAAAAGTATCGTAGTGACTTGCCACTTGAGCGTCTTACTGGCCGCCTAAATGCGCGTGGGCGTCTGCTTAATATTAGCAAAAACCAGGTCAAAGGCCAGCGTCATATTATTAACTTCAGTAACACGGACTTGCAGGCGCAGCTAGACGCCTCACAGGACAGTCGTGCTATTGGTATTACCGGCGGCGGCAAGGCCAGTGTAGATATTATCGACGGTAAGCTGTCGGTCTTCGACGCACGCTTTGACGGCAATATCGATACTAAAGATGTGCCCAAAGGTCGCCTATCGATTGACGCGGCAGGTACGCCCAAGCTAATAAGTTTCCGTAAATTAAACTATAGCGGAGAAGCAGGTGCGGTTAAAGCCAAAGGTGTGATTGACTTACGCAACAATATTGGCTGGAACGTCAAAGGACGCTTTGATCAGTTCAATTTGGGTTATTTCTTACCGAACAACGCCGCGATTCTTACTGGCGACTTGACTACTAGTGGGCAGTGGCAGCCGGCGCCCAAAAACAACCCTAATGCTAAAGGTAAATTGCAGCGATTCGCCGTTGATTTCGAAGGCATGCTGGATGCTGAGCAGCTGCCAGCCGGTAGATTAACCCTCAATGCTAGCGGTGATGACAAGCTAATTCGCATCAAACGTTTTCGGCATGTAGGCGCGGCAGGTAGTATTGATGCCAAAGGAACTGTTGATGTGCGTCAAGGTATCGCTTGGGATATCAGCGCCGTTATGGATCGCTTTAATTTAGGCTACTTTCTTAAAGACACCCCAAGCGTCATTACCGGTTCATTCAACAGTGATGGACGCTGGACAAAAATGCAGCAAGTCATTAATTTAAATCAGCTCAACTTGAATGGCGTGCTAAAGGGTCGGCCCTTAAGTGCTAAAGGGAGCTTAAAAGCCAAGCTGCACTTACCTGAAGACTTAGCAAGCTATTTTAAGGGTCTGCAAAAGCAAGATGCCGAGGCGCAATATAAGCAAGTCAATGCCTTAATAGAGAGCCTAAATGCTGATAATTTAGTGATACGTTGGGGGGATAACTACCTGACCGCTAATGGCAACGCGAAGCAGCTACAGGCAAAAATTAACATCACCAGTCTCGATCAGCTGTCAAACAAGCTTGCGGGCAAAGTAACGGGTGGCGTCACCTTATCGCAGCCATCTGGGCAAGCGTTACCCACCATCTATATTGATCTGGTTGGTGAACGTATCGCACTACCTGGATTTATTCTGCGTCAAGGTCGTATTCGTGGCAAGCTGGTTAATTTAGCCAACAGCCCAAGCCAGTTGATTATCAGTGCTGAAGGTCTGGACGCTGCTGGACAAACTTTTAAAAGTGTCAACGCCTCTTTTAATGGTACTGAGCAAGCGCACGTGGTCGATATTGAGGTTGCTAATGAGCAGCTTAAACTATCGGCGCGACTCAAAGGGGGCTTTAACCGTCAAAACCTCAGTTGGACGGGGGCGATCGGTAAAGGTCGCGTCAAATCCAAATATGCCACTTTGAACCAATTACAACCGGCGCAGCTGATTGTTAACTTACCGCAAAATAGTAAAGGTGGTAAAAAGAGTAATACAGGGGAGCTAAAAGTACAGCTGGCTGCCCACTGTTGGCAAGCAGAAGATCAAACCGGCAAGTTATGTCTGCGTGAGAACCTTATTGCTTCAGCAGCAGCGGGACAAGTTAATCTGGCGGTACAAAAGTTGGATACCTCGCTGTTTGCCGTGTTCTTACCTAAAGACATCGATTGGCATGGCAAAATTAATGGTCGAGCAATCGTTGGCTGGCAGCGTGGCAAGCCGCCGACCATTAATACCACCTTATATTCTGACAACGGTAAGATTGGCCTCATTCAAGATGGTGATGCTGCACCTGTTACCTTGCCCTATAAGCGGGTGTCGCTCATCGCGTTATCCGTTCCGGAAGGATTAAAACTGCGAACCGATATCAATACTGGTCGCGGCAGCCGTGGCTACGCTGAGGTAATCGTCGACCCTTACAAGACCCCGAAGCCTATTTCAGGTGCACTAGTGCTCAATGAGCTTAACTTAGCGATTTTCAAGCCTTTCTTCCCTGGGATGCGCGTACTTGAGGGCAATATTACGATGGCAGGTGGCCTGGGTGGCACGCTTGAGAAACCACAGTTTTATGGCGATGTTGACTTGATTGATGGTCGCGTCGCTATGCTGGACCTACCGATTAATTTGACTAACGTTAATGTCGCGGCCAAAATCCGTGGTACGCAAGCGACGATTGATGGAAAATTTAATAGTGGCACTGGTAAAGGCACCTTAACAGGTACTGTCGATTGGCGACAAAAACTACAAGCTAAGCTCAGTGTTGTCGGTGAGCGCTTAGTACTGACCCAGCCACCGTTATTGTTGGCTGAAATTAATCCTGATATTGACATCATCGTGCGCCCAGGCGACCGCTATGTCAAAATCGAAGGTGCCATCAGTGTGCCATCAGCGACCATTCGCCCACCTGAGGCTAGTGAAGACATTATCACCCAAACCGAAGATGCGGTAGTTCTTGATCGACGCTTAATTGGTAATATTGATGAGGTTTTGGCCATCTCAAAACCATGGTCGATCAACGCAGACATCGGTATTGATTTGGGTGATGATATTAACTTCCGAGGCTTTGGGGCTGTTATTCCGCTTGCTGGTGCTATCAACATCACCCAAAACGGCCAAGGTATCATGCGTGCTAAAGGCGTAGTACAAGCCTCACGTCGTACTAATATCAATATTTTTGGTCAGAGTTTAGAGCTCAATTATGGCCAAGTGCGTTTTAATGGTAATGTATTGAAGCCGAATCTGAGTATTGAGGCGGTAAAAATCATCAATGGCAAAACGGTTGGTCTACGGGTCAAAGGTAATACTGAAAATCCGAATATTGTGGTCTTTAATAATGCAGGGCTTACGCAACAACAAGCAATGAATGCCTTGATTACAGGTCGAATCAATAATACCAGTGCGACTCAGATTAGTGAGCAAGGCTTTAAATCTGAGGTGACCAATAATTTGGCTGCGGCTGGATTGAGCTTTGGTTTGAGTGGCACGCGCAGCTTAACCAACCAGATCGGACAAGCCTTTGGTCTACAAAGCTTAACGGTTGATGCGTCAGGAACCAGTGAAGACACCAATGTCAACGTCACTGGCTATGTCACACCTGACTTATATATTCGCTATGGGGTAGGTGTCTTCAACGCGCAAAACAGCTTATCTGTTCGTTATCAGCTTACCCGCCGTATCTATGTTGAAGCGACTTCTGCTGCGGAAAATGCGGTAGATGTGGTCTATAGCTGGCAATTTTAGCGCTGGCAAGTGTGAGTAATGGGCGGTTTGGCTGTTGATATTATCAGTTCAGTTCAGCTTAGTTAAGCCTATTGATTTTTAGTGTCCTTGATCAACACAATAAACCTTGTCCAATAAAAAAACGCCTCTGATTGGCGTTTTTTTATGGTTGTCAGACGATCGACGATTAAATTATTGCTAGCATATAAGCTATTTGGTCAGGATTAAGCGATTATTGCGGGTTAGCCGCAAGCGATATTCTTCGCCCTCATGCTCAATACGTACTTCTTTAGTTAGCGCAAATAGATGCTGTGATTGCAGCGTAGGCAGACGATTTTCACGGCAATTTAGATAACGAGAGATAACCATGCTCATAATGAATTCCTTTTGTCTTTTTGGTAAGTGGCTGGCTGGATAGTAAATAATAATCAATATAAACAGCGTTGAGCTAAGAAAAGGACACGCTGAATAAATCTAATTAACGATAATGATTATCATTTATATTAATATAATTTACAAGGCAATTGGTAAAATAAATGTTAAGTATTGAGTAAACTTATGTAACTATACTTATTGTTTTCTTATAAAACCGGCACTGACTACCCTTCGCTGCATAAATCAATTACTTAAAACACTGTTAATGACATAACAGGCACTCTTCTAGGAAACAGTCATGTTAAATAAGACAAAACAGCAAATTAGTACTGATGACAAGGCGGTCGCTGGCAGAATGGTGGCTACCCAAGCAAGGGTTACTGTCGCTGTGGCAGTGATACATTACCAACAGCAGTACTTACTTGGGTTTCGTAGTTCTACACAGCACCAGGGCAACCGCTATGAGTTTGTCGGCGGTAAGACAGATAAGCATGAAACTGTGTCAGCAGCCTTAGTACGTGAGGTTGGTGAGGAGACTGGTATTGATATTCAGAACAACAATCTCGTCAAGCTTGGCCGTTTGCATCATGATTATGGTGATAAGCAAGTATGTCTGCAGGTATACAAGGTGGCGCTGACAGCAGAGCAGTATAAGCAGCATCAACACTGCGACTATGGATTAGAAGGTCAAGCATTAACCTGGGTAGACAAAATCCCACTACTGGCAGGCCATTATCCGCTACCAGCGGCTAATCGGACTATTTTGGCATGGCTACAGCTACCAGCGCAGATAACGATTACGCATCCGTTAGCACCATTTAGCGAATATACTGATGTTAGCAATGCTTGGTTTGATTACCACCAACAGTACATTTCTAAAGGAGCTTGGGTATACATACGCACTAAAGCCGCAGAGCTAGAAAACACACTTACCAAAGCCAAGCGGACTACTGATGCGGAACTTGCGATTCAGCTAATGCGCTTGCGACCTGATATTCATAGCATCGTAACTTATGATTATGCTCATCAAGATTATGCTCATCAAATAGTGCAGCAGCCTAATTCGCTCGAAATCACACAACTAGCAACCAACAATGAAAACGTCAAAATTTCTAAGCATATTGACACCACTAAGCAGGTTATGGCTTGCCACTTGACCCATCATGAAGTGATGCAGTGGTTCAATGCCTATATAGACAATGACTGTCAAGATAATGATTCTAAAAAGAGTGTTCCTGCAGGCGATTTCTCTAAAGACCAGTCCAAAGGCAGTCGATCTTCTTTAGACGGTCAGCTATCCAGATTGCCGTTAATAGCTTTGCCATTAATAATAAGTTGCCATGATGCGGATAGCATTTATGCTGCCAATCAACTCGCTGCGACGCGCTTACAAAATCAACTGTCACCCGTGATCGGTATCTTTTTGTCACCAGTATTGGCCACTAAAACGCATCCTGATAGCGAGCCACTAGGATGGAAAGCATGGTCAGAACTAGCAGAATTAGCTGATATGCCAGTCATTGGTTTGGGTGGGTTGTCACCACTGATGATTGATCAAGCTGAGCAGCATGGTGCGCTAAGTGTCGCCGGTATTCGTCAGTTCTTAGGGCAATAAAAGACTAATTATACAGTGCTGGGGTTTGGGTCTGTATGGTTAGTATGAAGCTGAGCTATGAATATAATAGAATGTAACTCATGAGTACAAATGATTGTTTTTCAACATGTTTTACAGTTTAGTAACTATATAACTAATATATGAAATAGACACAGAATTACTTACAAACTGTTGCCTTTTCCTACACTGCCGCACTGTTTTAATAGTAGCACTACCCTCAATATAGGATATGAGATTAAGGAGAGACTAAATTACTAATAATTAATTATGGCCTGTTGATTCAGTTGAGTCTCTGTTATTAAACCAATCAAATCCAATTTTTTATACAACTATCAATGGTACGACTATGAAAACCAATAAGTTACCTGAATCAGCAGGGACTGACTCGCAGGCAGCTGGTTTTCAATCGCAGCAGATTAGCATAAATACTCGTCATCTGAGTGGCGATAAAATGAAACAGACCGGTAGCGCCAGTAATGACGCTAACGATGTCGATGAAGACTCACACTATCATGTAGAGGGGTGGCCTTCAAAAGATAACTATTCTGCATATAAGTGTTTCGACAACAGCTTAATAAAGGCACAAGAGTCTATTATGACTAAAGATACAAATATAATTACAACCACAATTACAACTATAAAAAACGACGATCTAGATAAACCCAGCATTGCTAGTGGCTACAAAAAAATGAATAAAACTGCTGATGTAGCGCCATTTATGACCCAGTTACCAGCTGCGTACATTGAGAAACTACAAAGCGATTTTGAACGAGACCTTGCTGAGCAGGACAGCGTAGAGCAGGATAGCTTTAAGCAAAGTAATGCTAAGCCAGACGACAATATTCCACCATCAGTGACAGTCATCCCTAATATGTCTAGTACTGAAATACCAGAGCGATTCTTTATGAATGGATTGATCAAGCATACCGCGATTGCACTAGCGATTATTATACCGTTAGCGGCATTTTCAGCTTATGCCGCACCGCAAGCAACCCCAGCTGGCACAACGAATACAGCAACTACTAATAAGACCACTACTAATAAGACCACTACGGCTGCGACATTAGCAGTGACCCCAAGCGCCATCATTCATAAATCTGCAACGGTGCCAACGACTGTAGACAGTGTTGACCTCGAACAGTATGCGGGTACTTGGTATGAGATAGGGCGCTTGCCGATGTACTTTCAGCGCAACTGTGCTCGTGATGTGACCGCCACTTATACCGGAAAAACTGACGGTTCAGGCATTACCGTACTGAATGAGTGCATTGGCAAAGATGGCGCAGCCATTAGTGCTGAAGGACTGGCAAAAGTGGTTGATAATACTGGTAGTAAACTAAAAGTTACCTTTTTGCCTGCATGGATTCGTTGGTTGCCGGTAGGTCGTGCCGATTATTGGGTGCTAGCTCGTGATGCTAATTATCAAACCGCCTTAGTGGGCACGCCGGATAATAAATATCTATGGTTATTGGCGCGTTCGCCTAATATTACCCAGCAGACTTATGCCAAATACCGTGAGATTGCTCAGCAACAAGGCTATGATCTAAAAAAATTCAAGCTAACCACCCAGACCAAGCAAACGATTAATCTAGCTCCTTAAGCTATTTTTGCAATAAGGTGTATCTCAATGCGCTATATTATAGAGGTTGGTGTGCTAAAAAACTGTTCGACAAGGCAAAGGCAGCTGTATAGGCTGCCTTTGCCTTGTGAGTTTCTAAATAAATATCTAATAATCTACAATTTTTTGCCAAAGTTATCTACAGAATAGAGTAACTGCTATTAATAATGGTTATCACTGGCAAAAAAGGGCGTTCTGAGCTAAAATGTAGGCGATTTAACCGCACTAATAGCAATAACTTCTTGTAGTTATAACTTCGTTTTAATAAACGACTCGTTTATTCTTAGCTTTATCCTATTGCATACGTTATTGTTTTCACTACCCTATTTTGATTAATATCAAATTCTACCGACCATAAGGATGTTTCTCGTGAGCAACGCTGATACCTTACGCCACCTACATCAAGAGCATTTAAGCAATTATAATAACCAAGAGCAACAAGCTATCGAGCTGATTGGTCTACTTAATAAGCTGTATAACGAGCAAGACGTACAAATCACCCTGTTTGGTGAAATGCTTGATACCACCTCAGTTGGTCAAGTGTTGGCCTTGCATCAAAAAGCGGCAATACGTGAACAAGGTGCTAAGCCGATCGCTATTGCAGATACTTTAGCGATGGTTAAAGCAGTGGCGGCTAGCGATAATATTCAAGCAGCGCGAGTCGATGTGGGTCAGCTGATTGCTAATGACAGTGATATACAGGCCGTATTGCAGTCTATCAGCAATGATGAAACGGCTACTAACGGTGCGACTGATGTGGTGTTATATGGTTTCGGTCGTATTGGCCGTATTGTAACGCGTCTCTTGTTATCACAAGCGTCAAGTGCCAAGGGTCTACAATTAAAAGCGATTGTCGTACGTCCTGCTGCTGCAGGCGACTTAGCCAAACGTATCTCATTGCTTGAGCGTGACTCGATTCATGGTAGATTTTTAGGTGGCATCAGTATTGATGATGACAACAATGGCATGATTATTAACGGCCGTTTTGTACAAATCATTTACGCCAATGACCCAAGCGAAATTGACTATACTGCTTATGGTATCGATAATGCTTTGATTATTGATAATACTGGTATTTGGAAAGACGAAGCCGGTCTTGGCAAGCATTTGCAAGCTCAAGGTGTGAATAAGGTCCTACTCACTGCGCCTGCTGGTGGCGAGATTAAGAACGTGGTATATGGCGTTAATAATGACACTATCGGTGATGACCCTATCGTTAGTGCCGCCAGCTGTACCACCAACGCTATTACGCCCATGTTAAAAGTATTGAATGATGAGTATGGTATTAAAAATGGCCATGTGGAAACTATTCATTCATTTACTAACGACCAAAATTTGATTGATAATTATCACAAAGCGGATCGCCGTGGTCGTAGTGCCGTATTGAATATGGTGATTACCAGTACGGGTGCGGCAAAAGCAGCTGGCAAAGCGCTGCCAGAGTTGAGTGGCAAATTAACAGGCAACGCGATTCGTGTACCCACGCCAAACGTCAGCTTGGCAATTTTAAACTTGAATCTAAAAACGGCACCGCAAAGTGTTGATGCCCTAAATGAATTTATGCGTAACATATCTAACAGTAATCTGTGGCAATCACAAATTGCTTATACGGACTCAACTGAAGCAGTATCGACTGACTTTGTTGGGACGACTCACGTTGGCGTGGTTGATGCTCAAGCCACTATCCTCACTGACAATCAGGCCATTGTCTATATTTGGTATGACAATGAAGTGGGCTATAGTACTCAAGTACTGCGCTTAGCGAATCAGATGGCTGGTATTAGTTACACTCAAATTCCAGCATAAAGCCTCTAGTATAAGATTTCTAGTATAAAAGTTGGCACTGTTAGACATTGCTATATAAGCATGGTTCGAATGTCGTCCTTAAATGTTATACTGGCTATTATAGTTATCACTATTACACACAGCACCCGATAGTCCGATTGGTTATCGGGTGTTGTTGCCATAACAATGGCTAACATTAATTTTTAGACATCACCCTACGCTAGCGTAAACGCACCCACATAAAGCGTGCGAAAACAAACGTGGATATAAAGCGAATACAAACACAGTCACTGGCTGTAAACCAGATTGTAAATTAAGGAACGTAACATGCGATTTATTGATGAAGCTGTCGTAACGGTAAAAGCGGGTGACGGTGGCAACGGTATCGCCAGTTTTCGCCGAGAAAAATACGTCCCTCGTGGCGGTCCTGATGGTGGTGATGGGGGTACTGGTGGTGACGTTTATGTCATCACTGATGACAATACCAACACCTTAGTCGACTACCGTTATACCCGCCGTTATGATGCGATGCGCGGTGAAAATGGTCATAGTAAGAACTGCGCAGGCAAAGGTTCTGACATTGTTTACTTGCCAGTTCCTGTCGGTACCACTATTATCGATACTGAAACTGATGAAGTTATCGGTGATATGATTGAGATCGGCCAGACATTACTAATCGCCAAAGGTGGTGATGGTGGTTTGGGCAATACCCATTTTAAAAGCTCGACCAACCAAGCACCACGTAAAGCCACCTCAGGTTTTGAAGGCGAGCTTAAAGTACTAAAGTTTGAGCTAAAAGTTGTGGCCGATGTTGGGCTAATTGGCCTACCGAATGCTGGCAAGTCTACTTTTATTCGTCAAGTTTCTGCGGCGAAGCCAAAAGTCGCCGATTATCCCTTTACCACCATCGTGCCAAATCTAGGTGTGGTTGATATTGGTCGCCATCGCTCATTTGTAATGGCTGATATCCCAGGACTCATTGAAGGCGCCTCAGAAGGCGCTGGTCTGGGTATACGCTTTTTAAAACATGTGGCACGTACACGTCGTTTGCTACATATCGTTGATGTACAGCCTATTGACGCTTCTGATCCAGTCAATAACGCGCGTATTATTTTAAATGAGCTTGAGCGTTTTTCGCCAGAATTAGCAAAATTGCCGCAAGTTCTAATCCTAAACAAGATTGATCAGGTGATTGATCCAGAAGAGTTAGACGAGCTGTGCAATCATATCGTCGCTGATCTCGGCTGGACTGGCATGGTATTTCGTACTTCAACCCTAATGGGTGAGGGTACTGACGCCGTGAAATATCATCTAATGAATGAGATTGAGCGTGAGCGTGAGCGTGAAGAAGAAGAACCGGAATTTGCTGAGGCGCAAAAAGCGCGTTTCGAGCGTTTAGAGGCAGAAGTGCGCCGTAATACTGAAGCACAACGTGAAGCGTACCGTGCTGCTCGCAAAGCGCAACGTGAAGGTGCCGACTTACCCGAAGACGATAGCTTTGATAGTGAAGGTTTTGACGACGATTTTGATGACGATGATTTTGATGACGATGATGGTGTTGAAGTGGTGTACGCCCCTTAATTTATCTCCATTATCAGAAAAGACTCATTTAAAGAGGATGTAAGCCAGTTGGCTAGCATCTTCTTTTAACTAATTTTTCAGCCCTTTATTTATAAAAAAGTTTTTCAAACCAATCCCTGCAATATATAGGAGTTTTTATGGCAGATGACATGGAACAACCCACCGAAGAAGCAAGGTTTATTAAGCAAACTCGTAACTTTGATATTCAGCGCGTTATTGTCAAGATCGGCTCATCATTATTAACTAATAATGGTCGAGGGCTGGATCGAACTGCCATCTACGAGTGGGCAACCCAGATTGCTGAATTGCACAATCAGGGTGTGGAAGTGCTGTTGGTGTCATCAGGTGCGGTCGCTGAAGGTGTGGTACGCATGAACCTTGATGAGCGCCCAAAAAAGCTTGCAGCATTACAAGCCTGTGCCTCTATCGGCCAGATGGGCTTGATTGGCACCTGGTGGTCAGCACTTATCCAACATGGGATACAGAGCTCTCAGTTGTTGTTGACCCATGATGACTTGTCCAATCGTAGCCGTTACTTGAACACTACTAGTGCGTTGACTCAGCTATTAGAATGGCGTGTATTGCCGGTAATTAATGAAAACGATACCATCACTATTGATGAAATTAAGTTTGGCGACAATGATACCTTAGGCGCGATGGCAGCGGCGATGGTCAATGCTGACTTATACATTATATTAACTGATCAAGAAGGGGTATTTACTGACAATCCACGCGATAATCCCGATGCCAGAATGATTCGTCAAGAACGCGCGATGGCTGATTATTTATTCGATATTGCTGGTGATGGTGGCAAATTAGGCCGTGGTGGGATGTTGACTAAAATTCGTGCTGGTCGTTTGGCGGCCATGGGTGGCTGCCCGACAGTAATTGTCAGCGGTGCGATCGAAGATGTTATCACTCGTGTGGTGGCAGGTGAAGCGGTAGGTACATTGCTAACTACCAATGATGAGGACAAAATCATCGCTCGTAAACAGTGGATCGCGGCGCATTTACGGATGTCCGGTTCCCTGATTGTGGATGCTGGTGCGGCAACAGCACTGACCAAACATAACAGAAGCTTATTACCAGTTGGGGTAGTAGAAGTACGTGGCGACTTTGATGAAGGTGATGTAGTAGAGATTATTCATCAAGACACCAATGAGCGCTTAGCGGTTGGCCAAGTTAACTTCTCGTCTACCGATGCGCGCAGTGTTGCGCGTGAACGTACTGAGCAGTTCGATAGAATCTTGGGCAATAATGAAGAGCGCGTGGTCATGGTACATCGTGATAATTTAGCCTTGTCTATGTAAAAGAGTGGTCTATGGCTAACAGATACATAGCTGGCCTATTAATGCCATAACAGAACAATTCTTTATGGCATTAATTCTATATGTGCTTCAAACAATGACATTTACCTCCTCAATCAAAAATTTTTAAATTATCTCACCTACTTACTATTCTTATTTATCCTTATTTTTAACAATGATAATAATGAATATTGCATTATTTTGGAGATTTGTACATGAGCGCCTCAGACAATAGTAACTTGCCTAAGCAAAACTTTGCCCCCCTTAAAAATGACCGACTGCTGCGTGCGCTACGCTTTGAGACTGTCGATACCACGCCAGTATGGATGATGCGTCAAGCCGGGCGTTATTTACCAGAGTATAAAGCCACCCGCGCGGAAGCAGGCGATTTTATGAGCCTGTGCAAAGATACTGCCCGTGCCACGGAAGTGACATTGCAGCCGTTACGACGTATGGATCTAGATGCAGCGATTTTATTCAGTGACATACTGACTATTCCTGATGCCATGGGTTTGGGTCTGTACTTTGAGACTGGTGAAGGTCCTAAGTTTAAATATCCTATCCGTACGCAGGCAGATCTTGATCGGCTACCGACACTTGACGCCAATGACTCACTCGATTATGTTATGCGTGCAGTGACCAGTATCCGTACCGCACTAAACGGACAAGTGCCACTATTTGGCTTTTCAGGTAGTCCTTGGACCCTAGCTACTTATATGATTGAAGGGGGCAGCTCAAAAGACTATCGTTATACCAAAGGCTTTTTGTATAGCAACCCTGAGTTTTTGCATCAGCTGCTTGATAAAATTGCAATTTCTGTGATTGATTATCTAGATGCACAAGTGGTCGCTGGTGCGCAAATCTTACAGATATTTGACAGTTGGGGTGGTGCATTAGGCCATCGTCAGTTCATTGAATTTTCACATGCGTATAACAAGCGTATCGTTGCTGAGTTAAAAGTACGTCACCCTGATATTCCAGTGGTTTTATTTACCAAAGGCGGTGGCCTCTGGTTAGAGACTCAAGCAGATAGTGAAGCCGATGCATTGGGACTAGATTGGACCATGCCGCTTGATCGGGCGCGCCAAGTCTTGACTGCACAGCATAAACCATTACAGCGCAAAAAAGCCGTTCAAGGTAATTTAGACCCTGCGACCCTGTATGGCTCACCGGAAACTATCCGTTCGGAAGTGACGTTGATGCTCGATAGAGCTTACGCTTGTGGCGAGAAGACTGGCTATGTGGCAAACTTAGGTCATGGTATTACCCAATGGGTTAACCCTGATAATGCTAAAGTATTTATCGATGCGGTACATGACTATAAGCTTTAACAATCTATAAAATTAACCGCTTTTTGATTCAAGTAAATAGCGGTTTAAGACAAAATTCTGGACCGCTTTAGATATTTAGTGTTATATAGTTAACATACCTTAAAAACGCGACAAAAACGCGACAAAAACGCGACGGTACTGCTGGCATACGCTTTTTGCAGCCTCTGTCTGCGTAGGCACAGCAAGCAAGAAAAACTTATCCCAGCAGTAGGTTATGTATCGATATTACTTTTCATTGACTATATATATTAGCGTTTATTTAGCAAACAAGGACTTCTTATGATTTCAGCAGCCATCGTCGGTGGAACAGGCTACACAGGTATCGAGCTTATTCGTCTGCTATCTGCACATCCTGAGGTGTCCATTGATTTATTGACTTCGCGCAGTGAGGCAGGAACGCGTGCTGATGAGATATTTCCAAGTTTGCGCGGTATTTCCGACATTGTTTTTAGTGACTTAGGTGATGATACGCTTGCCGCACTACAACGTTGCGACGTGGTGTTTTTTGCCACACCGCATGGGGTGGCGATGAAACAAGCACAAGCGCTAACCCAAGCGGGTGTTCGAGTCATTGATTTGGCCGCTGACTTTCGTTTACAGTCATTAACTGAGTTTGAGCAGTGGTATCAACAGCCACATACTTGTCCAGAACTGTTAAAAACTGCTGTTTATGGTCTACCAGAAATCAATCGTGATAAGCTTGCAAATGCTTTGCTGGTCGGTAATCCTGGTTGCTACCCAACTACTGCTATTTTAGGATTAAAGCCTATTATAGAGGCGCAGAATAAACAAGCCATGCGCTTAATTGAAGCCCGTATTGTTATTGATGCCAAATCGGGGGTCTCAGGCGCCGGTCGTCAAGCAAGTATTGCCCTTAACTATGCCGAAACGACTGATAACTTTAAGGCGTATGGGGTAACCGGCCATCGTCACTTGCCAGAAATCGAACAAGGTATTGCCCAGTTATTAGACAGCCAGTTTACTCAGAGAGTCCGCTTTTTGCCACATTTAGTACCGATGATCCGCGGTATGTTTAGCTCTATTCACATGGAGTTAACCGAGGCTGGAAAAGCTATAGACTGGCAGCAAGTGTTTGAGACTGGCTATGCTACAGAGGCTTTTATTGACATCATGCCAAGCGGTATTTATCCGGATACTCGTAGCGTGCGTGCCAGTAATCGCTTACGCATTGCAGTATATCAAGATAATGACCGCGCTGAGTTAACGGTATTGGTAGTACAAGATAATTTAGTGAAAGGTGCAGCAGGACAGGCGGTGCAAAACATGAATGTGATGTTTGGGCTTGATGAGACGTTGGGGTTAAATTTTGCACCGATTGTTCCTTAAGATATCTTTAAGCTGTTTGTAGCTATTTGATTTTTAACTTTTTTAGTCAGTAGTATTGGATGAATGTTACTTCATATATTTTAACATTGATCCTTTATTACTGAACCTTTACTGTTGGGTCATTCCTATTTACGATGCTAGGTATTGATTCTAAATTCCGTTATAATACAGCGCTCTTACTGTTACGAGATACACTCTAGATGCTTGTTAAGAATGCCCACCGCTTGCGCTCGCAGGTAGCTTCCTTGTCGTGCCAAGCTTCCGTATTAGACGATTCTGATCGCAGATTACAGTCTTCTTATCAAAGTATCGATAACATAATAAATACTAATACGACCCATAATTATATAAATGGCAAACAACAAGGTGCATCGACCTTGGTATTAGCGTTATTTGTCGTGGCGGTACTAGTGACCGCTATTGTTGGGCTAATGTTTGGTCATAAGCTGGGTTACCAGCGTGGCTACTATTCTATGCAAACCGAAACCAAACAAGCTTTTATTAACAGTGAGCAGGCGACTAAAGAGCTCACAGAATTGCGTTTAAGTGATAAAATATTGACCAATCAAGCGGCTACCGCCAAGCAAGAGCTAACGATCAGTCTGTCAAATTTAGATGATCTGCGCCAGGCTCAGCAAGCACTAGAAATCGAAAATAAACAAATGGCTCAGCTTAATGAGTTATATGCTAATGTGATTGGTGAAAAAGGTGGCATGCCGTTACAAGTACTTGGCGCTAAGATTGCACCTCTACCTGAAAATGCTTTTGAATACGGTTTCGATATCGGTATGCTTGGTAGCGATGGACAAGCAAAAAATTTGCAGATCACTTTAACGCTACTTAATGATAATAGCTTGGTGGAAGTGCCGTTAGAGCCAGCGCGTTATAATATTCAGGGCATTGAACGTGTTCGTGGGCGCTTTGTCATGCCGTCAGGCTTTAAGCCCCTACAAATCAAGCTCAGCTTGAAGTCAGGAGCGCAGGAAGTAGAGCAATTGTATGATTGGAAGCTTGGTGCTATGGTTGATAATATGCCATTATCGCTCTTAGATTTACCAGAAGCAGACAAAAACCCTATTGATCCTGAGTGACTGTCCAGTTCTTAGTATTATCTGATGCTAGTAACTATTTAGTCTAGTAACCGTTTAGTCTAGTAGCTGTTGCATTTTATCACTCAGTTCGCAGTCTGTTGTACCTAGCATGTTTGTACTTGATACTCTCTCCCTTATTGTTAGTTTCCCTTTTATTTTATAATTTGGTTATGATGAAAAAAATATTATCACAAGCTAAGCCTGTTGTTTTTGATTGGCATTTCCCAAATATGCCGGCTCACCGTGCGCAAGATAGTGACCCTGATGGTGAAACGGCACCACAAGCCGACGTTATGGTGGCGGAACCAGAAGTGGCCAAACCGCCCATGTACGCGGTGGTCATGTACAACGATAACTACACACCGATGGAGTTTGTGGTTTATATTCTGCAGTCAGAATTTCGTCATACTGTGGATTCAGCCGTTGAAGTGATGTTAACGATTCACAATAGCAGCAAAGGTATTGCCGGTATTTATCCTAAAGATATTGCTGAGACTAAAGCAAAAAAAGTCAACAGTCTTGCTCACCGTGAGGGCTATCCGTTACTTACCCAGATCGAGCCCCATCAAGGCGAATAAGTAATGTCAGTCATTTCGTTGTTCGTTTAGAATTGTCTTTTGATAGGGTGGTCTCGACGAGATAGTTGGGAAACCAACAATCCGATTGTTGTAATAGCGCTCATAAATGACTCCTCCTAACCCGATTTTGTGTCACTCCTACTGCATAAAAATACCTAAGTCTGCTGCTTTCTCTCTGCATCAACCTTGATTTTTTACCCAAGTAACCCTATCTATTATTGTATAGAGAATTAAATGCTCGCCACTGCTATCGCATATCCTAATGCGCTACCAGTAAAGAAAAGCAGCGTTTAGCGTCGCTACTTTTAAACGCCTTTATTGCTATTCTTCTACTGCTGTTTTTACCATTAGCTTTTCTGTCCATCGAATTAGCTGTTAAAGATATCGTTATTTCTGTTGCGTTGTCATCTTCTTGTTCGCTGCATTATTTGATACATTTTAGTACGTGTTAATTGATTGACTATATGTGCTTATCATGTTGAGATAAAGAAAAGCTGACGTAAACCATTTTATAATAACCGTCTCGTATTAACCGTTGCTTATTAACTATTGTTACCTAATGACTGGTTAATTATTAGTAATACTGCATAGTAATCTGACTTGAACAATCCACTTGTCGCCCTGATTTACTCACTAAGCTATTAAATCCTAAAGATATGTATAACCGTAGGAATTCGTTATGTTAAGTCGTCATCTTGAAGTTTCCTTGCGTCTAGCCATGACGCTTGCGCGCCAAAAATCACATGAATACCTCACTGTTGAGCACTTATTACTGGCATTGCTGGAAAACACGCATGCTGCTAATACCTTGACTGCTTGTAATGCTAATGTCTCAAATCTGCGTACCGAGCTTGAAGCTTATATTAATAAGCACACGCCAACAGTAGATGCAGAGTTAGAGCAATCACCACAGCCAACCCAAAGTTTTGATCGTATCTTGCAACGGGCAATATTCCATGTGCAATCTATCGGCGGCGGTCGCTTGGTTGAAGGCTCAGATATCCTAGTGTCCATGTTTTCAGAACATGATACCTATGCGGTTTATCTACTGAAAAAACAAGGCATTAGCCGTCTTGAGCTAACCCAATATCTATCCCATGGGCAGGACAAAAACGAACCATCAGAGCCGCGTGCTTCTATGACTGGCGAGCGTCGCAGTGCCTCTGAAAAGACCAGTAAAGATCCATTAGTAGAATTTGCCAGTAACCTCAACCAGCGGGCAGCCGAAGGTAAGACTGATCCACTCATTGGCCGTGGTCCTGAGATTGAGCGTGCCGCACAAGTCTTGTGCCGCCGCCGCAAAAATAACCCGCTATTAGTTGGTGAACCCGGCGTTGGTAAAACTTCAATTGCTGAAGGTTTGGCATGGTTAATTATTAATAATAAAGCCCCAAAACCACTCAATGGCTGTGTGATATACAGTCTTGATATTGGTGCCCTGATTGCAGGTACGAAATATCGTGGTGACTTTGAAAAACGCATGAAGGCGTTACTTGATGCACTGAAAAATAAACCCAATGCTATCTTGTTTATCGATGAGATTCATATGATTATCGGTGCAGGCTCGTCCATGAGTAGCAACATGGACGTATCTAACCTTATCAAGCCAGCCCTTGCCAATGGTGAGTTACGCTGTGTGGGTTCAACCACATTTACAGAATATCGTCAGGTGTTTGAAAAAGATCACGCGTTATCACGTCGTTTTCAAAAAATTGATGTTAAAGAGCCAAGTGTCGAAGAAAGCATCGATATCTTACGCGGTCTTAAACCTCGCTATGAAGAGTTTCATAATGTCGAATACACTGATGAGGCATTAATTAGCGCAGTACAGTTATCATCTAAGCATATACATGAGCGTTTCTTACCTGATAAAGCTATTGATGTTATCGATGAAGCCGGTGCGTATAAACGCTTAGGTGTGATTCCTGATGCGGACGATATCAATGCTGAAGACAGCTTTATCGCTGATTTAGAGCAGGATTTTGACGAGCAAACCGCTATGGATATTGATGACACGGATATCGATAACGAAATGCAAGATGAAGCCGCCGCTGCTAAAGCCAAGGATAAGTCTAAGGCTGATAATTTACAAAAGCCCAAAAAGAAAAAGCCACCAATGAAGATTGGCGTAGCAGATATTGAAGCTATCGTCGCCAAACTAGCGCGTATTCCACCCAAGTCCATTTCAAGTGATGACAAAAGTGTTCTTGAGCACCTAGATCGCGACTTAAAACGCCTAGTCTTTGGTCAAGATCAAGCGATCGCGACCTTAGCCGATGCCATTAAGTTGTCACGTGCCGGTCTTAAAGAGCCAGAAAAACCAATTGGTTCCTTCATGTTTGCCGGTCCAACAGGGGTTGGTAAAACAGAGGTATCACGTCAGCTAGCCAGCTTATTAGGCGTTGAGCTGGTACGTTTTGATATGTCAGAGTATATGGAAGCACATACTGCCTCACGCTTGATTGGCGCGCCTCCAGGCTATGTTGGTTTTGATCAAGGTGGCTTGCTCACTGAAAAAATCAATCAGCACCCGCACTGTGTATTGTTATTTGATGAGATTGAAAAAGCGCATCCAGATGTCTTTAACTTATTATTACAAGTAATGGACCATGGCACCTTGACTGATAATAATGGTCGCGTGGCTAGTTTCAAACAAGTCGTCGTTATCATGACCACCAACGTTGGTGCTGATAGTATTAGCCGCTCTTCTATGGGCTTCACCCAACAAGATCATAGCCGTGATAACAATGAATCACTCAAACGGGTATTTAGTCCTGAATTTCGTAACCGTTTGGATGCGATTATTCAATTCAATCCGCTTGACACGTCAATCGTTATTTCAGTGGTCGACAAGTTCTTGGTCGAGCTACAAGTCCAGCTTGATGACAAGCGAGTGACCTTAGAGATTGATGATGAGGTACGTGACTATTTAGCTGAGAAGGGTTATGACCGTCTGATGGGCGCACGTCCGATGCAGCGCTTGATCCAAGACGAGATTAAAAAGCCGTTGGCAGGTATGATTTTATTTGGTGACCTAGTCAATGGTGGGGTAGTGCATCTTGCCTTGGAGCCGAAAGAGTCAGACTCTGATATCAAATCTGACAGCACCTCTAACCAGATTTCTATCGATAAAACGGCTGCTACCGCACAGGGTGGCAATAGACAAAGCGATAAAGGCTCGGCCGATAGTCGAATCATATTGACGGTCGTTGAAACCTACGAGCCGCGTCCAGACTCTGAATCATTAGCCAGCTAATTGAAGTGATCTCATCAGTTGGACGACTGGTTTTGGACTAGATAGCGGTAAAAATACAAGACGGTTGCTACGGCAGCCGTTTTTTTTCGCTAATTTTTGATTGATGATATTATGATTATTAACTTTTATAATGAAACGTGACATCCTTTTTTGCTACCATCACTATATCGAATGAGAATCTTATTAATATGATGCCCTAATAAGCATTGAACCAGCTATAAAATAACTACAAAGAGGCGATATACCCATGCAATTATTTGATGATGACCACCTAGAGAGCAAAACCGCAACCAAAACAGTTGAGCAAAAACAAGCTATTTTAAATAATGTGCGTCTGCCAGAAGACTGGAAACTGGCATTAACTGATGAGTTGACTTCTGATAATATGGACAGTCTTCGTGCTTTTTTAAAGCAGGCCTATCAGTCAAATGACAGTATTTATCCACCAGCACCCTTGATGTTCAACGCCTTTAACCTAACCCCTTTAGCACATGTTAAAGTGGTTATTTTAGGTCAAGACCCTTACCATCGTCCAGGGCAAGCAATGGGGCTATCATTTTCGGTACCCAAGACCATTCCTAAACCGCCATCACTCAATAACGTGCTAAAAGAAATGGCCGATGATATTGGTACCAGCTATTCAGCCCATGGGGATTTGACTTATTGGGCGCAACAAGGGGTATTGCTATTAAATAGCTCGCTCACCGTGAGTGAGGGCGAGCCCAACAGCCATCAAAACAAAGGTTGGGAGCAGTTTACCGATGCCGTTATTGATATTATTAATGAGCAAACAGAACATACTGTATTTATTTTGTGGGGTAGCAAGGCGCAAAAAAAAGGCAAGTATATCAACACTGACAAACACCTTATTTTAACCGCTGTACATCCTTCACCACTTGCCGCTAATCGCGGTGGATTTTTTGGTTCAAAGCCGTTTTCTAAAACCAATGATTATTTGAAGCAATACGGTCAAACTCCCATAGATTGGCAGCTGCCGCAATAAGTGCTCAACAGAGTGACTGCTAAATAAAGCAGATTTGGTATCTAAACTCAAGAGGCTGCAAAATTTTTCCACAGCCAGGCTCACTGTGTTCGTTTCAAAGTAGACAAACTATATGCAGACTATAAGTTTACAGCCATGCCAACCAGTAGGTCATCAGCTAATCACTGCTAGCACTTTTTGGTCAATTGAAGATGCCCAGTGGATGAATTTTGCGTTAGCATTGGCAAAGCAAGGAGCTGCCTGTGGTGAGGTGCCGGTAGGGGCGGTATTAGTACATGATCAGGTGATGATCGGTAATGGCTTTAATGAGCCAATCGGTCGTAATGATGCGACTGCCCATGCCGAGATAGTCGCGTTAAGAGACGCTTGTCAACGCTTAAACAACTACCGATTACCGCTACAGACCACGCTATATGTTACCTTAGAGCCATGCACTATGTGTGTGGGTGCACTTATTCATGCGCGCGTCGATAGGCTAGTGTATGCTACCAGTGAACCTCGTGCCGGTATGGTTGGTAGCCAGATGAATCTACCCGCAGAGCCGTTTTATAACCATCAAATTAGGACTTATCAAGGTTTGTGTGCAGAACACAGCAGTCAAATGCTCAAAGTCTTTTTTCGTCAGCGCCGACAACTGGCGAAAGAAAATAAAAGCAGTCCTACATAATCTATTCAGAGCATATTTATTATTCACTGATAAAGAAGATATCAACCACAACGCTAGTGATTGCATAGATTATTTGCTATAATGTTGCCCTATTTGGCCATGCAAAAATACGCTGCCCGATAAATAATTTAGTATCACTGCATAAGCACCTAAATATAGCCATTTAAATATAAGCCTCTAATATGACTGCCTTAGCGTCGCCGAATAAACCTACTGACCAATATAGCCCAGTGTTACGCTATCCGGTTATTTGTATTGATGGTCCAAGTGGTGCTGGTAAAGGCACTGCAGCTTGGCGTTTGGCACAGACCTTAGGCTATCAATTATTAGACTCAGGGGCACTGTATCGTATTGTGGGACTAAAGGCGTTTGCAGCAGGATTGCTTGGTGATGATGCTAAATCGCCAATCGATGCTGCAGCGCTGTTAGAGTTGACGCAAAGTTTGCAGATTGCCTTTAAGCCTAATGAAGAATCAGGTCGCGTTGATATTGTTGTTAATGGCGTCGCTGTAGGTGAGCAAGTACGCAATGAGACTGTTGGTGGCTATGCGTCGCAAGTAGCGGTATTTCCACAGGTACGCCAAGCTTTGCTTCAATTGCAACAAGCTATGGCCAGTCGTTCGGGACTAGTAGCAGACGGTCGTGATATGGGAACCGTGGTATTTCCCAATGCCGATGTCAAGATTTTTTTGACCGCTAGTGCCAGTGCGCGCGCTGAGCGCCGTGCGACTCAGCTTATTAATACGGGACAAACAGCAGATTTTGAAGCGATTCTGACGACGATCAAAGCACGTGATTATCGCGACGAAAATCGTGCTGCAGCGCCGTCTAAGCCAGCAGAGGATGCGTTATTAATAGACAGCTCAAGCCTTGATGCTGATGCGGTTTATCAGCAGATAAAGACCCATTGCCAAGCACAGGGTATTTGCTTCTAATATGTTTTTTCAAGTGTTAAAATACGCTGGTAATTATTATGAATCAGCAAAGCGCAAGAGGACTTACTAAAAAGATAATCGACAAAAAATTTCCTATAACCCTCAGTTTTAGTATAAAATTGCAGTAATTAGAATAAGATAGCAAGGCTATGGGAATTGTTAGTAAACAATCGATATAACGATAGTTTTGTAAAATAAAGACAGTTGTTGCTAATGAGCTTTATCAATCATGCGCTTATTAACAACAAATGTTTTTTTATATGAAGATATAAGATATAAAACCAGTATCTCGTTTTACATCTTCATAAATTTGATCCGTACTGTGCTGGACAGGCTACGGCTATACAAAGGTAGACATAATGGAATCATTTGCTGAACTATTTGAAGCGAGTATTGAAAATCAGGGTCTGGACATCGAGCGTGGCTCGGTTATTACAGGTACTGTTGTGGCCATCGACAGCGATTGGATCACAGTAGACACTGGTTTGAAATCTGAAGGCATCGTTGCTCGTGAAGAGTTCTTAAGCGAAGAAGGCGAGCTTGAAGTAGAAGTTGGCGATAGCGTTGATGTCGTGGTTGAAGCGGTTGATAACGGTATGGGTAACACCTTACTGTCACGCGAAAAAGCCAAACGCGTCGAAACGTGGAATATCCTTGAAAAAATCTATGACAACAATGAGATTGTAAAAGGTATTATTTCTAGCAAAGTAAAAGGTGGCTTCACGGTAGATATTGGTACCGTACGCGCATTCCTACCAGGTTCATTGGTAGACGTTCGTCCTATCCGCGATACGACGCACCTAGAAGGCAAAGAGTTAGAATTCAAAGTTATCAAGCTTGATCAAAAACGTAACAACGTTGTGGTCAGCCGTCGCGCAGTTATGGAAGCTGAAAACTCAGCTGAGCGCGAAGAGCTATTGAATAAGCTTGAAGAAGGTATCGAGATCGAAGGTATCGTTAAGAACCTAACTGATTACGGCGCATTCGTTGATCTTGGTGGTATTGATGGTCTATTGCACATCACTGACATGGCATGGCGCCGTATCAAGCATCCATCTGAAGTCGTTGAAGTGGGTCAAGACCTAAAAGTCAAAGTATTGAAATTTGACCGTGAACGCAACCGCGTTAGTCTAGGTCTAAAACAACTTGGTACTGATCCTTGGGATAACGTTGGCGCCACTTACCCAGTGGGTAGTGTGGTTAAAGCTCGCGTAACCAACTTGACTGATTACGGTTGCTTCGCTGAAATCTCTGAAGGTATTGAAGGTCTAGTTCACGTATCTGAAATGGATCACACCAACAAAAACATTCATCCATCGAAAGTTGTTCAAGTGGGTGATGATGTTGAAGTGATGATTCTTGATATCGATGAAGAACGTCGTCGCATTAGCTTAGGTATCAAACAGACTCTAGCCAATCCATGGGATGAGTTTGATAAAAAACATGAGCGCGGTGATAAAATCACTGGTACGATCAAATCAATCACTGACTTTGGTATCTTTATCGGTCTAGACGGCGGCATTGATGGTTTAGTTCACTTATCAGACATTTCTTGGAATGAAACTGGTGAAGATGCTATCCGTAACTACAACAAAGGCGACACTGTAGAAGCTATGGTATTGTCTGTAGATTCAGAAGCCAATCGCATTAGTTTAGGCGTTAAGCAACTCACTTCAGATCCATTCAACGAATACCTAGTCAATAATGACCGTGGTGCCATCGTTAATGGTAAAGTAAAAGAAGTTGACGCTAAAGGTGCAACGATTGTGCTTGCTGAAGAAGTTGAAGCTTACTTACGTGCCTCTGAAATCCAGCGTGACCGTGTCGAAGATGCTACTAAGCATCTGACTGTTGGTGATGATGTAGAAGCTAAAATCATCAGCGTTGATCGCAAAACTCGTAACATCAGCTTGTCAATCAAATCAAAAGACGAAGCTGAAGAACGCCAAGCGATTAAAGAACTGGGTAGTAACAGCACTAGTGCTGCTGCTCCGCAAGCATCGTCATCTGATGCACAGCCAAAAACAATTGGTGATTTGATCAAAGAGCAAATGCAGTAAGTTGTGTATGTTGACTAACTAGCTGTTTTCAATAAATAGTAATATAATAAAAAAGCGACCTCGGTCGCTTTTTTTGTGATTAATTTTTGTTGTTTCCCTAGATAAAAATAACAACATACACATATAGTCAATGAAAAGTAATATCGACACATAACCTACTGCTGGCATCAGCTTTTCTTGCTTGCTGTGCCTATGCAGACAGAGGCTGCAAAAAGCTTATACCAGCAGTACCGTCGCGTTTTTAAGGTATTTTAACTATATAGATTTTTTATTAGAATATTTGAACTTTTATTCTCAGCCATAATAATATCCACTATCATTTGCAACGTTGAGTAACAAAATATAAACTAGTACTTAAGTATCGCTACGAGAGTAGATTTACTATAGTATCTAGCCGTATCATTACCACCAATTAATAAGGCAAGCGTAATAATGGAGCAAACGATCAATAAGTCTGAATTTATTAATAATTTGAGTGCTAACTGTGACACTATGACCGATATGGTCGTTGATGATGCCGTACGCGAAATATTAACCTTAATGGTGGATACTCTAGCCAATGATGGCCGAGTTGAAGTTCGCGGATTTGGCAGCTTTTGTTTGCACCATCGGCGTGCACGCATGGGACGCAATCCTAAAACAGGCGAAAGTGTACCTGTGCCTGCTAAGGCTATTCCGCATTTTAAGCCGGGTAAAGCATTACGCGAAGCTGTAAATGACAAAGTGTCGGGATAATTAATAAAGTGCTCGTAATAAAGGTACCTGTAATAAAAGTAACTGTGATAAAAGTAACCGTGATAAAAGTAACCGTGATAAAAGTACGTATAAATATTGGTGCATAAAGAGCAGCTTGGCATCTAACAGCTGGATTGCTAATAGATTTTTATTTATCTGGGTTGTTTTTACTGAACTGACCATCAGACCGTTTTTTACGATTACGATTGGTTTTGTACTATCATTAACACTATTACCCTTTATCCATAATTGGTCACGTCTATTCATAACTGAGACAACTGCATGATGCGCTTTTTACTGTTTGTGTTACTATTTTTAAGCTTTGCTTATGCGCTTGGTTTGGTATTAGCGAACAACACCGAAGTAGGAGTGAATTTGCTGTTCTCGCAATCACCTACTATGAATTTAGGGCTGCTCCTGATACTTTGCCTCATATTAGGTATCGTAATTGGACTATTATTGGCTCTATTAATATTCCGAGTATTACAAAATAAGTGGGAAATATCGCGCTTAACCAAGCTAACTACTAGCTTGCAAGAGCAGTTGGCACAGGCTAATGTGGTCATTGACCGACAAGCAAGCGCGCCTACTGTAGAAGAGGCGGTCTACGGTGCAACTGCAACTAATGTCCAAGATAGTACAGGTGACCCCCATCTTAATGACAGCGCTCATGCGTCATTAACCAAGCGTAAGCGTGATTAACCAAGCGTAAGCGTGATTAATTCTATAGCGCTAACAACGATGATACTTAACGCATATATTTTCGACCGTCTTACCATAATATTTTATATAAAATGGCTTACACATGAATAATAACGTAATAACTTCCCCTGTTATTGTTGCGCTAGATAACCTCACAATGGCCGCTGCTCTAACATTAGCCGATCATTTAGATCCTAGCTTGTGCCGTCTAAAAGTAGGCAAAGAACTCTTTACTCGCTGTGGCCCTGCGATCGTCGAAGCGTTACATCAGCGAAAATTTGAGGTGTTTCTAGATCTAAAGTTTCATGATATTCCTAACACTACTGCACAAGCCGTATTGGCTGCTGCAGAGCTTGGTGTGTGGATGGTCAATGTGCATGCCAGTACCGGCAGTGCTGCTATGTCACTGGCCAAACAGCGGCTGTTAGATGGTCATTATGAAACTCTATTAATAGCGGTGACTGTACTGACCTCTATGGGTAATGATGTGCTGCCTCAAATTGGCGTTACTGATGATTTAGAAGGTCAAGTCAGCCGATTGGCGCAACTGACCAAACAAGCAGGTCTAGATGGTGTGGTATGTTCAGCACAAGAAGCAAAAGTAATCAAAGCGCTTTGTGGCGCTGACTTTAAACTGATAACGCCAGGTATTCGTTTACCAGAAGATAGTGTAGATGACCAAAAGCGGATCTGTACACCCAAGCAAGCATTAAGCGATGGGGCAGACTATCTGGTCATTGGCCGTTCAATTACTCAAGCTGTAGACCCCGCCGCTAAATTACAAAAGATCCTGCAAAGCATTCAAAAATAGCAGTATTTTATATAAGTGCTACACTAGATGTTCTAATTAATTTGCATTTTTATTAATATTGGACAATATGAAATTACAGATTTTAAGTGACTTACACATTGACAGCTATGCCAGACAATCACATCCGATAGGGCATATTCCAAAGACTGATGCAGACTTGGTCTTGGTCGCTGGCGATACCGCTAATAGTGATAGTGGTATGCCGTGGCTGCAACAGCAAGCTGCCCATCTAAAAGTGCCTATTATTACTATTTCTGGTAATCATGAATACTTTGGTGAGGATGTCCTGCACTTCGACCACAAGCTGGCGACTTGGGATAACTATAGTGTCTCGTCCGGTCAAGGTGTTCGGGTACTACAGTGTCAACATATCGATATCGGCGAGGTACGCATCTTAGGGTGTACGCTGTGGACTGACTATCAATACCAAGCCAATGAAGACACCATGGTGGTTGCTAGGCGATTTATGCGCGACTATAAGCAGATCTATGCTGGTAGCGAGCTGTTTTCCCCTGAACTATCAATACAACTGCATACCGAGCAACGGCAATGGTTGAAGCAAGCGTTGATAACGGCCAAACAGCTGGGCAAAAAAACAGTCGTTATGAGCCATCATAGCATCAGCCCGTTATCGGTCTCTGAAAAGTATGACACTCTGCCAAGTAACGCCGCCTTTGTCAGTGATTTTACTGCGTGGATGCATGAGTCATGGGCACCTACGTTATGGATACATGGACATACCCACGAGGCGTTTGATTACCGTATTCATAATACTCGAGTAATCGTCAATCCACGCGCTTATCCGAATGAAGTAAGCAGTACAGCATTAGAGTTTGCCTGGGACAAGGTGGTTGATATTGGGTGATTATATTAATCACACAGTAGTCCAACATTGCCAGATTCCTTAGGCCTATTTATTACAATACTTGTGATCGTAATATTTACAATGAACGGCTTCGGTGTCTCAACTTATTGAAAACAATATGAGGACGCCCAAGCAAGGATGTATGCTAAAAGTATGGCTTAATAAATTAAAATTATCACATATAGTTCAATGGGTTGTTTTATTGCTACGAAACTTGTATTTTTTTCACTCTAGACAAAAAATCTGCTACGCTATCACCTATGAGTAAATTCACCGATTCCCCCCAGCCTGAAATAGCGAATGATAAGCTTGCGACTCCTAGTTCAAGCATGCCGGCACCTGCACATCTGCCTGACAGCATGATGTCCTCAGTCAGCTTGTTGCCTCATGATAAGCGTCTGATATTGTTTACTAGGCACTCTTTACGTGAGCGTTCTGACGGTAATGGCTTTGCCAGTTATCAGTTGCCATTAACCCCCAAAGGTCGCGTGTTAGCGAAATCTTGGGGACGTTGGTTGGCAGGCCATTTACCATATTCGCTTGATGTTGATAGTATCTCAAGCCCGATTGGGCGTTGTATTGATACGGCACAGCTAATGCAAGAGGGTGCGGGGCTGCGGCGCAATATTACCCATCAATCATTATTGGTTGAACCGGGTAGCCTAGTTACTGAGCCTGAGATTGCCAATGCGATATTCAAAGAGATTGGTGTGCTTAACTTTATCAATCGATTTTTACAGGGCAACCTTGAAGGCACTAAAAATGCTTATCAAGGTGGGCTAGATATTTTGTCACTGTTCTATCAGCACCAACCACAGCAAGGCCATTTAATGTTGGCGGTGAGTCATGATACTTTATTATCGGCGTTTTTAGCAGTGATGCTAGATGTACTTGAAATTGACTGGAATGATTGGCCAAAAATGATGGAAGGGGTGTTTTTATGGTTTGATGACCAGCCCTTCGATCAGGCCAACGCTTATTTTGTCTGGCGTGGTGAAATTTATATTCGCCCAGTTACCGCCCTGTTAGAAGGTTGCCGTGCTAGTGGGTTTCATCCTAGTAAATTACTGCTACCGCCAGATGTGACGTGGACCTAAATTTATGGGGTAGCACAGACCTGGTTTGCTTACCGATCCTTATCCAAGCCTATTAAGCTCCTATCCTGCTGTTCGGCCTTTACCATAAGAAAACTGAGAGTTATTGCCTAAGTTGCGACCGTGTTCACATAAATGCATTCCTTGTGGCAGCTGGTTGGCTTCCCATTCCTGTAAGGCTTTAGGAATATCATGCTCATGGTCGACCAGTGCCTCTGTCAGCGCGATAGCATTTGCCGCCGCTTTTGCTGTTCCCGCGGCTGTATGAGGTCGAGGAATAAAAGCGGCGTCTCCCATTAGCGCAATTCTATCGAATGCCATTTGCGGCACAGCCAAGTCCAATATTGACTGGACAAAAGGCTCTTTAGTCGCGGCTATTAGCGCTTTAAAGGGAGTAGCGAGCACAAGATCTGCGTAGCTGCGCATTGCTTGCTCAACATTAGCGGACATCCTCCCTGGCGGAACGGAGTTGGCTCTTTGTCTACCATCTTTGTCAGTGAGTACATGAGGTAACTCTGTTTCCTCATCGTAATTAACGTACCAAACCCAGTTAAACCGACGTCTTCCAGGGACCAGTGACTCGTTTTCACCAGGGATAACATAGGCCAAAATATGTGAGTTTGGGAAGTCGTAAAACACGAACCGCTCAGTAAATATCGTGGCCGCTGCTGGCGCCAAGTCCACTTCGTCAATTAAGCCTCGATAAGCCACATAACCAGTATACTGAGGCACATAAGTAGGTAAAAGCTGCTGCCGCACCGTCGAAGTTGGCCCGTCAGCGCCAATCAATAAATCCCCAGTTTCACAAGAACCATCGTTAAAAATAGCCGTGACCTTGGCGCCTTCTGACTGTACCTGCTCTAAAACCTTACCTTGGTGATAATGTTCGTCTGGAAAGTGTCTTCGCATTGAGCGATAAAGAATATTCCAAGAGGTGAGTGTCTGACGCATGGCCATTTTTTCGATACGGCCATCTTTTTGTAAGTAGTAGCGTTCAGTGGCATCAACGCCTAGCTTATCGGTCGCAATTCCCGCTTTTTTGAGAGCGGTAACCACATCAGCTTGCAAAACAACACCACCGCCTCGACTGTCTAAATCATGAGCCGAGCGCTCATAAATATCTACCTGCCAGCCTATAGAACGTAATAGGGTCCCTGAGAATAAGCCGGCTAACGAACCACCGATCACAATGGCACGCTTATCTATTGATTTCACTGAGTCTCTCCTAAGTATCTATATGCGAACAAGCTTAGCATAAATAAACGCCACACAAATTAGTGTGATTGTTATAGCCATAAAAACACATTCCTTTCGCTTACCATCAAGACCACTTACTTTGTAGAGTTGCACAGGCACACTAAGCCACTGGCTAAAGTAAAATCATTTGAGTTAGCTAGAAGGTTGTCTTTTCAGATCATTTTACATTTTGACCTGCTGCCATCTATCTATAGTTAAAATACCTTAAAAACGCGACGGTACTGCTGGTATAAGTTTTTTGCAGCCTCTGTCTGCGTAGGTACAGCAAGCAAGAAAAACGTATGCCAGCAGTAGGTTATGTATCGATATTACTTTTCATTGACTATAGCGCCAATTTCTGTAGACCCCTATTTTCATACATATATATTTTCGTACATACATAATTTTTAAAGACACATAAAAAAACCTTGCCACTAGGGCAAGGTTTTAGTTATCGCGTTATTCGAATTAATATCACAAGACGCAGTATTAATAGGTAAGTCGCGATACGATCTAAACAGAGTAAATCTTAAGCTTGTAGGCCTTTGATTGTCTTGTTCAGGCGGCTCTTACGACGAGCCGCTTTATTCTTATGAATAATACCTTTGTCAGCCATGCGATCAATAACTGGTACCGCTCTTTTGTAAGCTTCGGTAGCCGCGTCATAATCTTTAGCTGCGATTGCCGCATCAATACGCTTTAAATATGTACGAACCATTGAACGTTGTGATGCAGAATTCTGACGACGTTTGGTATTTTGACGGGCGCGTTTACGAGCTTGTGCAGTGTTAGCCACGCGTATCTCCTTGATAAAAGACAGATAAAAATATGAATGTTGATTGTAATAATATGTTTAACAATCATATTTGATGAGTAGCCGTCTCGTCAAATATAATATCGATGCCAAATATAAGTAAGTCATCGCATACGCTGAGGCTATTTGGAATAATTAAACAGCCTCGACGTGTAAAGGCGGTTATCTTAACAAATTATTGTGCCTAGAACAATATATTTGACGGTTAAAGCGCAAAGAAGTTGTGTTAATCTGTACTTTTTGACTGGTTCGTTCATTAGCAACCAATAACCTGACAAAATCTCTTACAATAAATGTGGGCAATTGCGTGATTTATAACGTAACTTATAGCTTTATCTATAACCATAACCTTTCCAAACCCGTCTTGTTGATATCGTCAGTTCAAAATGAAAGAGTGTTGTCCATAGTAACGTGCGGCTGGTATGATTTTTTTGCTTGCTGTTCGTAAGTATGACAGAAGCTACAAAAAATCCGTACCAGTAGTAGTATGTCCTTTTTAAATTGGATCGACTATAGTGCTGCTAAGGTAGTACGAATGCTCATCACGCCCTGATGACTGTCAATGAACCGACAATGTATTAACCAGTGCGACTTTATAGAGATATCGTTTTATAAATATAAAAGATGGATAAATTATGCAGCGAAAAGCAATTGTAATAGGCGCAACAGGATTAGTAGGGCAGCATCTTGTCAATCAGCTCAGCGAAATTTATGACACCTTAATTGTGATTGCGAGGCGTCCACCGCGTTATATTAATGCCTGCATGCGCTTTTATCAGATCAATGATTTTGATAACCTAGCTGAAGTGTTTGCAAGTGTTGGCGCAGATCAGACGACCGATGCTTTCACTTGTCTTGGTACCACCAAAAAGCAGGCTGGTAGCGATGAAGCGTTCCGAAAAGTGGATCATGATCATAATGTCACTTTCGCTAAGTTATGCCGAGATAAAAAGATTGAAAACTTTTTTTTGTTATCATCAA
Organism: Psychrobacter sp. PL15; assembly: GCF_035984995.1. Classification (NCBI taxonomy): domain Bacteria; kingdom Pseudomonadati; phylum Pseudomonadota; class Gammaproteobacteria; order Moraxellales; family Moraxellaceae; genus Psychrobacter; species Psychrobacter sp. PL15. The sequence continues at coordinate 105,016 of NZ_JAXCIB010000005.1, forward strand.
TGAATGCTGATAGCGACAGCCGATTTTTATATAATCGTGTAAAAGCAGAGACTGAGCAGTCTATTATAGCGCTAGGTTTCACCAGGCTGGTTATTTTCCGCCCTTCTTTACTGTTAGGTAAGCACAAGGGTCGCCCACTTGAAAGTATCAGCCAAAAGGCTTTTAAGCTAATTTCGCCTTTAATTTCAGAATCGCTACCACTGCATCCTATTTCTGCCAAACGGGTAGCAAGTTTCATTGCTATGACCGCGCATGATATCTATGAGCGCCGTAAGTATCGTACTGAAACGGCACCTACTAACACTGATATTATTGAAAATAAGCAGATGCTGGCAATGACCCGGGTAAAACGTTAGGCTGGTCAATGGCATAAATCGCAGCACAAGGCTTGAAACAATGATTAGCCTGAAGAAAAAATATTCAGATCAAATAAAAAAGTGACTATTCAAAAGTACAATACCTAATAATTAATACCTACTAATCAACACTTAATAATCAACAAGGAGCGTGACTATGTCGGAGTCGACAGCAATGGATAAAGAAAATTTTGTAACCTGTGATTTATTGGATGCCAATCCTGAGTCGCAAGTATGCTTGCCGAATATAGAAAGCAAATCATTTTATAGCTTCGGTGCCAAAGATAAGTTTTGTGGCGAGATTGTGACTGTAAAATGTTTTGAGGATAACAGCCGTGTTAAAGAGCTACTAAATAGTAATGGCAAAGACAAAAATGGCGACGGCAAGGTATTGGTGGTTGATGGCGGCGGCTCAATGCGCTGCGCATTGCTGGGCGATATGATCGCACAAGCGGCAATCGATCACGGTTGGGCTGGGGTAGTAGTCTATGGCTGTGTCCGTGATGTCGATGACATGGCACAGATGGAGATTGGGGTCATGGCACTCGGCTGCGTCCCGCGCAAATCAACCCGCCGTGATGAAGGCCAGACTGATATTGAGATTAGCTTTGGTGATTTGACCTTAAATTCAGGTATGTTTATTTATGCCGACAACAATGGCATGATTGCTAGCGAGAAGCCTCTCATATAAGGGCTTTAGAAACTGATACATAGGTGCTTATATAATAGAAGTCGATATGTACAGTTACAATACCTTAAAAACGCGACGATACTGCTGGTATAAGCTTTTTGCAGCCTCTGTCTGCGTAAGCACAGCAAGCAAGAAAAACGTATGCCAGCAGTAGGTTATGTATCGACATTACTTTTCATTGACTATAGAAGCTTGCGGTTAAGGCTCATTGAAAACAATACCGACCAAGACTAACAATTGAGTAAAATCTTTGTTGGCCAATATGAAACGTATCGCTACAAAAAAATCCCAGCTCACTAGAGGCTGGGATTTTTACGTTTAAATAGGTTAAAACCTTTTATCGTATAGCCTGTCAGGCAATAATCTTTAAACAGACATATTAGTACTTTTCTAATTCAGACAGCATCTGCTCACGCGCCTTATAAATACGTCGTAACCCTAGCCATAAACTGACACACATCACCAGTAAAAGAATAGTGAATGGCAGGCCGGTACTAACAGAGCCTGCTTGGATGGTTCTTAGCGCTTCAGTACCACCGCCATAGAGTAAGGCAATAGCGATACAGCCTTCGGCAATTGCCCAAAATACGCGCTGCGACATAGGAGATTCAAGCTTGCCCCCGGAAGTAATCGTATCAATGACTAGTGAGCCCGAATCTGATGACGTCACAAAAAACACCATTACCAAGATAATAGCAATTAACGAAGTAATCATCGCCCATGGCAAGTTATCGAGCATCTGAAATAAGGTCAGAGAGGCGTTACTAACACCACCTGATAACTCTCCAACTTGGTTAGCATATTGACTGAGACCCGTTTGTCCAAATACAGTCATCCACACAATAGTCACTAGGGTTGGTGCTAGCATGACAGAAATGATGAATTCACGTACGGTACGGCCTTTAGAGATTCGGGCGATAAACATCCCAACGAAAGGTGACCAGCTGATCCACCACGCCCAATAAAATACAGTCCAAGTATGGAAGAAGTTACTATCAGTACGCCCTATCGGATTAGATAAGGGAATAATATAAGTGACATAATCAACGGTTGTTTCAGCTATTTTACCGATAAGACCTAGAGAATTTCCTGCAAAAAAGACAAATAATAATAGCAATCCGGCTGCCAGCATATTGACATTACTTAAAAACTTTACCCCGCCATCAATACCACGTGCCACCGAAATAGTTGCCAGCCCTGTGACTAATACGATAATAATTATCTCAAGAGTATTACCTGCAAAGTCCCAACCAAACAAGTAGTTTAGTCCACTTGCCGCTTGTTGGGCACCAAGACCGAGGGAAGTCGCTAAACCAAAGATAGTGGCCAATACGGCCAATACATCAATCACATGCCCGGGCCATCCCCAGGTTTTTTCTTTTAATAGGGGATAAAATACCGAACGCATAGTCAAGGGAAAGCGAAAATTATAGGCAAATATTGCCAACGACAAGCCTACTACTGCATAGATAGCCCATGGGTGTAGTCCCCAATGATACATGGTCGCGCCCATTGCTGCCCTAAAGGCTTCGGGACTGTCGGCTTCGATACCCAGTGGTGTACCTGCCCAACCGCTAGCATACGCTAAAGGCTCAGCGACACTCCAGAACATCAAGCCAATGCCCATTCCGGCAGCGAATAGCATCGCCAGCCAAGAGCCCCGCTTAAAGTCGGGCGTGGCATTGATACCGCCAATGCGAATATTGCCATAGGGTGAGACAATAAGCAGTAGGCAGAATACCACCATGATGTTGGCCACGCTGATAAACAGCCAATCGAAACTGTTGACTACCCAATTTTTGGTACCATTGAGCCATAAGTTAGCAATATCAGGGAGCAGCAGAGCGAATAATACAAAAGCAATAACCGCGAGAGCGGTGACAAAAAATACAGGGTTGTGGAGTTCTAAACCGAGAATATTGACATTATCCTCTCCAACCTTGTGTTTAGTGCTATAAAGCCTGCGTTGAAATTTATCAAGTAATACTTGAGGGATTTTTTTTGGCTCTTTCATAGGTAATGAATTTCCTAATGAGTGTGGCAAGTGGCTTACTTTTATGCCAAGGGGCTTACTTTTATGCATAGTCATTACATCATTTGATGCTACGCCACATATATTTTTAGCTTGCCACATAATAAGATGCACGATATAAGGCAGTCAGAAATAATTAAAGCGCTTAATGTCATGGTAGTAACCAAGGTAAAAGTTATAACCAGGATAAGGATTTTAAGCGATTATCTGAAACTGCCAAATAGGCAGAGAGAACGACTAAACCCACGACTTATTTATGATAAGTCGTGGGTTGTCAGTAATAAGACATAAATGTGATTATCAACAAAAGCACACCATGTTAACAAAATGCTTGGTATTGTCAAATGGGCACGTAAACCTGTAACAACGGCTATAAACGAAAGTTAGGGGACTAAGTAACCAACTGGGTGACAAACCGTTACGGCATAAATTTTGGTCAATGGCCAAAATGTTCGTATAATGGTATTCTGACTTCTAACCTTGATCCTGTACTGCTATGCCTATCACTGCTTTGACCGACGCGTTTGCTCCTATCAACCAACAGCTATTTCCTATCCAAAACACGCAGCGGCGCTGGCTGGCACCTGTTCATGGTGCTGTCAGCAGTCTGTGGCTGGCTAGTTTGGCCAGTGCGTCTATATGGAACGTGGCAGAGCGACTAAAGATCGTGGTGGCGCGCGATCAAAACCAGCTCAATCAAATAGAAACCGAGTTGGCATTTTGCGGTATTGATGCCTATGTGTTTCCCGATTGGGAGACTTTGACCTATGATGAGTTGTCACCGCATCAAGATATTGTCAGTGAGCGCATTAATATATTGACTGATATGCCAACATCGGGGGTACTACTGATCTCGGTACAGGCCTTAATGCATCGCGTTGCGCCACCAAGCTGGCTTATTGGTCAGCATTTTGATTTAAGCGTTGGTGACCGTTTCGATATTAATACTCAGCGTGAACTACTGACAAGGGCTGGTTACCGAGCCGTTGACAATGTATTTGAGCCAGGTGAATTCGCAGTGCGCGGTAGCATTATCGATATCTTTGCGATGGGACAGCCATTTCCGCTGCGCCTAGATTTGTTCGATGATGAAATTGAAACCATTCGCTTTTTCCATCCGCAAACTCAGCGCACATTAACGACTGATGATCTGAAAGCGATGGCCTCAGGCAATGATACCAGTATGGGCCAAGAGCCCCTGTCACTACTACATAAGCTGCCAGATATATCCAAACCTATTCAACAGTTTCAGATTTTACCCGCCAAAGAGTTTCCTTTAGAAGAAGGCAAAGAAACCTTTCGCATGAACTTTGCGGCCATGTTCCCTAATGCCAGCAGTCGTAAATTTGAGCTGCATAAGGATGTGATGGCAGGCATTGCTAGTAGTGGTCTTGAATATTATCAGCCTTTATTTTTTACTCTAAAAGAGTGGCAACAAGAAAGCAGTCTATTTGCTTATTTTCCCAGTAATGCATTATTTATTACTGATGAATTGATTAGTGAGCGACAGGTAGATTACTGGTCACAAATTCAGCGCCGCTATGAAGAGCGCCGGCATGATATCGACAAGCCGGTAGTGGCTCCTGAGCTATTATACTTATTATCCAACACCTTGAATGAACACCTCAATCACTATCCCAGAGTCATATTAAGTGCGCGTAATGAGCTGGCCACAATGACCGATGTGGCCGCTATTGACCATGACATATCAGCGCCAAACAAGCAGCAAGGTGTTGTCACGCTTAGCGCCCTCATACCACCGCAGTTATCGGTCAATCATCAAAAAGCAGAGCCGTTAGCTGAGCTGCTAGAATTTTTGTATCTACAAGCGCAAACAGCGACGCCTGTGTTAATCGTTGCCGAAACTGCTGGGCGCCGCGAGATTTTGATTGAGCTATTTAGAGGCAAAATTGAGCTACAGGCATATGATAGTTTTAAAGATTTTTTAGCAGCCGACCTTACTGGGGCAGTGAATAACAACCACGATCGACCCTCTGTTGGTTTGACTGTTGCCCCTATTGAGCGCGGGGTGTATGTTCCTGAACGCTTAGTGATTATTAGTGAGACTCAACTGTTCGGTAGACAAGTGCTACAAACGCGCCGTCGTCGGCAAAGTGGGGTGTCAGAAGAGTTCTTAGTCAAAAGTGTCACTGAGATGACCCAAGGTAGCCCAATCGTCCATATCGAGCATGGTATCGGTCGTTATAGCGGCTTGATTACCTTAGATGTGGGCGATGGTGAGCAAGAGTTTATTCATCTTAAGTATGCTGATGATGCTAGCATTTATGTGCCGGTCGCCAACCTACAGATGATCAGCCGTTATAGCGGCGGTGATCCTGCACTGGCACCTCTACACAAGATTGGTAGCGGTAAGTGGGATAAAGCCAAACAAAAAGCCTTGGAACAAATTCATGATGTCGCGGCTGAGCTGCTGAATATACAAGCACGGCGTGAAGCCAAGGTTGGTATTCATTTCAAAATAGATCACTCGCAATATGAGTTGTTTGCCAGTCAGTTTGAGTTTGAAGAGACCCCAGATCAGGCCAATGCTATCCATGCCGTAATGGAAGATATGAAACAAAATCAGCCGATGGATCGTCTCATCTGCGGTGATGTTGGTTTTGGCAAGACAGAAGTAGCGATGCGTGCGGCGTTCATTGCAGTAAGTGCTGGCTATCAGGTCGCTATATTGGTACCGACCACCTTGCTGGCAGGACAGCATGAAGATAACTTTTTAGATCGTTTTGCTGATTGGCCAGTACGTATTGAGACCTTGTCACGTTTTGGCGGTAAAAAACATCAAGAGACTGTTCTCACAGACCTAGCTGCAGGCAAAGTCGATATCGTCATTGGCACGCATAAGCTGCTACAAAAAGATGTTAAATTTGCCAATCTAGGCTTGATGATCGTCGATGAAGAACATCGCTTTGGCGTTCGCCATAAAGAACGAATCAAAGCGATTCAGACCGATGTTGATAGCATGTCGATGACGGCGACTCCGATACCGCGAACGCTCAATATGGCGTTATCAGGCATGCGTGATATGTCAATCATTGCCACCCCACCGGCGCGTCGTCTGGCCATCAAAACTTTCGTCATGCAAAAGACTGATGCCCTGATGAAAGAAGCTATTTTACGTGAGCTGCTACGCGGTGGACAGGTGTATTTGCTACATAATGATGTTGCCAGTATTGAGCGTATGGCAGAAACTATCCGCGAACTGGTGCCCGAAGCCCGGGTAGGGGTCGCGCATGGACAAATGCAAGAGCGCCAACTTGAACAAATTATGCAGCAGTATTACCATAAAAAATTCAATGTCTTAATTTGCTCAACAATTATTGAAACGGGTATTGATGTCCCTAATGCCAATACCATTATTATTGAACGTGCCGATAAATTTGGTTTAGCCCAGTTGCATCAGCTGCGTGGACGGGTGGGACGTAGTCATCATCAAGCGTATTGTTATCTGCTAGTACCTTCCATCAAGGGACTTAAAGGTGATGCCAAGCGTAGGCTACATGCGATTGAGCGTGCTAATACACTGGGGGCAGGATTTATGTTGGCCAGTGAAGATTTAGAGATTCGCGGTGCAGGTGAACTATTAGGCAAGCAGCAAAGTGGTAATATGCAAGCGATTGGTTTTAGTTTATATATGGATATGCTTGAGCGTGCGACCAAAGCCATCAAAGCGGGTAAAGAGCCTGACCTAAATACGCCATTATCACTAACCAGTGAGATCAACTTGCACAGTTCGGCACTGGTACCTGAAGAATATGTGCACGATGTGCATCAGCGCTTATTATTTTATAAGCGTATCGGTAAGGCTGATGATAAAGAGGCGTTAACCGACATCCGTACCGAAATGATTGACCGTTTTGGCATTTTACCAGATCAAACCAAGCAGCTATTTGCCGTTCATGGCTTGCGTATACAAGCTGAGCCTCTAAAGATTAACAAAGTTGATGCCAATAGTAATAGCATGACGCTAGAGTTTGCACCAGACACCCCGGTTGATGCTTTGGCGATTATTAAATTGATTCAGTCGAATGGTCAGCGTTATCGTATGAATGGCGCGTCTGGTATTCGCTATAGCGATGCCGATAAACTTGCGACTGGTCCACAACGAGTCAATGCAGTACAAGAACTGCTACGCTATTTTAGTGAACATATGGTAGTCGAAGCTTAATAGCGACCAACGACATAGGGTGAATGTTATCGCCCCAACCTAAATGCTGCTGCCGCTATTTTATCCTGTAGATACCTGATAAAATAGCGGCAGTATAAGTTTTTACGTACTTTTTATTTACTTTTATTAATACTTTATAACAAGAGAAGCCGTCATTATGTTCCAACTGCATCCTAAGCTTGCCGCCGATAGTTTTTTAGTGGGTGATTTTCCACTATCAACCTGTCGTTTGATTAATGACTGTCAGTTTCCTTGGTTAATTCTGGTACCACGCGTATCAGGTATTAAAGAGTTATATGAGTTATCCGAGACCGATCAGACCCAGTTTTTACGTGAGTCGAGCTGGTTATCAAGTCAGCTTGCCAAAACGTTTCAGGCAGATAAAATGAACGTCGCAGCTCTTGGTAACCAAGTTCCCCAGCTACATTTTCATCATATCGTGCGTTATCAAAATGATATGCAGTGGCCGAACCCTGTGTGGGGCATTCCTGCTATACCTTATAGCCAAGAAATATTGGCGCAAATGCAACAAACCTTGATGATGGCGCTACGAGGTCATCACCAGATGCCATTTGACTGGCAAATGTAGTTAGATCTACTATCTTAGCTTTTAGTCTCTGAATTAGCAGTGGCACTAGTTGTATAAATTTTTTGTGCAATCATTTCGATTATCAGACATCACTTATTTGTTATTGCTGTTATAAACAAAGCGCAATATACGATAAGTGGTGTCTTTTTGGTTGTCAGTTACATAGGTTCCATACTGTTAAGACGGTATAATATAGTCAATGAAAAGTAATATCGATACATAACCTACTGCTGGCATAAGTTGTTCTTGCTTGCTGTGCCTACGCAGACAGAGGCTGCAAAAAGCTCATACCAGCAGTACCGTCGCGTTTTTAAGGTGCTTTAACGATAAATATGGATGTCAGATTTTCTGGCATTCAACCTGCCATAATAACAATTGACTGCCTTATTCCTCATTGCTACTTCTTATCTTTTTTTCTTCTGATTTTTCTTGCTTAAGCGAGTATCGAACATGGCATCTTCAGATAGATTGAGACTGTATGCCTTATCAAAAGATAAGGAAGTCCGTCGTTTCGACTATCCAGAAGTTTTTGTTTTGCTGCTTACTGTAACGCTCATCACCATAAAGTTCGATTTTAATTCAACCTCAATGGCGTTGTTCGTTGCGGTCTGTTTACCAAGCTTAATGATTTTAATTTACAATTATCGGCGATCTGCCAATTTTTGGACGTCCAATATCGTAGTCTTTTTACTGTCCACAGTGATTGGCTCAATGCAGTTCTGCAGTGTGTTATCGTTAAGTTTGGTACTATTGTTGGGTATCCGGATTATTGTTAACGAACCCGAAAATCGTGTCAAACTTATTACGGTATCCGTGGTCACTAGCGCAATGTTCTATTATGTCAGTGTCATCCTGTATGGTACGGGTATAGAGTGCGAGGGCGGATGGCTACCATCAACGGTGTTGCTGGCAAGTATTACTGCCTTTTTGTGGCAGTTTTGGGGTATTTACCATAAGTATATCAACTACGATGAAATCGCGCAGCAAGCAGCAGGGCGGATAAACATTATGGCTTCAGTCATTAACAAACTGACTCGCTTTGTACCGCTACAAGTTTGGCAGCCGATTGTAAAAACAGATAATCCCGTTAGCGTTTCTAATAAACGCGCTAAACTATCGATTATGTTCTCAGATATTGTAGGTTTTACTGAGCTGTCTGATAGCTTGAGTGCTGATAATTTAGCTGATATTCTCAACACTTATATGCACTGCATGACGGTAATTGCCAATAAACATGGCGCGGTACTCGATAAGTTCATTGGCGATGGGATGGTATGTTTTTTTGGCGAACCTGATAGCCGCGGCGCGCGTCAAGATGCACTAGATTGTGTGGCCATGGCGATTGATATGCGCCGTGAGATGCGCAGCTTACGGCAAAAATGGCGGTTGATGGGCTTTGAAGGGTTACATTTGCGCATCGGTATCACTACCGGCTACTGCCATGTCGGTAATTTTGGCAGTAATAGCCGTCTTAGTTATACGCTTATTGGCAAAGAAGCCAATTTGGCAGCAAGGCTTGAATCTGCCGCTACTAAAGGTGAGATACTAATTAGCGAAAGCACCTACGATTATATTTGCCATGATTATGAGTGTGAGTATGGGGGTGGCTATCAACTTAAAGGGTTCGAAAAGAAGGTTGACGCATGGCAAGTGCTGGATCCTGATGCCAATAAAGGGCATTTTTCAAAATGGGTTGATCACACGTTACCTGGCTTTAACTTGCATCTAAATTTTAAAGATATGAAGGAAAATGATTATAAAGAGATTAGAGACCGCTTGAATTTTGCGCTTGAACGTATTGAACAAGAAAAGCAGGCAGCTGTATTCGATTCTAATGAAAATAAGAACTAGGACAATGATAAACAGTAAAATGTGACACAAAACTCAAGTCTATATAGCCTAAATTTAGCCACAAAAAAGCCAGCTATTATGATGAAAGCTGGCTTTTTGATACATATAAATGCAGTAGTCTTCAGCACTACTACTATTTAGTGGTTTTCTTTGGCGTGGTTCAAGGTATATTTGGGTATCTCGATGGTTAAATCTTCATCGTCGAGCATCACTTGGCAGGACAGCCGCGAATCAGGTTCTAGACCCCAAGCGCGATCTAGCAAATCTGCTTCGATATCGTCCATTTCTTCTAAGCCGTTAAAGCCTTTACGGACGACAACATGGCAGGTGGTACAGGCTTTTGACATCTCGCAAGCATGCTCAATCTTAATACCTTTTTCTAACAGTGCTTTACATAAATTTTCGCCAGCTTCAAGCTCAACTTCGACGCCTTCAGGGCAAACATCATGATGGGGTAGTACAGTAATTTTTGGCATGGGTCATATATCCAGTGCTAATCAATTCAAAAAATGTGAAATCCAAGTGGGATCTAAAATGTACGTAGGATCTAAGATATAGTCTGTTATTCATTGCTCTAAAACTATCGGTCTTAAACGCTACCAATCTTGAGCGCTAGTACCAGCCATACTGGTCTGAACACTCTGATTCATAATGCGGGCAGCAAAAGCATCGCTATGTGGTTTAAGCTGCGCTTGTTGTGCTTCAATAAGCGTTGAGTCGTTAGAGTCTAAAGCCGTTTGCATCTCTTTCATCTGTGCCGCCAAGGTTTGCTGTTCCTCAGAAGTTAATAAGGCTGAGAACTCAGTTAGCGCTGACTGTAATGCCAGTAATTCACGCTCAGTCTCTACTCTAGCTTCAATTGAAGAGCGTGCATTTTTATCTTCTTCCGCGTGTTTAAACCCAGCCGTGAGTAGCTGTTCTTTTTGCTCGTCGGATAAGCCATAAGCCGGCGTAATCTCAATTTTGCTTTCGGTACCTGTCGTGGTTTCTTGAGCACTAACAGTCAGTTGTCCATTGGCATCGATACTAAAAGTCACTTCAATACGGCCAAAACCTGCTTTCATTGACGGAATGCCGTATAGCTCAAAGCGCCCTAGTGAGCGGCAGTTTTCGACCGTTTCACGCTCACCCTGTATGACATGAATGACCATACCGGTCTGACCGTCTTGGTAAGTGGTAAATACTTGGCGTTTTTTGACTGGGATAGGCGTATTGCGTGGAATCAGCACTTCAACCAAGCCACCCATAGTCTCAAGCCCAAGTGATAAGGGCGTGACATCTAATAGCAGCAAGTTATTATCGCTGTTACCATTCACCAGTTGATGCGCTGTCTGTGCTGCACCTAATGCGACTACTTCGTCTGGATTGAGACGGCATAAAGGTTCCTGAGCAAAAAATGCTGTGACCACTTGCTTAACCGCTGGCATTCGGGTCGAGCCGCCTACCAAGATAACTTCATCGAGCTCTTGCGTGCTTAACTTGGCATCACGTAGTACTTGTTCGCAGACAGTTAGCGTTCGGCTGCTAACAGGGTCAGCGATGGTGAGCAAATCTTCACGGCGTAATACACCTTTAAAAGATTGTTCATTAACAATAATATCTATATCGACTTGTTCAGCTTCCGTTAAAGCTTGTTTATAGTCTTTGGCTTGCTGAGCCAATACGGACTTATCGTGTAGGCTGACATCTGCTGGTGCAATATTAAGCTGTTTAATCAACCAATTGGTAAGTAGGCGGTCAATATCATCACCACCAAGGGCGCTATTGCCACCGGTTGCTAGTACTTCAAACACGCCATCAGTGAGCTTTAAAATAGACACATCGAAGGTACCACCACCGAGATCATAAATTAAATAGTAACGAGCAATATTATCTTCGGTAGGTCTATCGAGCCCATAAGCAACAGCCGCTGCGGTTGGTTCATTCAATAATCGCAGAACATTAATACCCGCAGCCTGTGCAGCGTCTTTAGTCGCTTGGCGCTGAGCCTCATCAAAATAGGCAGGAACAGTGATTACAGCACCTTCAATACTGTCTTCAGGTAACGCACTTGTTGCCCGCTGCTTCAGGGTAGCCAAAATACGTGCAGACACCTCAACAGGTGACACTTCACCTTGGGCAGTGACAAAAACGGGCATAGCGTCTGCGTTGCCACTCAATTCATAAGGATGCGAAAATTTAATATCATTTTGGCTACGACCCATAAAGCGTTTGGCGGAAATGATGGTATTCTTTGGGTCATTTGGCAACTGAGCTAGGGCGTGATAACCGACTAGCGGAGTACCTGTGCTTGGATAATAGACCACTGAAGGCAATAAAGTATCTGCACTTGCATTTGCCTCTAATACTTGCGCTTTGCCTGAGCGTACCACCGCGACTAACGATCGCGTTGTACCAAGGTCAATTCCCAGACCAAAACGATGCTGGTGTGGTTGGGCACTTTGATTGGGTTCAGCAATTTGCAATAAAGACATAAGATAACTCAGATATAAAATGAATAAGTAAAATTGAACAAATAGAGCATAAGTGATGGCTGGCGTAGCTCACTTAAAGACTACAGTAGTTGGCAATAAATACTAATTAGCCGCGCTTACAGTGGTGCGTTTAAACTATTGACTTAAAATATGAATGCCGCGGTGTACGGATACTATTTTAACCCTCTTTATGAGTTTTAGCCAAGTATTAGACGTATAAATCATCATCGTCTGTCTGCGCTGCGCTGGCAATATCATCCAGACCAGTGGTGATATCGGCATCAAGTTTGACTAAGAACTTTAACTTTTGTGTGGCATCAATCGCTGCTGACCATTCTTCGTTTTGATATGTCGCATTAAAACGTTCCGATTGATTGTTCAATCGCTGCAAAATTTGTGGATGCAGTTTTTCTAGTTCTGGGCGGTCGTTGCTATCGATGGCTTCACCTAGATCAATACGCAGCTCCATAGCATCTTCTAAAAACTCGAGGTCTGCAATTGAATTTTCAAGTGTTTGAGCTTGTCCTGCCATATCGAGTAGATAAGCGGCGCGGCTGTCAGGGGCGCTTAAAGTCTGATAGCCTTGATTGATCAATGCGGAGGCTTGCTCAGACTGCTGCTGAGCTTTTGTTTTGTCAGTTAAATTTTTAGCAACATTATCAGGGTGATAGCGTTTCTGTAATAGACGTAGATGTTGATCTAAACTATCTTGTGACAGCTCAAACTGTACCGGCTGCTCAAATAGGGCAAAGAAATTATCGAATTGAGCTTCTGGAATGAGATCTGCCATAATATGTGCCTTACTTTTTATTTTTATTTATTTTTTACAAATTTGTCTTTCAAAGCCGTCTTAAAAATAGGCCTTAATAAGTAGTTATAATATTATGCTAGCAATACCTAAGTATTTTATATCGTAAATGATTCACCGCAACCACATTCGCCTTTTTGATTGGGGTTGGTGAACTTAAAGCCTTCGTTCAAGCCTTCTTTCTCATAATCCATTAACAAGCCATCCAAATAAACCAAGCTTTTAGGATCGATAAAAATACTCACGTCACGGCTATCATAACGGGTATCATTTTCATCAGGCACATCGACAAACTCTAAAACATAAGCCAGACCTGAACATCCTGCCGTGCGAATACCAACACGAATACCTGCACCTTTACCGCGATTGTCCAAAAACCCTTGAACATGCTGAGCGGCGCGTTCTGTCATTTCAATCATGCCAACTCCTATTGACTGTCAATAATATGGATATTGTTCTACTAAAGAAGTTTTAAACTTTTAGCACTTAAAATAAAAGGTGACAATTACATAACTGTCATTGTCACCCTCGTAGCGTTGCGTCAGCAGCTCTTTTAAACAATAGTCTTGTTAATAAAAGAGCGAATACATTAAAGTAAACTTAGCTGACTGCTTCTTCTACCTTACTTTCAACAACACTGTGCTTGCCTTTGTAGTCACTAATAGCAGATTTGATCGCATCTTCTGCTAATACTGAGCAATGCACTTTTACTGGTGGTAATGCCAACGCTACAACGATATCGTTATTCTTAATCTCGCCTGCTTGCTCTAAGCTTTTACCTTTTAGCCACTCAGTAACGAGTGAGCTTGAGGCAATCGCTGAGCCGCAGCCGTAAGTTTTAAAGCGTGCATCTTCAATGATACCGTTATCATCAACTTGAATTTGCAAACGCATCACATCGCCACAGGCTGGGGCGCCGACCATACCGGTACCAACGTTTTTGGCATTTTTGTCAAGATTACCAACGTTGCGTGGATTTTCGTAATGATCAATAACTTGGTCACTATAGGCCATGGTTCTTCTCCTAGTTAGATGATGAGCAGTAATACTACTGGTTCACATACTCATCGGTAATTGGGGTCAAATACTCATTCTATAATTGTCTGATTCTTTATTCAACGGCTATATTATATAGCCGTACGGTTATCTTAGTGCTCAGCCCATTCTAAGGAATCTAAATCAACGCCATCTTGATACATATCCCAAAGTGGCGATAGGTCGCGTAATTTGTCAACTGCGCCATGCATCTGACGGATCACGGTATCAATATCTTCTTCGGTGGTATAACGACCGAAGCTAAAGCGTATAGAGCTGTGAGCCAATTCATCAGGACGACCAATAGCACGTAGGACATATGATGGCTCAAGGGTAGCTGACGTACATGCTGACCCTGATGATACCGCTAAGTCTTTAAGCGACATCATCAACGATTCGCCTTCAACGAAGTTAAAACTAATATTTACGATATTGGGAACACTGTGTTCAAGATCACCGTTTAGGTAAATCTCTTCAATATCTTGAAGTCCATCCCAAAGCTTTTGGCGCAATTTCGCGGCATGAGCATTGTCTTCTTTATAACGCTCATTAGCGAGACTAAACGCGGCGCCAAGGGCAACGATTTGATGCGTTGGCAATGTACCTGAACGCATTCCGCGCTCATGACCACCGCCATGTTGTTCGGCTTTTAGACGGACACGTGGCTTACGGCTGACGAACAATGCGCCAATACCTTTAGGACCGTACGCTTTATGGCCCGAAAAGCTCATTAAGTCAATTTTGGTAGTTGCCAGGTCGATCAGAATTTTACCTACCGCTTGTGCACCATCGACATGGAAAATGATACCCGCTTCACGAGTGATTTCGCCAATAGCAGCCACATCAGTGATCGTGCCAAGTTCGTTATTAATAATCATCAATGACACTAGAATAGTATCTTCACGTAAAGCGTCTTTGACTTGTTGCGGTAAAATTAGGCCGGTACTTTTTTGTGGTTCAAGATAGGTAATCTCAAAGCCTTCTTGCTCCAGTTCACGGCAAGTATCAAGTACCGCTTTATGTTCGATTTGACTGGTAATGATATGCTTACCACGTGAATGGTAAAAATGTGCTGCGCCTTTAATGGCTAAGTTGTTAGACTCTGTTGCCCCTGAGGTAAACACTATCTCGCGAGGGTCAGCGTTGATGACTTCAGCAACTTGTTGACGCGCGGTTTCGACTGCTTCTTCAGCTTGCCAGCCGTAGCCATGCGAACGCGATGCTGGATTACCAAAGATGCCATCTACAGTTAGATATTCGCTCATCTTCACAGCGACCGACTTGGCAACTGGTGTAGTAGCGGCGTAATCTAAGTATATCAGTTTATTATTTTGACTCATGCTGGGTGTGCCTCGCTGGTCGATAAAGTAATGGTATTGATGTCTTTTATGATTGAATCAATATGCTGACGTTCTGAAACAGACTGTACATTTTCCATCTTTAATAATTGCGCTAATGTTATATTTTTCAAGTACTGTTCGATATGATTGGATAGGGCACACCACAAATCGTGAGTTAGGCACATTGTGCCATCTTGGCAGTCGCCACGTCCTTCACACTGCATGGCATCAACTGATTCGTCGACTGCCGAAATGATGCTCATTACATCAATCTCATCTAAAGGCTTGGCTAGATAATAGCCCCCTGAGGCACCGCGAATACTGATTACTAGACCACGCTTACGCAGTTTAGAAAATAACTGTTCAAGATAGGAGATTGATATAGACTGCCGTTTAGCGATATCAGATAAAGAAACCGCGCCCTCTTGTTGGCTAGCTTGTAGTGCTAGATCTAACAAGGCGGTAACTGCATATCTGCCTCGAGTCGTTAAACGCATAAAATATCTCCAAACTGATCGGTTATAGGCCAAATTCAATAGCGAGCTTAGTAGGGGTTTTATAGAACGAATAAATGGATAGGTTACTAAGACTAGCGTTAACGCCATTAAACAACAGATGGTTAACCCGATGTGTGCTGCGATAAAGTTATTATACTCAATCCCGACTAATTTAGTCAAGATTAAAATGTGGTTGAATGGTTAATCCAATCTAACACCATGATGAGTAAAAACAATCAGGCATTTCATCAGCTAAAAGGTAGGAGGTATCAAGACAGAGGCGTTCAAAAAACCAAGGTAGCGAATAAATAGTGGTAATTTATAATAGCATTTAATAGCCAGAGTCAGCGCCTCATTTTGTTAGATACTTTTTGCTAAAAATTTATCTACTGAGCGTCTATTTGCTAAGCATATGCCTCATTGGAGCTCATCAAAATTGGAGCTCATCAAAACTTAGGATGACTATTGAATGAGGTGCTAAGCTGAATGAGGTGCTAAGCGACTTCTATATAATAGTCACCTTTATGATAATAGGAATTCACGCTCAACAGGGTAAGCGAATGTTTCGATGTCTTACAGCGGCTGAATGAACCAAAAATTGATCTTTACCATTCAACGTTATCTTATCAACGTTATCTTATTCATTAAAAATAGCTCAATTCATGAACAATACAATAAGTAATCCGATGGCAATGATGCCCGCGACAACAGCAGTAATTAGCATTGTTTTTTGTTTGCTTTGTAATTCTTTGACAGTCATTTCTAGTTCACGGTTCTTGATAGTTAGGGTGCTAATCTGGGTTTGTTGCTCACTGATACGTTGCTTGTAGTTATCTTTTTTGCTTTCCATCTCAGCGTCACTAGGCTTGGATTTACTTTTATCGCCTTTGATCTTCTTAACGACACTCTGAATGAGACTGCCGAGACCCAGCTGCATGATGAACTGTTTGATCAGCTGTACTTGAGCCGACTCACCACGCATTTGTAGCTTATCGGTCGTTTCGCTATCATGGGTAGTAATGGCGTTTAGGACTTGAATACTATAAGCGTTAATGATCACATCTGGTTCACTGCGTCCAGCAGGCAGCTTGGCATCTAGCAGCACGCCTTTATAACTAAAAGTAGCAAACACCTGCACATGCGGTAGATATAATCGAAGAGCGACCACAGTGCTTTTCTTAGCCAGTGGATAAGCGGCTTTACGTAGCTCAGGATCTAAACGTAGCAATAGTGTCAATGCCGACTCGATGAACACTAGAATGATATTAAGAAAAGAGCTAGACAACGTAGAACGCTTCATGTGGGTAGTCCATTTTTATTGGCAAGTTGAGATAAAAGTTAAAATTGGTGCAAGCGGTGTCTTTATGTTGTGCTTATAGTACCGTCTTTATAATAAAAAGTAACGTTGGTACCTGTCAGTTAGCAAATTGTTGCCAGTTAGCAAATTGTTGCCTTGGACCTTGGGTTGTAAATAAATATAATATACTTAACAAACGTTGGTATTTAATACGTAATGGTTATAACATGAATAAGAAAGGTAGTGGTCATCTCATTTGAGGTGAGTCAAAGAGTTGACAGTTAAGTTACAGATGTATTGCGTAACGTTAAGTGTCAAATGCGTAGTATAGGATACGAAAATATGTAAAATCGCTTGCGCTCCTTATGCTGCCTTGATATAAAGACGTTAACAAAGTGTAACCTGCTAATGCATAAGTCGGATGGTTCTTATTGCTTAAATAGCATGAGAGCGATACAATGCCTGACGTTAGCCTTTATTATACCCCTTAAACCTGAAGGAAATTTTATGAATAAGTCAGAATTAATTGATAGCATTGCAGACAAAAGCGGTCTAAATAAGACCCAAGCTGGTGATGCCCTAAACGCAGTAATGGAAAGTGTTGGCCAAGCTTTAGAAGCGGGCGAAAGCATTTCATTAGTTGGTTTTGGTACCTTTAGCGTAAAAGATCGTAAAGCCCGTACAGGCCGTAACCCTAAGACTGGTGAAGAACTTGCTATCCCAGCAAGTAAAGTACCTAGCTTTAAAGCCGGTAAAAACTTAAAAGAGCGCTTGAACTAAGCGGTTACTTAAAGTAGTTCGCTACACATAGGTATATGCTACATAGCTATTTTATTCACTAATAAAAAAAGTGCTTGTAGCCAGTAGATAGTAGGTTTGCAGCTGACAATTAAAGTTGCAAATTGAGTAATAAAAAAGCACCTTACAGGGGTGCTTTTTTTTATAGATGTCATTTATGCTCATATCGCGCGAATATTTTGAGTCTACACCAAAAATCACGTATCATAGGGCGCGTTAGCTGTGATGCTTAAACAAGCTTTAGCTGGCGTTTATTAGTTACCGATGTTCCTCACCTTGCCATTGCCTGCTCGAACAGCATGAATGTTATTATTAGTATTACAATGGTTTTTCATCAATATAGGTTAATAAAGCAGAAATAATTATGGATAAATTGCGCGATTTTTTAAAAAGCTGGCCTGGTCGCATTTTATTGATTTTATGCCTATCGCCGCTTGCTCTATTGGGTATTGAAAGCTACTTCCAAAGTGGTGTTGATCCCAACCAAATCGCGCAAGTAGGTGAGGCGAGTGTGGGGTCATCAGAGTATCAAAGTGCAGTGAACAGCAGACGTACGGAGATTTTGGATCAGCTCGATGACGCCAGTTTGCTCAATGAAGACGTGCTCCATAAACAAGTGTTAAAAGGTTTGATTGATCGCACTTTATTAGAACAGCAGGCTGGCAAGCTGGGTATGACCGTATCTGATGACACTATTAATCGTTTGTTACGCCAAGAAGATATTTTTAAAGATGCCAATGGTGACTTTTCTAATGAGCAATTTTCAAACTTTTTGCGTCAGCGCGGTATGAATAAGGACCAGCTATTTACAGAATTTCGCAATCAATTGAGTCTGGATCAGCTGAATGCCAGCATTGTTGGTACGGCTATTTATCCAATGAAAGCAGTCAGTCAGTTGATTGAGTTACAGCTAGAAGCGCGCAATGTTTGGTTATATCGCTTCAATTGGCAGAATTATCAGCAGCAGGTCAAATTGACCAAAGCTGACGTGCAGGCTTATTATGACGCCAATAAGGGCACGCTTAAGAGTGCAGCTATGGTCGATTTGGCCTACATTCAGCTCAGCCCGGCGACTATGCAAGTTGAAAATGTCACCACAGAAGAGTTGCAGCGGCAGTACGCAGGATATAAGCAAGGGTTAGCCATAGTCGATGAGCGCAAACTCAGTCAAATATTATTGACGGGTGACGATGCTAAGGCGCGAGCGGATAAAATTAATGCGCGTTTGGCCAAAGGTGAATCATTTGCAGCGCTGGCAAAAAATGAGTCTGATGACCCATCAAGTGCTACTGGCGGCGCCATTGGTAGTTTTAATCCATCGGTGTTCGGCAGCGACGCGCAAGCGGTCCAACAAGCACTACAGGGATTAAGCGTTGGTGACATCAGTAAGCCCATCAAGACTAGCTTTGGCTATCAGATATTTACTATAACTGAAGACAACGGTAGTCAAGTACCCAGTCTAGACAGCATGCGTGAAGAGTTGACGGTTAAAGCTAAAGAATATAAGCGTCAGGAAATTTATGCAGATAAAGTGACTGCGATTAACGATTTAGCAGCAGATGGCTTTAGTATCGAAGATATTGCGCAGCAAGAGAACGTGCCATTAAAACGTCTCAAAAATTATCGCAAAGAGAATAATACCTCGGTATTGGCGCAGCCGGCGGTTATCAAGCAAGCCTTTGATGATTTTATTATTCAAGATCAAGCAGTGACGACAGGTATTGATGTGGGCTCAGGTATCGCCTGGGTACAACCAAGCAATTATCGTCCTACCAAGACCCTCACCTTGGCAGCTGCAACGCCTACTATCACGCAAATATTACGTCAGCAAAAAGCCAGCGCCTTGGCGTTAAAAGACGCCAAACAGTTGGCTGCTGGTATTAAGACCGCGGCTGATATCAGTAAGCAAAAAGTAACTTTCCAAGCGCTAGGTGAAATAAATCGTCAGACCACACGCCTGACAGAAAAAGAACGTGGATTGGCATTCAGTCAGCAAGCGCCCGCTAATGGGGTAGTGGCGTTAGCGAGCGAAACGGAAATAGGCGCGACAGTCATAGTCGGTGACTCTATTAAAACTGAACAACAATCACCACTGTCTGCTGCTGAGAAAGCGCAAACAGCTGCAATTATTCGTGACAACTTAGGGCAAGATCAGCTGCAAGATTATTTAGACTATTTGCGCTTGATTTATAAAGTTGAAGTAAATGAAACCAATATGGCAAGTGCACAAGGGCGTTAAAACTTTCTCAACAATTATCACTATTGAGTGCTATCAATAGCGTAATAAAAAATAGTAATGATAAAAAAGCCACGGTATTCATACCGTGGCTTTTTTGATGGAGGACTAATAATTTTTTTAAAATTAGACGTCTTAAAAATCGGTCATCTCGAAGATGGATTAATGACGGAAATGGCGCATGCCGGTGAACACCATAGCGATACCATGTTCATTAGCCGCGGCGATAGTTTCGTCATCACGCATTGAGCCACCAGGCTGAATGATAGCGGAGATGCCTACTTCTGCGGCATTATCAATGCCATCACGGAAGGGAAAAAATGCATCAGAAGCCATAACAGCGCCTTCAGTGATCAAGCCTGCATGCTCGGCTTTAATCGCAGCAATACGTGCTGAGTTTACACGGCTCATCTGACCGGCCCCAACACCGATAGTGCGCTGATTTTTACCATAAACAATCGCATTAGACTTAACGTATTTAGCCACTGTCCATGTGAATAACAGATCAGCAATCTGTGCTTCTGTGGGTTGAACATCAGTCACAATTTGTAATTCGCCGGCATTAATAATACCTGAGTCTTGCTCTTGTACCAATAAACCGCCATTAACACGCTTGTAATCCAGCTGGGTCATGGGTGCATCAGAAGCCGTCAGCTCGCCACAGACCAATACCCGTACGTTTTTCTTACTAGCAGTGGCTTGAAGCACACCCTCTTCAAGACTTGGTGCAATGATGACTTCTACAAACTGATTGTCGATAATGGCTTTGGCTGCTGCCACTGTTAATTGACGGTTAAAAGCAATAATACCGCCAAAAGAAGACTCAGGGTCGGTGCTAAAAGCAGTACGATAAGCCGCTACTTGATCATTATCAATGGCGACGCCGCAAGGATTAGCATGTTTGACGATGACACAAGCAGGAGCGCTAAAGGCTTTAACACATTCAAGAGCCGCATCAGTATCGGCGATATTGTTATACGACAGCGCCTTACCTTGTCGCTGCTGGGCGGTAGCAATGGATGCTTGCTTACTTTGTAGAACTTGGTTTTCTATATAGAATGCGGCTTTTTGATGCGGGTTTTCACCGTAACGTAGGTCTTGCACTTTCTCAAGCTGTAAATTAAAAGTACGAGCAAAAGTATCAGGCTGCTGAGTTTCATTCACTCGGCTGCCTAAGAAATTGGCAATCATACCGTCGTATTGGGCGGTATGCTCAAATGCTTTAACGGCTAAGTCGTAACGTAATGCGGCAGTCAGCTCGGTATTATTACCTAAGGCTGTTAATACTCGATCATAATCTTTAGGATCAGTGACGATACCAACATGGGCATGGTTCTTAGCAGCAGCACGTACCATAGTAGGGCCACCGATATCAATATTTTCGATAGCATCGTTCATGGTCACATCCGCACGAGCGATAGTTTCGGCAAAGGGATATAGATTAACAACCACCAGATCAATACGATCGATACCATGAGCGCTCATAATGGCGTCGTCGGTACCACGGCGTCCTAAAATTCCGCCATGAATCTTAGGATGTAGGGTTTTGACCCGGCCATCCATCATCTCAGGAAAGCCGGTGTAGTCTGATACTTCGGTCACTGCTACATTGTGCTCTGTGAGCAATCGATAAGTACCGCCAGTAGACAGTAAACCGAAACCTGCTTTAATAAGACCTTGAGCGAACTCAACAATATTAGCCTTGTTGGAGACCGACAGTAGTGCAAGTGGTGTTGTGCTCATAAAAACAGTTCCATAAAAAAAGCCTGACACAAAGGTCTGGCAAGATAGTAATGACCGTCATGGCGATTATTGCAGACGGTATCACAAGTGATAAGATCGAGACTATGAATTGTCATAGGTAATGAGTATTAATTTTAATAAAGAGTCGTTAATTATATCAAGAAGCGCAGTGAATGATGACGCAATAAACTCTAAGTGGTTAAAGCGTTACAGTGTAATGACTATAAAACCTAATAACTGTGTCGATAAACGGCTTGTCAAACTGATATAAAAACATAGATGCTTCCATAGTATGACCAGCTATTACATGAGGTCGTAGGTTTTAAGTTTTTTGCGTAAGGTACCACGATTGAGGCCTAATATCTGCGCGCACTTGGTTTGATTGCCTCGAGTCTGTTCAAGGACGACGGACAAGAGTGGTCGCTCCATTTCCTTCAAAATAAGCTCATATAATTCAGTTGGCATCTCATCACCTAACATGGCAAAATACTGACGTACCACGCGCTCAACATGCACGCACAAAGGTTCATGCATATGGTTGGTTTGGCTATTACAGTCACCGCTCAAAGACAGCTCTAAATCGTCAATTGCATACTGACCAGCACTTGGTTCACTGTAGTTAGTAAAATTCTCAGAGCTGTGGGCAAAACGGTTGGCAGGGTGTTGTACGTGATGTGCCATAAGGTGATGTCCTTGAAATTAAAGGGTATAAAATAAGAGGTTAAACTCAGCACATCTTAGATGAATAGAGCGGCGCTGCTATATTAGCGCCTATTAAAACACGCCTTGCGCACGCATGCATTAATAAATAGGATTAATACTAATTCTATCAATCTGGTCAGCTGCGACGGGTATAGTGAACATGAGTTGTTTATGACCTTCGGCGACCAGCTGATTTTGCGGGCTCAATAGATAGTCGTCTGGCATGGCGATAAATTCTCCAATGAGCACATTTGGACTGTAAATACTCACTTTAAGGCTGGGCAGCAGTTGTGGCTGTGAACTCGTATTATTCAAGGTGCCGGTTACATCGCTAAACGTGTTCGTAGCGCTGATCCTACTGGCACTATAATTGAGACCAGTAACTGTCATGGTTGTCAGATCTGCACTGGGTAAGCTACAGGCTGCTATAGCACATACTGTTTGTAAGCGCTCGGCATGAGCGGAGTTCTTAATCAAGGTGTCCAAGTTAAAAATAACATACTGGGCAAAAAGTAGGAGCACTAGTACCAAGCATCCCATAGTCCATAGTAATACGACAATGGAGGTTCCAGTCTCCATTGGTGTGGACTGCATGTGTATTCGAGTGTTATTAGCATATTTTGGGTCGATCTTAACTTTGACTTCTTCATTAACAGGACCCTCCCTGTTGAGTAGCAATTGTGCCAAATCAGTCTCAGGTTGGCCGCCATCTTCAACATCGCTTTTGTCTTTTAGCAGCTGTTCTAGCCATACATTTTCAGCAGTGTTAGGAACACTGGCACGAATATCAGTAGTAACTGTATTGATAGCGGCATCAGTGTTGACTACAAGGTACTCGTTCACCAAAAAGACTTGTTGGCAATGATTACAGCGTACTGTGGTACCTGCTTGATTTAACTGAATCCTTTGTAAGTTAAAACAAGCATGACAATGGGGGCATTGGGTTTTTATTGGCGTGGTGGTCATATGATTGAATCCAAAAAGGTATGGCCTTCAATACCGCGTAGCCACTCAGCAAACGTTGCTTGTTATTTTCAACCCAACTATTTGCGAGCATTATACATTCTCATCCATGAGCAATTATAAAGTAGCATCGAACACGCACATTTTACGTTGTTTCCCTATCGTAACAGATGTAAATGAATGTTTCTAGCCTGTAAATGTACCAGATAAGCGCTGCCAATGCTGATCCTCTTGGGCACTAAAAGCATGCTTAGGGTCAAGTGCAAAGTAAGGCTGATAGGCATCACTGACTTGCTCCGTTTGCGACTCAATGAGTCCTGCTAATACAATGCGTCCTTTGGAGGCGATTAAGGTGGCGAAATAAGGCGCCAAGCCGATGAGAGGCTTGGCCAAAATATTAGCGACAATAACGTCTACTGGCACGATATTGTGCTGCGAGCAGTAGGTAGTAAAGTCTTCAGGCAAAAATGCTTGCAAGCGATCTTCAACATGATTACGTATGGCATTTTGATTGGTAGCCAATACGGCTTGCGGGTCAATATCTACCGCATAAACATGGCGAGCGCCCAACAATAACGCCGCAACGCCCAAAATACCTGAGCCACAACCATAATCAATCACTACCTTATTACTTAGATCTTGTTCGGTCAGCCAATCAAGACATAAACGGGTAGTCGCATGGTAACCGGTACCAAAAGCCAGTCCAGGATCCATAATAATATTAGTAGCATCAGGATCTGGAGGGGTCAGCCAGTTAGGTACAATCCATAGGTTGTTAGCACACTTAATAGGATGATAATGGGTCATCCACTCGCGCTCCCAGTCTTTATCCTCAACGGCAGTCAGCCAAATACGGCTGGCTTGCACTTGGGCGGCAATTTCATGGCCCAACTGCTCAACCACTTGCTGGCTACCCACTTCAGTGGTGGCATCAAAAAGCCCAGTTAATATTACTTCATCCCATAGTGGCGACTCTCCCGGTAGGGGTTCAAATAAGGGCTGATCACCCGCATCATCCAATGCAATAGATAATGCACCGGCCTCTAATAACAGCGTTTCTGCTAAATCAACGTTTTCTTTTTCACATTGTAAATGCAGTTGTTGCCATGCCATAACGATAACCTTAGATTGAAATAAAAAATAAATAGGGGTGAATTAAAAAAACACATGCTGTATCGGCATTCTAAACATGATGGCCGATATTGAATAGCTAAAAGCCTAGCGTAATGCCTGCTGCGCTTCGCGAATCACACGCGGATTGTTCTGTAGTTGTCCTGAGCGCAGAATAATTTGCCACAACGCACGGCGACGACTGTTGTCTTTTGAGACATTGAGACCTCGCCGTGCCATGGCTTCTGCCTTGCGCGGTTGGTTTTTTTTGAGTGCTACTTGTGCCGAATAAAAATACACCGCCGATGACTTGGGTGCAAGACGTTGCGCACGGGTAAAACTGCTTTCGGCAGCCGTTAAATTTCCTGCCTTGAGCTGATTAATACCGGACTGCATCAAGTTTTGAAATGCGGGTAGCTTACTGTTATTAGCAGTCGCTTGACGAGGTTGTTGCTTAGAGTTTTGCCGTGCACGCTCCAACAGTTCATTATGTGACGGCGATGTTGGCTGTGCCGGTGGTAAAGTAGGCGGCCTTACTGGCGTCGGCATGGTGATGTAGTCCTCGCTAGAGGGCGTAGTGACAATCATACTAGGCGGCGCAAATATTGGTGTTTGTTCTATTATAGGATCTGGCGTAGCGGACGGCTCAGGTGGAATATAAGGCTCAATAGGGAAGTCGTCTTCGTCAAGGTCTTCGGCAGAATCTCCATCAAGGTCTTGGTCAATGTAGTCGTCTTCGCCCTCATAATCATTACTGTCGACCGCAGGGGCCTGACGCACAATCGTAGTGACGGATGACCCTGTTGTTGTACTCGGCACAGTTTGACAGGCGTTTAAACTTAGCATAACCAGTATGGTGCTAGTCACAAGCACGGTTTTAGGTAGCAGAATCTGCTTGATAGATCCCTTGTTCATAGTCCACCTTTGCTTATATGATACAGTTTGATGTATAGACGACAGCATGTTAAAGCCCTTTCTTAAATGTCAAAAAACAACCCTAAAACCATTCTAGTGCTCGGTCATACCAGGTGTCGGCACGTTTTTGAGCGTCATTATTGTTTGGTGTTTCACTGTTACTTTCAATAGTAGTTTCTTCACCATTTGGGTTGTCTAGTCCCTCGCGGTTACGCTGTTGCTGCATAGAATCTTGTCGATTTGGCCTCTGCTCGCGTGCGCGATCCTGCTGATACAAGTTGAGCGCGCAGCTACTGGCCTCTTCTGGTAAGTAGGCTGACATGACGGGTAGGTAGCGGGCATCGGCACAGCGCTCGTTGGATAGTTTGCCAGAGTTGTTTTCAAGCCACAGCCATTCAATACCCTCTGGCTCTGGTAAGGCCACCGGAGTGAGCCTTAGTCGCTTCATATAGTCAACCCATACCGGCAGCGCGCCAGTACCACCGCTGAGTCCAATTGGTTTATTGTCGTCGCGACCAACCCATACCACGCTCACATAGTTACCGCTGTAACCGGCAAACCAGGCATCACGATAGTCGTTAGTCGTACCCGTTTTACCAGCGAGATTCAGATTACTACCAAGCGCTTGAAGGCCTCTACCAGTACCGTTTTTGACCACTTGCTGTAAGGCATAATTGGTCAAATAATTGGTCTCAGGTGGAATGCTACGCTGGGTGTTTAGTCCAGTACGCTGCAAAATTTGCCCGCGATCATCAATCACCGTGCGGATACTATGAATCGGCGTGCGAAAGCCGCCAGTAGCAAACACCTGATAAACACCAAGCATATCCATCGGACTTAAATTGACTGAACCTAGCAACACTGAAGGATATGAAGGGATTTTTTCTTTTACACCCATGCGTTGTAATTGCTTGGCAAAGGTGTCGATCCCAAATTCCATTCCTAAGCGTACAGCACTATGATTATAAGATTTTGCAAGGGCAGTGGTTAACGGAACAAAACCATGATCACGATTGTCGTAATTATTAGGATTCCATTGACTGCCGTCTTTTAAGTTTACCGTTATCGGCGAATCATCGACCGAACTTGCTAAGTTGTAACGACCGCTTTCAAAGGCAGTCATATAAATCACTGGCTTCAATAATGAACCGACTTGACGTTTGGCATCGACCGCACGGTTAAAGCCGGTAAACTCGCTACCACTACCCACCACAGCGACCAGCTCACCCGTTTCAGGGTTGGCACTGACTAACGCCCCTTGTAACTCTTTGGTTTCATTACTACCGCGACGTAACTCACCCAGCTCTTTTTCAACTGCTTTATCTGCCGCTAATTGAGCAATAGGGTCGAGCGTACTGATAATGATCAAACCTTCGTTTTTGAGGTCATCTGAATAATAAACGTCGTTCAGCTCGCGTTTGACGATATCCAAAAAGTCAGGAAATTGGCTCTTGCCTTCCACCGGCTTATCAACCACACCGAGCGACTGCTTTATTGCAGCATCATAGCCTGCTTGTGACAGTGTCCCCACTGCTAGCATATTATTGAGTACAACGTCACGACGTGCTTTGGAGTCGTTTGGATTGCGGCGAGGATTGTAGACACTAGGGCCTTTTGCCATACCGACTAGCATCGCTTGTTGATCTAAACGCAGCTCATTAAGCGGTTGATCAAAATAGAACTGTGATGCTAGGCCAAAACCATTAATAGAGCGATTGCCATTTTGGCCCAAGTAAATCTCGTTCAGATAGGTTTGTAGTATTTCATCTTTGCTATAATGCAGCTCTAGTAGCACCGCCATCATTGCTTCATTGGCTTTGCGCTTTAATGTGCGATCAGAGTTTAAGTAGAAGTTTTTGATCAGCTGCTGCGTGATGGTTGAGCCACCTTGCCTAGCGCCACCAGTGAAGTTATTAATTACGGCGCGAGCAATACCACGTACTGAGACCCCCTTGTGTTCATAAAAACCACGATCTTCAGTCGCTATCAGGGCATCAATCAGTGGCTGCGGTACCTCGTCTAAAGAGACGACCATCCGATCTTCGTTACTGTCTGGATAAATACCACCAATACTCACGGGCTCAAGGCGAATGATCCCGGTCTTGGCAGGTAAGGTACTTTGGATCGACTCAACCTTATTACCAGCAATGGTCATTTTGATGACTTGTTCTTTATCCACATCATTGGCGCTATAGGTAAAGCCGCGGGTATGGATAAAGTAGGTGTTACCCGATTTTCGATAAGTGCCGGTGCGATCATAGGCCTTATCACTACTATAATTGAGCAGCTCAAGCCAAGTCTTCATCGTATCTTTGTCGACATTGGCACCTTGATACAGCTCGAGTGGCTGTGAGTAGACTTTGGCAGGAATGTCCCAGCGTTTGCCCTCAAACTTATTAGTAATAGTGCGGTCGAGCTTGACTAAATACAGTGTCAATAGCACCATGCCGGCAATAACGATAATTAATAAGATACTGCTAAACACCAAGCCTCGCTGCTGCGAAGGTAGGGTGTTTACGGCAGATGTAGGCGACTGTGGTAGCTTAGAACGAGATTTTTGCACTGATAACGCACCGTTTTAGAATAAAAAACTGCCTCATAATGACGCAAATTGACAAAATTTTCAATCTATCATCATCAACGGCCGCATTCATTCGCTATTTATGAGTAGGGTTCTATGAAGGTGTATACTGAATAGCAATAAAAGTCAGCAAGCTGTTTATTATCAAACAGCTTAAGTGTTGACCAGTGTTCAACCACTATTATATGGATAATTACTAAAATTATTAGGCTTTTAATGTGGTGAATGACTACCATATAAGATAGCAATCTACGATACTCATCGATACGAATTATAACGATGTTTTTTATGCGAATTATCAGCTGTCACCCAGTCGATAGCAGGTTGGCCTAAGCTGAATTCAACATAGCCAATGTTAAAGCAAGCCTGCTTAAAGGAAATTATATCTAACATGTCCAGCGCCTTGTCCTCAACTGCCTCTCATTACGACGACCTCTCAATTACTCAGGGGCTAGTGCTGCCACCAGCCGGACACTGCTTTCATTGCGGTGATCCGGTACCACGCCCACCCTTTTATACCGAGGTGCTTAGTAGCGCGCGTGAGATGTGCTGTATGGGCTGTCAGCTGGCGTCGCAAAGTATCGTTGAAGCGGGACTTGAGCAGTATTATCTCGATCGCTCAGAGATTAACCGTACTGCAAGTTTGCCCACGCAGATGACCAACCTTGAAGCTTATGATCATGATGAAATAAAATCACAGTTTGTCTACGCACAAGACGGACTGTCAGTCGCCGAGCTGTCAGTAAATAATCTACGC
Organism: Psychrobacter sp. PL15; assembly: GCF_035984995.1. Lineage (NCBI taxonomy): Bacteria > Pseudomonadati > Pseudomonadota > Gammaproteobacteria > Moraxellales > Moraxellaceae > Psychrobacter > Psychrobacter sp. PL15. Next base: position 133,977 of record NZ_JAXCIB010000005.1, read on the forward strand.
TGCGCCGCTTGTACCTGGCTGATAGAATCGCGGTTGTATGAAATTGAGGGTATTAATAAATGCCAAGTCAATTTGACCAACCAGCGTATGCGGGTGATCTGGGATGAAACCAAGCTGCCGATTAGCCGTATCTTGGCCGTGATTAATGCGATTGGTTATGAAGCCAAGCCCTACCGTCAAGACACCCATGAAGCGATGCTAGCAAAGCATACCAACAAAATGCTATTACGATTGGGTATCGCCGCTTTAGGTGCGATGCAAGCGATGATGTATGCGGTCGCCCTATATTTTGGTGAATATAGTGGCATGCTGATATTACAGCGTGATTTTTTGCGCTGGGTATCTTTGTTTGTCAGTATTCCGGTGTTCTTTTATGCAGGCGTACCATTTTTTACTTCCGCCTGGTCAGCCATTCGTGCTCGCCAAGTCAATATGGATGTGCCAGTAAGTGTGGCGCTGATAGTGACATTTTTTGCCAGCCTTTACGCGACTATTACCGGATACGGGCAGACTTATTATGATTCGGTCAGTATGTTTATTTTCTTCTTGCTTGCAGGGCGTTACATTGAGCACAATGCGCGACTAAAAGCGGCAACTATGGCCAATGACTTGGTAGTGGTAGAGCCGGTCCTAGTACAAAAGATTGCGGAAGATAAAGCAGCGGCTGAGCTTATCTTGCAGCAGCTTAAACAGTCCGCTGCTAATACGTCCGACAACGATACCCTTGATGCACCCGACCATGAGCTCAAAACCGAAAATAAGCCAGTTGCTTTATCCAAAAATTTACCTGTTGCTCAAACTACTAGCGTATCTACTACTGTCAGTAGCTCACAAAATATAAACGCCCAAGACCTAAGTTTTAAAGCTATCAGCCCTCAAACCGATACACCGGTCGCTACTATGCCAAACTTTATGTCAAAGATGGAAGCAAGCGTGCATGAAGTCACTGAGCGCATTGCTATTGCGTGGCAACAAGCCAGTATTCAAAGGTCAGCAGCAGCAGAACAAAATAAGTGCTCGAATCAAAGTCAGACCCCAGAGCAAAATCGTCTTTCTAGACAAAGCAGCATGGTGACCGCTCAAAGCTTACAAGTGGGTGACATTATTATGATTGATGCTGGGGCTGAGATCATCAGCGACGGTATCTTACTTAGTCCAACGGCAACCGTGTCTCAAAGCTTGCTGACTGGTGAGGGTGACTTGATTATAAAAAATCAAGGCGACTATATTATTGGTGGCGCGCAGAATGACAGCCAACCGTTTGAAATGCTAGTCACTGTGTTACCAGAAGACAGTCAGATTGGACTGATTGATCGGTTAATGAACCGTGCGATGAGCGAAAAACCCAAGCTAGCCCAGCAGGCAGATAAGCTGGCACGTTGGTTCGTGGCGCGGATTTTAGTATTGTCGGTATTGGTATTTATTGGCTGGTATATCGTTGATCCGAGCCAGGCAATCTGGGCAACAGTTGCCGTCTTAGTAGCTACCTGTCCTTGCGCCTTGTCTTTAGCCACTCCTATCGCCTTAACAGTATCGACTAACCGCCTGGCCAGCTATGGCTTTTTGACCACTCGCGGTCATACTTTGCAAACTTTGGCCGAAATTACCCATGTGGCTTTTGATAAAACCGGTACGCTGACTTATGGTAAGCCCAATCTATTAAATATTGAATTGCTAGCACCCAATAATGCTCCAACGACTAAGGCTACCACAGAATTATCAGACCAAAAAGATAAGGTATTATCAATAGCCGCTGCTCTAGAAGTAGGCAGTCGTCATCCAGTTGCTCACGCGCTGCTGACAGCGGCTTATCAGTTGCATCTACCAGCAACCCAAGCTTTGGAGCATTATCCAGCAGGCGGCGTAGAGGCGATGATTGATGGGGTACTATACCGAATAGGTCATGTTGATTTTGCTTTAGATAGAATGGCTGATAATGAGAGTGATGGCACTGACGACATCGACAGCATTGACCGTATAAATGCTAATGATGATCTCAATCCAGATTTAGTGGCGCATCGTGCCAGCTCAGCTGTGGTATTGTCTTGTCGTCAACCCTCGTCACAAGCTAATACTCATACTCATGATGAGACGCTAGCAGATTCATGGCAAGCACTGGCCTGTTTTTACTTCAATGATAAGGTGCGTGATACCGCGAAGCCCATGTTGGACAAGCTAAAAGTATTGGGTATCGAGTCAGTAATGTTGACTGGTGATCCAAGCCCGCAGTCGCTAGTTGTGGCGGAGTCTTTGGGCATACAGTCAGCATACAAGGGTCTATCACCCACGGCTAAGGTCAACCATATCCAACAACTACAAGCGCAGGGCGCGGTAGTACTGATGGTCGGTGATGGTATTAATGATGCCCCGGTATTGGCTGCTGCTGATGTCTCCACTTCAATTGCTGGGGCGGCTGATTTAGCGCAAGTCTCAAGCGATAGTATTATCTTAAATGGTCAAATTGAAGCTATTGTAGCTGCTAAGCGTATCGCTGATAAAACCGAACGGATCATCAAACAAAACTTCCGCTGGGCACTGGGCTATAACGGCATTGTGTTATTGCCAGCCATATTTGGCTACGTACCGCCTTGGCTTGCGGCCATTGGTATGTCGCTTAGCTCTTTGCTAGTGGTGTTAAATGCGTTACGTCTAAAACGTGCCTAGTTTGTGAACCGTTAACCACCTACTCAACTTTTAATCATAAAAAACCGCCTGTCACTATTATTAGCAACAGGCGGTTTTTGCTTTTTAGAGCGAAAAGCTAAGCAGTAGCAGCTTTTCAAAACAAGTTTCTACAACCACTGTCGAACTAGTCTTGTAAGTAGCTTAGCAGACGCATAAATTCAATATACATCCATACTAGGGTGGTAAGGATGCCGATACTGAACAACCATTCGTAGTCTTCAGAGATACCCGCTGCTACGCCGCGGTCAATATTATCAAAGTCTAATAACAGCGTAAAAGAAGCGATAACGATCACAAATAGGCTGAAGCCAATAGCAATGGCACCACCCTCAAACAAAAACGGTAAGCTAGAGCCAAACGCTAGTGACAGTACCCATTGAGCGACATAAACCAACATAATAGCAATGATAGCTGAGGTCATGATTGAGCGAAATTTCTCAGTGACTTTGACCAGACCAGAACGATACAGTCCGAGCATCACCGCTGCAGTAACGAAAGTTGCACACATGGCAGTGACTGGCACGCTTGGATACATTCTCATAAAGAATAGCGAGATACCGCCTAAGAAGATGCCTTCTAGCAGTGTAAAAGGTATCGCTAAAGTTTTGGCTTTTTGTGGCTTAAAAGTAATATATAACGCTAGACCAAAGGCGGCGAACATGCTGCCAAAGGCAGCCATAGTAATAAAGCCTTGTGATAGACCAGTCATAAGAGCATAAAAGAAAAAGCCCACACCAGTAGTGGCAGACAGCCCCAATAATAGACTGGTTTTCTGTATTACGCCTTTGACGGTCATCGGCTCACCACCGATCGCAAGTTCTGCGCGACTGACAATAGGATTGGCCATATATGTGTCCTCAATAAAAAATATAAATGAAATAGATGATAGATACTTTAGCAAAATTGCTATTATTGTCAACGGTGTTTACGTGACTGTATTCAAGGGCTAGCGCTACTATTTAACCCGTTATTCACCCACTCATAAAGCAACGTCCAGTAGCAGCACTAGTGTGTTAATAATTCAGTCATAAAGTGCACCTCATAGCTTATATATAGGGTTGATTACGACAGTTAACAACGATAATTAATAAAACATGCTAGTTTAACGGCTCGTTTATCGCTATTATTGTCATATAATTTTTATCATACAATTATTGTCAATTATCCTAAGTTATGCCGAGTCGTTTTATGGAAAACTCAGCGCAGTCAGAAAGATTGCCACATTTACATGAATCAGAGCTGTTTCATGCCATCAAAAACCCCGCTTTTCGTCGTATTGGTCTCATGGGCCGAGCAGGAAAACGTAGCGTGACCCAAAGTTTGGTCCAGATTGCCCAAACCATTAATGAGATGGGCCTGACTTTGATCATGGATGTGCAAACGGCTCATCTACCCACCCTAGATCTTACTGAAATAGAAAAGGTCAAACTCGTCAAACGCAGTTTGATTGGCGAGATTTGTGACCTGGTCATTGTGGTAGGCGGGGATGGTTCAATATTACATGCTGCCGAAGCGTTGGCGCGCTATCGAGTACCCGTACTTGGTGTGAATCGCGGTCGTCTTGGGTTTTTGGCGGACGTGAAGCCTGATGAAGCGGCGTTCAAATTACGCCAAGTATTGATGGGTGACTATCAGCTGGATCATCGGTTTTTGTTGACCATGGAAATTCGGGAAGGTCGAAAAATCATTCATGAAGATATGGCACTAAATGATATTGTCCTACATGCTGGCAAGTCGGTACATATGATTGATTTTCAGATGAAAATCGACGGTCAAGACGTCTATCGTCAGCACAGTGATGGTTTGATTGTGGCTACACCAACCGGATCAACCGCCTATGCGCTATCTGGTGGTGGACCGATTATTCATCCCAGCATGGATGCCATTTGTTTGGTTCCCATGCATCCGCATACTTTATCAAGTCGGCCGATTGTGGTCAGTGGCAACAGTGAAATTAGTATTCGCATTCACGAGGACAATCGTACTCAGCCTATGGTTAGCGCTGATGGCAAGCAAAGCGTGCCGCTAGAGCAAGAGCAGCGCTTGTATATCCGTAAGCATCCTGACAAGCTAACCTTACTACATCCACCAGGTTTCGACTTTTACGAGGCCTGCCGCACCAAATTGCACTGGAACGTACATGCCGAAGAGTTCAGTCTTGACGTTGATGATGATATTATAGACGAAGAATAAAGGTATTATATATAATATAAAAAATAGCAGTGGAGAGTAAGCAGCATGGACAAACAAACGATATTAGCAAGCTTAACACCTGAGGTAGTCGATAAATTTCGCATGGCTATTGAGCTGGGAAAATGGCCTGATGGGCGAAAATTGACGGCTGAGCAGCGTGAAACCTGTATGCAAGCGACGATGATTTGGGAGCACGAACACTTAACACCTGTTGAGCGTATTGGGTATATGCACAAGCCAGTAAGAGGTGATGGCTCTATCGTTGGCGCTGAGTGTGATGTTGAGCACGAGAATCAATATCCCAATATGCCCAACCCCAAAGGCGCCATTCAGCCAGTAAAATTCCGTGATAAATAAAGCGCTGCATTAGTCGTCATTTATTATCGAGTCGGATTGCCAACAATTTAGGTGGTTAGCCGTTTAAAAGATCATAATTCCTAGATTAATGAATATTAGAGTATAGAATAACAAAAGAGCCACGCTATCAATGATAACGTGGCTCTTTTAATCTCGCTCATCAATATTAAATAAATTGATAACACTAAGATTGATTCAAAGAATATTAAAGCGCCTTAGTCTTAACGCTGGTATGCATAGTCAACGGGTTTTTTTGCATCAAAAAACCTTGCCAGCCCCAATGTAAAAAGTTACGAATATTGGCATGATCAGTACCATTTGGCGTTGCCTGCACTTGCGCATAATGCTCACCAAATAGTTTCAGGGTATCCAGTTGGCTTAAACCATGGTGTTTAGCAAAGCCAAAAACCTTGGCGCTACCTTCATTTTCACCAGCGGCATTGTTCACCATGCCATTGGTAAAGGAGGCGGGCGCATAACGATAAAAATCATCGATAAAACTAATGACATCGTTGAATTTAATGGCTTTTTTATTCAAACCATTAAGTAGAGCTGATACATCTGATTGGCGAATACTCATAAGTAAGTGACCTCAAAGCAGATTAAAGAGCCAGAAACAATTAGCACTTAATTTATGCTTAGTGATTAAATGGTAAGTACGACAGCTTATCGATTAAAGTAGTCTTCGTCATCAAACGAAGGTGCAAAATTACCTTGTTCAAGATGCTGCATCTGTGATTGTACCGAACGCTCCTGTTGAATGCGCTGATAAATCTCTTCACGGTGCACGGCAATATCTTTTGGCGCGTCAACACCGATGCGTACTTGATTGCCCTTGACGCCTAAGACAGTCACACTGACCTCATCGCCAACCATTAAAGTTTCGCCCACTCGGCGGGTCAAAATTAACATGCGTCACACTCCTTATGTCGCATTAACAAGTCATTGCTCATTAAATTACATCTCAATTGCAGGGTATCACCACGCAGCAGAACCACTAAGTTCATTCAAAATAAAAAATATCATTCAAAATTTATTAACAAAAAACATAGCCGTTAGGCAAATTGCCCAAAACGCTGCGCGTCATGGTGATAATAGGTAAATTCATTTAGCCCAAATGAAGCTTCCATTATAGGTGGCATAACAGATACTGTCACGGCTTTTCACAAAACTACTGTATAGAGACTGACCGTAGCAGTCACAAATGCAAAAAAACGGCGTCATAAAGACCCCGTTGATCAAAACTGACTAAATATTGTCAATGATTATTTTATAAAAGACTACCCAGCAATCTTGCTTTCGCCATCTTCACGGTCCAGGCCAAAAGCAGTATGCAGTGATCTGACCGCTTTTTCTAGATACTGCTCTTGGATAAGGACTGAGACTTTAATCTCACTGGTCGATATCATTTGAATGTTGATATTGTTTTCAGCAAGGGTTTGGAACATAAGACTAGCAACACCAGCGTGTGAACGCATGCCAACACCAACTAATGAGACTTTTACGACATCGCTATTGCCTAAGACTTCTTTGGCACCAATCTCGTCTTTGACTTCTTCATTAAGCACTTTCATGGTTTTATCCATGTCGGTACGGTTCACGGTAAAACTGAAGTCAGTAGTACCATTAGTAGATAGGTTCTGAACAATCATGTCAATTTCGATATTCGCGCGGCCAATGGGGCTTAAAATCGCAGAGGCAATGCCAGGATGGTCTGGTACGGCACGCACTACAATTTTTGCTTCATCGCGGTTAAAGGCGATACCTGAGATGACTGCATGTTCCATATTATCTCCTTCGTCTATCGTAATTAGGGTGCCGACGTTATTTTTGAAATCGTCGTCGTAACTGCCATCAGTGTCTTCATCAAAGCTAGAGAGTACGCGTAATGGCACACCATATTTGCCAGCGAATTCTACTGAGCGAATTTGTAAAATTTTAGAGCCCAGGCTGGCCATCTCTAGCATTTCTTCAAAGGTAATCTTCTCAAGCTTTTTGGCTTTTGAAGTGACACGAGGGTCAGTGGTATAGACGCCGTCGACATCAGTATAAATTTGGCATTCATCCGCACCTAAGGCTGCCGCAATCGCGACCCCAGTAGTATCAGATCCACCGCGACCTAGGGTGGTGGCGTTACCAGCGGCGTCGATGCCCTGAAAGCCTGCCACGATAACCACATTACCAGCGTCTAGTTGTGCGCGGATATTCTGGTCATCGATACTTTCGATCCGAGCTTTATTATGCACACTATCAGTTTTAATCGCTACTTGACGACCGGTAAAGGAATGCGCACCAATGCCCAGCTCTTTAATCGCCATCGCGAGCAGTGAAATTGAGACCTGCTCACCGGTGGACACCATTTGATCATATTCACGAGGATCAGGATCATTACTGATTTGGCGTGCTAGATCAATCAATCGGTTGGTCTCTCCGCTCATGGCAGACACTACGACTACAATCTGATGACCGTTATCATGCCAGCGTTTGACCCGTTTGGCGACATTTTTGATGCGGTCGATACTGCCCATTGACGTGCCGCCGTATTTTTGTACTATTAACGCCATAAAAGTATTACCTATTATTCATCAAAGGCTATCTGTGAGTGGTTAGCGTTGATTTATGCAGATTTGTATCGCTTTAAATCAATGCTAATAACGAGGAAGCCGGATTATAAAAACTACGCTGCTGTTTATTGACCGTCTTATTAATTGACGTATTAACGAACCGCTGTACTTTATACCATATTTGCGCCGACATTTTAAGCCACAGCAGGGGGCTGGATAGAGCAATTGCTCATAAATTTATAAGTAATTGCCTCATTCAAACGCAGCAGTCTAGTATTTTGCACAAAAATTAAACCAGCGATTTAGCCAAGCTGCGATTCAAGCCACACAGGAAGGGCACTGATAACTGCTGAGGTATTTGCCGCTTTTGGAGCGCCACCTTGTGCATAATCAGGTTTGCCACCGCCTTTACCACCCAATTCGCCCGCCAAATGACGAATAATATCACCGGCTTTGACGCGGTTAGTGACAGATTTGGCCACACTGGCAGCCAATGCTAACTGCTCATCTTTGTCGCCAATCAGTACAATCACACTATCGGGCAGTTTGGATTTGACATCGTCCATTAACGTACGTATCGATTTACCATCCACACCACTCAAGATACTAATCAATACTGGCGTACCTGCAATAGTCTGCACGTCAGCGAGTAAATTAGCCGCTTGAGCGCTGGCAATTTTTTGCTCTAAGCGTTCAAGTTGTTTTTCAAGATCGCGCTGTTTGTCTGCCATGGTGCGGACGCGCTGCGCCACTTCTGGGCGTTTGACCTTAAGTTGGCTGGCCAACTCGCCTAATTGCTGCTCGCTTTGCTGAATATATTTGACGGCGTTCATACCCGTAACGGCTTCAACTCGCCGAATACCTGAGGCAATACCTGACTCACTAGTGATTTTCAATATTCCAATATCACCAGTGCGTTGGACATGCAAACCACCACATAGCTCAATCGAGAAGGGTTGGCGTTTACCATCAACCATACCGTCTGTACCCGAAGCCGTGCCCATAGTCAGGACCCGAACGTCTGTACCATATTTTTCGCCAAATAGCGCCATTGCGCCTTTATCCATGGCTTCATCGATAGACATGTTTTCGATATAAGCTGGGGTATTGGCTTGAATTTGCTCATTGACCAAACGTTCAATATGAGTAATTTCAGCATTGGTAACCGGTTTATCATGAGAGAAGTCAAAACGCAGCACGTCACTGGAGACCAATGAGCCTTTTTGAGTCACTGCCGCGCCTAAGACTTGGCGTAGGGCCGCATGTAATAAATGAGTGGCAGAGTGGTTTTTGGCGCTGGCAGCACGAATGCTAGAGAGTACTTGCGCCTCAGCCACCTGGCTTGCACTAACGGTACCCATAGTGACAACGCCATAATGAATAATGGCTTGACCAGACTTTTTGGTATCTTGCACTTCAAAGACGCCTGAAGCGCTACGAATTTCACCCAGCTCACCAACTTGTCCGCCGCCTTCGGCATAAAACGGCGTACGATCGAGGACAATAACCCCTTCCATACCTTCTTCTAAGCCAGCGACTGCTTGACCATCTTGGTAAAGGGCAACGATATTGACATTATCGTCGTTTAATTGCTCATAGCCAATAAAGGTGGTTGGGGTATCTACCTGGATGACGCTACTATAATCGACGTCGAATTTACCGGCATCACGGGCGCGTTCACGTTGCGCTTGCATGTGTTCATCAAATTCAGCTTCATCGATGCTAATACCGCGCTCACGCGTAATATCAGCGGTTAAATCAAGCGGGAAACCATAAGTATCATAAAGTTTAAATGCTGCTTCACCAGATAGAACATCGCCATCTTTTAAGCCTTCAAGTTCAGTGGCCAGCAAACGTAAGCCTTGCGCTAAGGTCTTAGCAAACTGAGTTTCTTCTTTTTGAATGGCGTTTTCAATTACGCTTTGCTGGTCTTTAAGCTCTGGATAAGCATCACTCATTTCAGCGACTAAAGGCGCAACCATTTTATAGAAAAACTCACTTTCTGCGCCAAGTTTATTACCATGACGAACCGCACGACGGATAATCCGGCGTAGCACGTAACCGCGACCTTCATTGCTCGGCATAACACCATCAGCAATCAAAAATGATACCGCACGTATATGATCAGCAATGACCTTTAGTGACGACTGCTGCTCATTACTAATCTCTAAAATGGCCGCTGCTGCATCCATTAAATGAGTAAATAAATCAATTTGATAGTTACCGTGCAAGCCTTGCATGATGGCACTAATACGCTCAAGACCCATACCAGTATCAACACTAGGCGCGGGTAGCGGTAGCATGGTGCCGTCTTTTTGACGGTTAAACTGCATGAAGACACAGTTCCAAATCTCAATAAAGCGGTCGCCATCTTCTTCAGGCGTACCGGGCAAGCCACCTTCGATATCCGCGCCGTGGTCATAAAAGACTTCGGTACAAGGACCACAAGGACCCGTGTCACCCATGGTCCAAAAGTTATCAGAAGCGTAGGGTGCGCCTTTATTGTCACCAATACGAATGATACGTTCCGCTGGCACGCCGATATCTTTATGCCATATATTGAACGCTTCGTCGTCGGTCTCGTAGATGGTGACGTACAAGCGGTCCTTATCGATCGCCAACCAATCAGCAGAAGTCAGAAACTCCCAAATATAGCCAATACCTGTCTGCTTAAAATAATCGCCAAAAGAGAAGTTACCCAACATTTCAAAGAAGGTATGATGTCGCGCGGTATAGCCGACGTTATCCAAATCATTATGTTTGCCACCAGCGCGCACACATTTTTGTGAGGTCACCGCTCGCGTATAATCGCGAGGCTCCATGCCCAAAAAGGTCTCTTTAAACTGGTTCATACCGGCATTGGTGAATAATAATGTCGGATCATTGTGCGGGATAAGGCTCGATGAGGGGACGGGGGTATGCTGCTTGCTTATAAAAAAATTGATAAAAGCTTGGCGAATATCGGCTGAGCGAAATGGCTGGCTCACAGCGGCTCCTTACTGACGAATGGAATGAGTGATGGATTGCATAACTGAATAACAACCACAATAAAACAAAAACAGATTAAATAATTTTGCAAGCGATTTTAGCACAATCACCCCAGCTCTTGGTAAACCATATACACACTGCTACGTTATTCCGTGGGTCTAGATAAAGAACAGTACATAAATCACTTGGTTAAAATCGCGGCATCAGTCTGATCAAGTTTATCTTGAATCATTGGATCGGACTCAATCACTTGTACGGGTAGATAGCGCAGCTGTAACTTTATGGGTAAATACTCGGGAAAATTATCCGCCATGTCTTGAGTAATAGTCGCTTCAATCCGGCGCACATCGTATGAGCTAGGGGTGGTCTCGCCGCGAATAACAGCGTGTATGGTTTGATAGCCATTGACATTAGTAAATTGGGTGTTGGTCAGCACGTTACCCTTGTTTATAAAGTAACGGTTAATGGTTTCTTTGGTATTACTTTCAAAGGTCTGTTGTCGAGCATTGGTAAAAGGTTGCTTGCATTGCTGTTACCAGTTTCATCATTATCTAACGTATGAGCTGAAGACTGAGAGTCTGGCTCTTTTTTTGATGGTGGAGTATTCGTAGATGAGGTCATGATAACAAGGCTTTATGAATAAAATAAAAGACAGGCACTATTGTAATGATAAATCATTAGCCACGTATGAATTTTTTGCCAAGCACCGAGCATGTAGGTACGACCAATAAAGTCGTATCAGTTGAGTTGATAAAATACTTAAAGATAATAAAGACAGCCAACCAGCATAGAAATAGAGATTTTTTAAAAAGACCTAAATGAAAAAAATATTTTTACATAGGTTATTGATCAATAACCCCAACATTAACATGGCTTTACTAAAATGTTAGGTAATATAACGACCGTAAGGGCTTATGGGAAAGACTTACTATTGGTGTGGGTTTAGTGTATAAAGGTATTATACCCACATCAATTATAAGGATTACATTATGAACTGGCCATTATTCTCTGTGATCTATTCGATAGCAGCAACCGTTAGTATGGGCGTGTTGATGATTACAGCATTGGTAACCGGATTTGATCAAATTCCACATATTCAAATGGCGGTGGTAGCGGGCATCTTAATATCTATTCCTGCGGCCTGGCACTTCACCAAAAAAATCGGTAGCATTACTGGTAATGAAGAAGGTTATAAAACTGATAACGAAGAAAGTTATATAGTTAAAATACCTTAAAAACGCGACGGTACTGCTGGTATAAGCTTTTTGCAGCCTCTGTCTGCGTAGGCACAGCAAGTAAGAAAAATGTATGCCAGCAGTAGGTTCTATATCGATATTACTTCTCATTGACTATAGCGTTTAAGTATAAGAAAACGCGTTAGTTAACACGCTCGTTCGAACAAGCAGCATCGCCCCTTATATTTGACAATGCCAGATAGTAAAAACTAGATAGTAAAAAATAAGCAACAAAAAAACAGCCCCTAAAAAGGAGCTGTTTTTTTGTTGTAATTAATATTTCTTAAGGAATTAAACCAGGCCTTAGCAAAAAGCGTTATTTGTCATTATAAATATATTTGACACCATCAATATTGCGACCAGCTCAGTTTAACTGTATTGCAATTAGTTCAGTACAACCGTCGCGCCATTTTCAATATTGGCATAGACCTCTAACACATCCCAGTTCGTCAAGCGTACGCAACCTGCTGAGGCTTGACGACTGATACCTTCGGGCTTAGGCGAGCCATGTAGGCCATAAGAGGGCTTAGATAAACCCATCCATACCACACCTACAGGGTTATTCGGTCCTGGTGGTAGCATATGAATTTTTTTCTGGTCGCCTTCACCAACGGTGGCTTTATACCATGGCATTTTCACTTTATTAACGATTTTGAAGGTGCCTTGTGGTGATGGTGTGCTGTCACTACCAATAGTGGTTGGATAGGTAGCGACCAGCTTGTCATCATTGTAAGCGTAAAGTGTTTTGTCGGCTTTGTTAGCGACCACACGGTTAATACGTTGCTTGAGCGCTGGACGGGCATTAAGCACAGTGACCGTTTCGCCTGCTTGATAGGCTTTATCTTTATTCAACTTATCAAGATAACGCACGTCCATATGAAAGCGCTCACCAAGCATCTCTTTAATATCTTGGTAATACAGACCTTTCACTTTTGACTTAGCTTCTGAAGTGGTAGGCATGACTGCAAAGTTAGTATTAATGTCATCGTCAGTAATCGTATAAGTGACTAAAACTGGCTTATTAGTCGGCACATTTTTAATCAAGGCAGCCCAAGTTTTTTGATCCATTTTACCGTTTGCTGGTAGACCCTTCATAGTTTGGAAGTTAATTAAGGCTTTTTTACTATTCATGCCCCAACCGCCATCGATAGGCCCAGGTGAGGCATGGTTCCAATCTAGTAGGGCTTGCATTTTGATCGTCATCGCCGAGTTGACTTTCATATTGGGTGACCATGCCGCATCATTTACTTGTTTGGCATAACTAGACAGATTCAGTGTGGTATATCTTTTACCATCTTTATCTTCGATATTTTTAATGGTAGGGTCGTCACTAAAGTCTTGACGCTGTTCATGATCAGGCAGCTCAAAGGACAAAGGGTCTGATGAGTCAATAGAGGCGGCGTTGATAGGAGCGGCGAAGGCTTGACCTTCACTAATATCGTCAGTGCTATCAGATTGTTCGTCTTTACGCGTCAGCTCTTCTGCGCTCATATTGTCAGCAGCGACTGCCTGGGATGCTGTTTTTAATTGGTCATTTTGTTTGGCATCAATTAACTGAGTCATACGATCAGCTGATTTGGGTTTAGCAGCAGGTTTAGCTTTTGGCTTGGCCGTAGACGCCGCTACTTGAGCACGACCATCGATTGAGCTGCTACGGTTTTCTTGCACCTTGAGGCTAGCTAATTTAGCAAGATTAGGCAGGCTGTCGACGTTGCGTACCGGCAAGGTACGAGCTTTACCATCGGGAGCAGCAAGCGCGCTAACGCTAACACTAGCAGTAAGAATAGCAATAGATATAGAGGTAACGAGGAGCTTTATTTTCATCATATTAAGTCACAGTTGGTTGCTACTAATGGGGCTATTATGCGCATAATTTGGGCGCTTCGCAAACTTTTGACACATCTTTTTTTGCATATAGAGTGCCAAGCGTCATTTTTTGACGTATCCACTACAATGTGGTGATAATTGAGTTATGGTCTGGGTAATGTACGGCATGAAACATACTCTTTGTTAAAGTAACACTCTACTCAAGTTACTGTTTATTATACTAACTTAGTATAGTAACGCTCTATTTTATTACAGTTATCTTCTATTAAAATAGTTTTTTATTAAAGTAAAGACCACAGTGATTGGCGCTGTCTAACGTTTGCGTCTATAATGCTTAGACCGTTTTTATCTAATATGTATGCCAGTAATTTAAAGCCGTTTAATCAGCCCAAACGTAGCAAATACATTCATAATTAATATTAACAAGACCAATATTAACAAGGTGCAATATGCCAGAAGACCAGATCATGAGTGCAAAAGACTTTCAGAATCAATATTTCAGTGACCCTGAGTCTCAAGAATTAGAGCACAACCTGGGTCACGATCTAGAGACGGGTGATACCGGACTTCACACTGAGCACAGCGATTTTGCGTCCCTGCATGCAGAGCTTGAAGAAGCGCGCGAGCAGCTGTTTACCATTCGCGACTTTATTCGCTTTTCAGTCACGCAGCTGCGCAATTATGACGTAGTAGTGGCGCAAGGAACGACGGATGAGTTTGCTGAAGCGGCAGCGATTGTTTTGCATACTTTGTCTTTAGACTGGTCAGCGAATGACCAGATTTTGGACTGTCGTCTGACCAACTCAGAAAAGCAGGCAGTACTGAGCCTATTAGAAGAGCGTATCGCTGAGCGTAAGCCACTGAGTTATTTGATTAACTTATCTTATTTCTGTGATTTACCTTTTTATGTTGATGAGCGGGTATTAATTCCACGCTCACCCGTAGCAGAGCTGATTCGTCAACAGTTTTATCCTTACTTCGATGCTAATGAGCTTGCCAAGCGGCTTGGGGCAACAGTCAACGATCAGCCAGCAGCGTTCTACGATCATGGCCTTGATATGAAACAGTTGTCACAACCAGAGCGCATCCTAGACTTATGTACTGGTTCAGGCTGTATTGCTATTGCTTTGGCAACACGTTTTGTTGACGCGTTGGTTGATGCTGTTGACATTGACAAAGGGGCATTAGAAGTAGCAATGGTCAATGTTGACCATCATGATCTGGGTCATCAAGTCAATGTGATCGAATCTGATTTGTTTGCTAAGCTACCAGCAGAGCATCAATATGAGTTGATCGTTACCAATCCGCCTTATGTCGATGCGGCGGTTATGGCAGATTTACCGCCCGAATTTCTATATGAGCCTGAACATGCGCTAGCTGCTGGCCAAGATGGATTAGAATTGGTACATCATATTTTATTCGAGGCTGCAGATTATCTTAGCCCTGAAGGCTTGCTGGTTTGTGAAGTGGGCGATAGCGAGTGGGCATTGAGCCAGGCTTATCCAGATATTCAGTTTGATTGGCTAAAATTTGCACACGGTGGTCATGGTGTATTTGCAATCACTTTTGATGAGTTGATGAAACATCGTGAGCTGTTTGCAAGCTATGTACAGTTACTAGATAACAGCCATTAACAGTTGTGGCTAGACAGTCAAGAGTGGGGTATAGAAGCCAATAACCACGACCAATCAATAGAGTTAACTCGTTTAAGGACAGATATGGCAGGCAATAGTATTGGAAAGCTTTTTTGTGTGACCACCTGTGGTGAGTCACATGGTGCCGGACTGCTGGCCATTGTAGATGGCGTGCCGCCAGGTTTAGAGCTATGCGCAGCAGACTTGCAACTTGATTTAGATCGGCGTAAGCCTGGTAGCTCTAAATATTCGACCCAGCGTCGTGAGTCCGATGAGGTTGAGATTATCTCTGGCGTATTCGAAGGTCAAACCACAGGCACGTCTATTGGTCTACTCATTCGCAATACCAATCAAAAATCTAAAGACTACACCGAGATTAAAGACACTTTTCGTCCTGGTCACGCTGACTATACCTATAGCATGAAGTATGGCTTTCGTGATTATCGTGGCGGTGGGCGTTCTTCAGCTCGCGAAACGGCAATGCGGGTCGCTGCTGGCGCGATCGCCAAAAAGTACTTACAAGATCGTTTGGGAGTACAAGTTCGTGGACATGTCACTCAAATAGGTCCTGAAAAAAGTCAGGTTCTAGACTCAAGTAAAATTGATTGGGACTTTGTCAATAGTAACCCATTCTTTTGTGCGGATAAAGAGGCTGTTAGTCGCTTTGAGACCTTGATAGATAGCCTGCGCCGCCAAGGTACTAGCTGTGGTGCGCGTCTTGAAATCATTGCCAGTGGGGTGCCGGTAGGTTTGGGCGAGCCAGTATTTGATCGATTAGATGCCGAGATTGCTCATGCTATGATGAGTATCAATGCGGTAAAAGGTGTTGAAATTGGTGATGGTATGGCAGTCGCTGAGCAATTTGGTCATAGTGCGCGTGATGAATTAACGCCAGATGGCTTTACCGCCAATCATGCTGGCGGTATTTTAGGTGGCATTTCTTCAGGGCAAGATATCCGTGTCAGTATTGCACTCAAGCCGACCTCTAGTATCACTACTGCCGGTAAAAGTATTAATACCCAAGGTGAAGCGGTTGAAATGCTCACCAAAGGCCGTCATGATCCTTGTGTGGGTGTCCGTGCGACGCCAATCGCTGAGGCCATGTTAGCCATCGTATTACTCGATCATTATTTGCGTCATCGTGGTCAAAATGCCGATGTCGAGCAGCCGGTAAGCTCAATTACTTAATCTATCCTTTTTAATAAATAGTTAAAACACCTTAAAAACGCGACGGTACTGCTGGTATAAGATATTTCTTGTAAAAACCTAACCAACGATAGGCTCTGTTAACAACAGAGTCATACTAACGAGCACCCCTTCGGATTGATCAATGGCAGGATAGATACTGATATCGCGTGTTCTTGAGCTATCAGCTGCAACGTTAGTGATAGTAACACTGCCACCATGGTGCTCCATGACTTGTTTTACTAAAGTTAAGCCTAATCCAGTACCTTTTTTTGGGGTGCTGATAGACACATTATTTAGATTTTGGATAGAGGTTTGATTGGTGCTGCTTTGATGCGATAGGCTAAAGTAGCGATCAAAAATCTTACTAACTGCATAATCAGGAATGAGCTTGCCATCATTGAAGATATCAATGGTCACTGTACCAGTCACTGTACTCGAAGTTGAAGTGTGAACATAGATAGTGACGATATTATTAGCAAAATAAATGGCGTTATCCAGTATATTCTGTAGGGCTTGTACCAACCAAAAGTGGTCAACATATACCAATATTCGATCAATAACTTGGTCATTATTGTCCTCAGGCGAGCCAATAAGCAGTTTGCCGTTAACGTAGATAGCAATAGGCGCTAAATGTTGCTGCTGTAACTTTGCACCACTCTCATTTACCAATTTATAAAGCATGGGCAATAACAGTAATGCTTGGCGATTTAATTTAAATGTCGGTTGCTCAACCTTAGCTAGCAGTAATAAGCGATCAATTAACTGTTGCATTTTAACGCTTTGCTCACTAATGGTATGGCTGAGCATTTGTCGGTCGTCATTATCTAGGCTGTCATCTTCCAACAGCTCGCTGCTGGCCCGAATAGCGGTCAATGGACTTTTGAGCTCATGAGTCAGAGTGTGTACATAATCAGTCACGTAAGCTCTGTTTTCTAATCTGTGCTTCATCGTTTCAATAGTGTCGGTCAAGCTGTTAAGCTCATGACCTAAATAAAAATAAGGCTTTTGAGTATCCTCTGCCAATGTATCCGTATATTGAGTGACTAAGTTAATACTTTGTTTAAGCCACCATGCTACTAGCCCTGCTAAGATCAGCGCGATAATACTGACCAGTAGCGCGGTCATAAACATGCGCCGGCGCGTATTGTCTAGGTAGGGCGACACACTAGCGACCGGCTTACCAACGCTGACCACACCAATAAGATTGCCGGATGGATCTGTTATCGGTTGCGCCACATACATGACTGAACTATTACGCTTGAAGTCATCACGCACCGTGCTTCTTGCGCCATATTCACCTTCTAATGTCAGATAGACGTCATTCCAACGGCTATAGTCTTTGCCTTCGGAATTGGCAGGCGTTGGTAGTGAATCATAAACGACCGTGCCATCGCTATCAGTCACATATACTCGAAAGCGGCTATAAATTTGTTGTTCATATTGCGGACTGGTTAAAATATTCGCTACTGGCGCGCCGGTAAAAGCAGAATCAAGTTGCGTTTGATAAGCCTCACTGTATAGCTCGCCTGAGCGTAACGGCATCTGCAAACTCGCTGCCAGCAACTTACTGGTATCTAATAATGTGTCTTCAATGACTTGCTGGGCGATAGGCTTAACATAACCAAATAACTGATTAAAGACTACCATGCCGCAGATAATCAGTACTAAAGCGAGGGCCAACCAAACTCTAAAAAATATACTTAAGTTCAGAGTTGTTTTAGGTGCCTTAGTCTGTTGAGCTGTACCAATAGGGTGCAACTTAGCGTACCAATTAGTCTGGCTAATCTTAGCTCTGTTATTGGCTTTATGGTTGGCCGAATTAGGTTTATATAAGGTCATTCGCTTATTCTAAATATGGTTATTCTAAATGAGAGAGTGTTAATCACTAGGCAGGGCACAGCGCATAACCGAGTCCGCGGTGAGTATGAATGACATCGATACTAGGGTCTACGCTTGCCAGCTGTTTGCGAATGGACTTGATATGGCTGTCTATGGTTCTCGCTAAGCGATGATCTGGATAGTCACTTACAGAACTCAGTAATTGCTGACGGCTAAAGACCTGATTGGGTGCTTTCAATAACGTTAACAATAACTTGCGTTCAGTATTACTCAGCTCTAACTTCTGATCTTGCCATATCAGAGAATAGTTGAGTGGATAATAGTGCCAAATACCAGAGTGGTATTCAAAGGTTAACGTTCGCTCTGACTTCATATTCACAGCTGTATTTATAGATGCGTGGCTAATAGTGGTCTCTGGTGACGCTGGTTGGTGAATAACTGATGACAAAGGAGCCGCTGCGCTGGATGTAGACAGTTGCTGAGAGTGCAGTTGCTCCCGACGCCAAATGGCTTTAAGACGCGCAACCAATTCGCGAGGGCTAAAGGGTTTGGCACAGTAGTCATCACCGCCCATTTCCAAACCTAAAATCCGATCTTCCTCATCACTACGCGCGGTCAAAAATACGACAGGAATATCTTTTAAACCCTTGATGTCAGGCGTATGACGAATTTGTTGACATAAATTCAAACCGTCTCCATCGGGCAGACCAACATCTAATATAATAGCTGATAGGGTCTGTGCTTGCTCACTGTGTAGCATCGGTAGCACACTACTGGCATTATCTAGCCATGTGATTTGCCAACCTTCACGTTTGCAAGTGACTTTTAAAGACATGGCGATAGCCGGATCATCTTCTACTAATAAAATATGAGTCATAAGTGCTACACAGTTATTTGAGACATGAATAATATAGAAAATAAGTGTTGGGAAATAGTTATTGGAAATAGCTTCAAATCGTCATAAAGCGGTTGCAGATATAAGATTACAAATACCAAAAGTATTGCATACTCGCGCTATCAAATTATCCTAGCATAAAATTATGCTTAGATTGTCCTATGACCCACTAAAAATAAATAATACTAACACTACTAATTAGCAACAGCCATCAAAAGACCCACTTAACTGTTGCTAAGTTGATCTCCTAATTTAATAGGATTTTTTGTTACCAGGCAGACTATTTCAGGCCTTTGCAATTGGCATAGTAGCTGACGGTCGCAGGCCAATCTGAGAAGATTCCTCGGACACCTACTTGTTGTGCCAATACATCGATATAGTTCATTATATCGCCATCATTATTAATGACATCGCCAAGACCACTATAGTACCAACCGCCGCTATCTGCCAGCGGTCCTGAGCGCTCAAGTGACCAGGTAATAATGTCCAGACTATTGGCTTTGGCTTGTTCGGCATATACTGATGGTACCAGCTTGCCGTTATCATTAACGGTGACCAATATCCAAGGCGGCGGTGCGATAGTGTTAATGCCACGCGCTTTGATATTTATTAATGAATGCTTCCATGTGGCTGGGTTGTTGTTATCAAAAGTTTTGCCTATCGCGGTTTCATTGCTATCGTCCATTAAATAGATAGCATTCGCACCAAACGCGGGCTCATTTTTGATCCAGTAATCAAGATCTTCAATATTAAATGATTGTGGGTATACTTCATTTGCGGGCACGCTAGCGGTCTTATAAGTATCAATCAGCTGTTGACGATAAGCGTCTAAACTATAGCCATTGAACGGCATGTCGACCACCGGTGCTTTAAGCTCAGGAGTGTGCTTCATACCCAGGCTTCGCGCTAGGTTAATGTGCTCTTTTAAAGTCAGTAACTCACCGTTTTGCGAGTATAAGTCAGTTCGCCATGAGACCGTGGCATCCATGTATTCACTAATACTGGTTGCTTGCAGGTTGGCCGCGTCCATTTTCCCTGTAAGGCTTTTGAACTCTTTTGCACTAATGTCTGAGGTTCTACATTCAATATTTTCTGCATTGGTCAGTATGCCATTGGCATCTATTATTGGTGGTACAGTACATTGATCCACCAACTTAGTCATGAGAATGTTGGTGGTGGTGTGTAAATCATTTTGTGCGTGGCGACAAACTAAATCACCATCTTCGGTAAAGGTAACATCACATTCTGATATGCCGGCGCCCATTTGTGCTGAAGCAAAATAACTGTCATAAGTATGCTCTGGGAACTGTAAGGGAGCCCCTCGATGGGCAATAGAGAAGTTAGTCTTACTTGGCATCTGCCCTTTGCAGGCCAATAACTGGTCTTTGAGCGGGCTATCGTCCATATCCTTGACCAAATAAAATGGCCGAATCCCATAGGTATAAGCCAGATCCTGAGTCGGCTCAGCGGCTGGTGGAATGGGCGCAAATTCAGCCGATAATTCATTATATTTACCGCAGCCTGTTATCAGCAGAACACTGGTAATAGTCAATGATAAAGTGAGACTTATTTTACTAAATTTTTTAACTGCTGCTTTCTTAGACCGATTGAGCATAGGCCCTGAATTATTTGAAATTGTCATGTAAACTGTCCCTACAAAAAATGCAAAAGTGATAACTATTAACTTTACTGTCATTAATCTAGCGCTTAAATTATCAAGTTATGCTTAAGGAATGATGACAACCCAATCACCTTTACAAAATTAACCTATATTCGAATTCTTTGAATGGTATTAAGGATGAATCATGAGTGAGTATTTAGAGTGCGTCATCGTTGAGCACAACCCTAGCCAAAAAACGATAGACCGGGCAGTCATTTGGTTACATGGCTTGGGTGCCAGCGGTCATGACTTCGAGCCAGTGGTACCGCAACTAGGGCTATCCGATGATATGGCAGTACGCTTTATTTTCCCGCACGCGCCTCAGCGTCCAGTGACTATTAACGGCGGTATGGTGATGCCAGCCTGGTATGACATCTTTGAGATGAGTCTGGAACGCAAAGTTGATATCGCACAAATTGAACAGTCTAGCCAACAAATCCATGACTTAATTGCTCGTGAAATTGAGCGCGGCGTTGCACCTGAGCACATTGTGATGGCTGGATTTTCACAGGGTGGGGCGGTCGCTTACCATGTGGCACTTGGCTATCCACAACGCTTAGCAGGACTGATGGCGCTATCCACTTATTTGGCAACCAATGATAATATTGACTATAGCGCAGCCAATCAAGATTTACCAATTTTGATTGAGCATGGTACTCAAGACCCTGTCGTGCCTATTATCCTCGGTGAGCAAGCAAATCAGTTGTTATCAACCAAAGGCTATAATATTGACTATCGGACCTATCCGATGGCGCATCAAGTTTGTATGCCACAAATTCAAGGCATTGGGAAATGGTTAAATAAATTTTTAGGCTAGCGTTATGGTTATAGGGATGTGACATCAGATATAGCATGACTTTGTCAGCTGTAACGCAATATAATACTAGTGACTAATCGATTGCAATAAGACCTCTAACTGATGTATAATACATCCATCTATTGGGGATGTTCTGGCTTCGACGCTGGTGATGAAACTCAATGATGCATGTCGAGAGTATATGTCCTCTCGTTAATCCAACATATATTGTTATAGTCGCAAACGACGAAAATTACGCTCTAGCAGCTTAAACCCTGTTTACTTGGTTGCTGATCACCTATAGTTGGTCAACTAAGTTGAAGCGTCCGCATGTAGGGTCGCCACAATCGATTGTCTCAATCGTTTGGGTTCAAAAGTAGAGAATCGCTCTATCCATCCTGACTGTCGGATCGGTGCGAGTTAAAGCCAAAGACAGAAACTAAACATGTAGATTCATGAGCGTAATACTGGCGGACGCGGGTTCAACTCCCGCCATCTCCACCACACACTAATAAAGGCTTACTCGTAGCGACACGGTAAGCCTTTATTTTTGCGTGTTTTTTAGGTTCTAGGGTTATGTAGGGGTATAGCGTCCTATATAAAATGTTGGTATTATTGTTGATATCGAAGTACTTATATATGCTCAATACCAACAGGACTTATCAAAACGCCTTTAACTCATACCATCATCAACAAGCTAGCACCTAGCAGTACCTCTATTGATACCAAGCAACTTAATAAGCACAGCGACGGCAACTAGCTAAAATTGTAAGCACACTATAGCGGTGTTCTATTTTAATAGTTTTTTATGCGTATATGAACATCCGCTACTTCAACTCAAAGTAGTGCAATAGGTACGAATTATTACGCAAGATCCTCTTCTTTAGCCATATAGCTTAATCGTACCTGTTGCGATTGTCTTGCGAGGTCGTTGAGAATCCTTTACTAAACCATAAGTTATCTTGTACTCCGCCATTCTCATTGGCTGCTACAACATGACGAGCCGCTTTAGCATAGACATCGTTGGATGCACTTGAGAAAACCTGCCACTCAGCCCAACGCTTTAAAACGTAAACCGCCTTCGGCACATGCTCATCCAGACTGTCGGTGGCAGATTTTAGAGTTTGCAGCCACCAAGCTTTTTGTTCGTCACTTAATTGATATCCAATAGCTTGTTCTATACCTCTATTTGCGCCCCATTCCTCAAGTGATGTAAGGCTATCTTTTATTCCGGGGTTGCCTTGAACTACGATAGTAGCCACTAGCGCTCTAAACCAATAACCCAATGCATTTCTCTGCGCATTTTCATCAAGATGTGGTAGTACAGATAAAACAGCGTGTAGACTCGTTAACCCATGCAGTATAAAAAATTCGTTGTTGCTGCTGCGTAAGGCACTCGCTGTAATAACGCTCAACTCTTCAACTGCTGTGGTCAAGTCATGCCCAATAGCTGGCAATCTAAGCGTCACCATCTCGTTGAGAAACAGCGACATCGGTTGTTGTGGATTATCAAAAGTGATCAATCGCTGCTGAAAACCACCTCTGTTCAGCTTTTTATAGTCTTGGGTTTTACTTAACGAATAGGCTGTTTCAGCCAGTTGCAGTATTCTGTCATCACCTAAGATCTGCTTAAGCGCTTGAATAGGGCAAGGTGCATCGGGTGACCAAAGCTGATGTTTGGTGTGGATTGAGCCAGTAGCCAGAGGTTGGAATGCGGTTGCCATGTAGGCTAACCCTTCAGCTGCCATATCAGTAGAGTCAATATCAACTGCCCAACCGAGGTGTATCGTGGCATGCAAGGCTGCACCAGCCATGCCTTCTGACAGCGCAGGGTAGTAGCGCTTAAGGCATGCGCTTAAGCCTAGCTCTGCTATTTTTTTATCAAAAAAATCACGATACAAAGGAAAAGCAATCCGAATAGACTGCAAATTGTTCAACCAGTTGGCATCGGTTATTTCTGTGTAGTCTATTGGGTTATTGCGAGGCGCTTCTAGCTTATTTGCAGTGCTGATAGATATTGTGGCAGTAGCTTCAGTGGTTTTGTTGGCAGCTTTGTTAGTATAAACATCCTCCCACCACTGCATTTTTTCCTGGTTAGCACCAGCAGCATCTAACGCAATCCAATTGTGGGTGATGTGATTTGATAGATAGCCTCCATATTCAATGTGCCAATTTCTGCCGCGCTTGAGCCATTCATGTAGGTATTTAGAATAATTGGGCGTTGAGTAAAATGTCATATGAATTCTCTAGTTCGTGATAAGTACATAAAAAAAAGACACTTATAGCACTATTTAGCGTCATGATAAAAACATCATAATATTTTTAAAATATCTTAAAAATATGTCAATAACATTCATAGTAATGGACGGTTACGTCCATATCAAATAGTTTTACATGGAAGTGCTTTAATTAGTAGATGGGATAGAGGAAGTTTGGTCTTAACCAAATGACGTTATGTCTGAGCGAAAAATAAAGCCAGTAGCTGCTAGCTTCTCAATTAAATAAAACCTTTATGAAAAATTTGCAAGTATTGATAAGCAAAAAGAAGCCAGCAACTAAGTCACTGGCTTCTTTATTAACATTAAAGCAGATGATCCTAAAGATTACTCTTCAGAATAATCTTCTTCGCTGTCAGCTTCTTCTACTTGGTCATCGCCATCTTCAGAAAGAATAGTGACTAGAATAGTAGCAACAACGTCATGATGTAACTGGATATCAACGTTATATTCGCCAACTTGACGTAGTGCGCCTTCTGGAAGCTTAACTTCAGAACGGTCAACTTCTAAGCCTGAATTGGTTAACGCTTCAGCGATATCACGAGTACCGATAGAACCAAATAGCTTGCCTTCGTCGCCTGATTTAGCACGCATGATGACGTTAACATCTGTTAATGCGTCAGCACGTTCTTGGGCAGCATTAAGCTCTACAGCTTCTTCAGCTTCAAGTTCAGCACGACGTGTTTCGAACTTTTCAATGTTCGCTTTAGTCGCAGGCAATGCTTTGCCATGAGGGATAAGAAAGTTACGTCCGTAACCTGGTTTAACATCGACAGTTTCACCGAGTTTACCAAGGTTGACGATACGTTGTAACAAAATAATTTGCATGTGTCACTCCTAGATAATCGTCAATTACTGATGATTGTCAGTATACGGAAGTAGCGAAAGATAACGAGCTTGCTTGATAGCAGTCGCTAATTGACGCTGATATTTGGTAGATGTACCGGTAATACGGCTTGGTACGATTTTGCCATTTTCACTGATATACTGTTTGAGCAATTCAACATCTTTATAATCGATGTGAGTGATGCCTTCAGCAGTGAAACGGCAGAATTTGCGACGGCGATAGAAACGTGCCATGAGTATTCTCCTTTAATTAGTCTTCACTGTTGTCGTTGTTGTCGTCGTTATTATCGTCACTGTCGTTTTCATTACGACTGTCTGGACGACGGCTAGTAGCTTTGCGTGCACGTTTTTCATCGGCATTCTTAGCTAACTGCGACTCTTCAGTGATAGCATCGTCACGGCGCATAACTAGGCTACGAATGATCGCGTCGTTATAACGGAATAATTCTTCAAGTTCAGCTAAAGTCTCACCGTCAGTTTCTATGTTGAATAGAAGGTAATGAGCTTTATGAATCTTGTTGATTGGGTAAGCCAGTTGACGACGGCCCCAGTCTTCTAGACGATGAATAAGACCATTGTTGTCTTGAACTAACTTAATGTAGCGTTCAACCATGCCGACCACTTGGTCGCTTTGGTCTGGGTGTACAATTAACACCACTTCGTAATGTCGCATATGGACTCCTTACGGATTAGTAGCTATCAACCCTATGTTAATAGCAAGGAGATCTATAAAGTAAGCCTTATCTCAAATAGAATAACGAACAAAAATTAGGAGACAAGCTTATTTTATAAAGCGCCATATTATAACAGTAACTGCGCGCCAACACAAAGGCTAATCAGGGTGTAGTTGTTTATAAAAAGATAAGTATAAATAAAGACTTTTAAATAAATGGTTATGACTAAATGACCGCAAACAAAAAAGCAACGACTGAGCGCTGCTTTTTATAATGGTTATATTATTTGTTTCAAACAGCCGTATTCATAAATTATTTTACTTTTGGCTGTTTGATCAATTGACTGCTGTCTGCTTTCACCACCAATGTTTTGGCTAACTTATCGTGCCAACCAATACTTTCAGGGCTCTTAGAGGCCATATAATAATGAATGGCAATGACTACAAAGCCTAAAAAGCTAGTGAAGGAGAAGAGTAAATTGTAAATTACAAACAGCACCAGAGTACGCATACCGATCAGTTTAATTAAAGACGGTAGACGATGGGTAGTCTGATCCACCACTCGAATCCCTGTAATCAGCTTACCTAATGATTGACCGCGCAGCGTGATAAATACTAGCTGTAGGGCAAACAGACCAAAGACCAAAATCTGCGACACCATTAGCGTGGCGCTTGGCAGGCTCTCCATTAGTGTCATTGAGTACTGATATGCGGCATCCATATTTTGGATGTCTTGAAATTTAGAGTAGTCCACATCCATCTTGGTTAAGGCCATCACGAGCGGAAAAATTGCTAATAAATACATGAGGGCGTTAATTGCGGTGGCTAATATTCGTGACATGATAGGCGCCAGTACCATGCTGCCCACTACTTTATCTTTGGCGGTAGTAGGTTTTTTAGTACCAGTCTTGTTCAATGACACATTGTTATGCGGCGTTTGATGACGGTTGCTGGTCATGTCGGCTTTGCCACTTTTAGCGTCAGGTTTTGGACGTTCAGGTTTGCCGTATAATCTATCAATAGATACATCTTTGGCACCTTGACTACTATTAGTATCAGCATCTTCAGGGAAAACAGTGACATTGTTAATAATAGAATCGTTAGGCGCAGCACTGCCTACCGGACGATAGGTATATTGGTTACCGGTTAAGTTCCCAAGACGCTGCCATTGATCTAAGCCGTCATGCCAGACCAAATCCTCTAGGGTCACTTCACCGGATTTCAGCATGATATTGAGCTGATCCAAATCATAAGGACCGGCTTGTACATTATTTCGAGCAAGGAAAATCTGCATAGTTGCCTGTATAGTTAGTCATATCTTAAGTCATTGTATAATAAACCAATTATCAACCTGTTACTACGTGAGACTCACTTAATATATCAGCGTTGACAAGCAAGCTAAAATTTCCGCTGGTCTGTCATGTACTGGTTATATATTTGCTTCACTATAATAGGGTCTGCTAGACAGTTAACAAAATGTATTGTCCATATCAAACAGACCCTAATGACAAAGTTTATTACGCCAGTGTGTTATTGCCTATTACTGTGGCAGCTTAGGCCGTTTACTTTACTTCTTCACCTGCTAAGAAGAACCAAGTATCAAGTACTGAGTCAGGGTTTAATGACACTGAGCTGATACCTTGTTCCATGAGCCACAAAGCAAGATCAGGATGGTCTGATGGACCTTGACCGCAGATACCGACGTATTTGTCAGCTTTGCGACAAGCATCAATCGCCATAGATAGTAGCTTTTTAACCGCTGGATCACGTTCATCAAATAAATGTGAGACGATACCCGAGTCGCGGTCAAGGCCTAATGTTAACTGGGTTAAATCGTTAGAGCCGATTGAGAAGCCATCGAAGTGTTCTAGGAACTCTTCTGCAAGCAAGCAGTTAGTTGGTAGCTCACACATCATGATGATGCGTAGACCATTTTCGCCACGTTTAAGACCATTTTTCTCAAGTATTTCAATTACTTGTGCCGCTTCATCAACGGTACGGACGAATGGAATCATTATCTCAACGTTCGTTAGACCCATGTCATCACGGACACGTTTAAGGGCTTTACATTCAAGCTCAAAGCAGTCGCGGAAGTTGTCAGAGACGTAGCGGCTTGCACCACGGAAGCCTAGCATTGGGTTCTCTTCTGAGGGCTCGTATAATTTACCACCCAGCAAGTTAGCATATTCGTTTGATTTAAAGTCTGACATACGAACGATTACAGGCTGATCCATAAAAGCGACGGCTAGAGTTGAGATACCTTCAACCAATTTATCAACATAGAAGTCAACGGGTGAGGCGTAACCTGCAATGCGCTCATTAATCGCTTGAGCGACTTCACGTGGCAAGCTATTCATATTCAATAGCGCCTTTGGATGCACACCAATCATACGGTTGATAATAAATTCTAGACGGGCAAGACCAATACCTTCATTTGGCATTTGGGTAAATGAGAACGCACGATCTGGGTTACCAACGTTCATCATGATTTTGAATGCTAAGTCTGGCATAGACTCAATAGAGTTGGTCTGTATTTCAAAATCAATTTGGCTTTCATAAATAAAGCCAGTATCACCTTCAGCACAAGAAACGGTAACGTCTTGACCGTCAACTAATAACTCAGTGGCATTACCACAACCAACGATAGCGGGTACACCAAGTTCACGAGCGATAATCGCCGCGTGACAGGTACGACCACCACGGTTAGTGATGATGGCTGACGCGCGCTTCATGACTGGTTCCCAATCCGGATCAGTCATATCAGAGACTAACACGTCGCCTTCTTGTACTTTGTCCATTTCATTTAAGTTATCAACGATACGCACTTTACCCGCGCCGATACGTTGACCGATTGAACGACCTTCGCACAATATTTTAGCGCCAGTGGTATTGATTACATAGCGTTCCATAACATTGCTGTCTTGGCGGCTCTTAACGGTTTCTGGACGGGCTTGAACGATAAATATTTCATTGGTGTCGCCGTCTTTTGCCCACTCAATATCCATCGCTTGACCATAGTGCTTTTCGATTGTCATCGCTTGCTTGGCAAGTGAAGTCAGCTCTTCAGTTGATAAAGAGAACTGCATGCGCTCTTGCTTCTCAACGTCAACGACTTTGACAGATTTAGCGGTACTGCCTTCATCGCCATAAATCATTTTCTTTTGCTTGCTACCTAGATTGCGACGAATAACTGCAGGCTTGCCATTAGCTAACAGCTGTTTTGAGATGTAGAATTCATCTGGGTTAACTGCGCCTTGCACAACCATTTCACCTAAGCCATAGCTTGAAGTGATAAACACCACTTGATCAAAGCCGCTCTCAGTATCTAGCGTAAACATAACGCCCGCAGCGCCAGTTTCTGAGCGTACCATACGCTGAACTGCTGCAGACAAAGCAACGCCTTCGTGCTCAAAGCCTTTATGGACTCGATAAGAAATAGCTCGGTCATTATATAATGAGGCAAATACTTCTTTTATAGCGATAAGAACGTTATCAATACCGCGGATGTTCAGATATGTTTCTTGCTGACCGGCAAATGAGGCATCTGGCAAATCTTCAGCAGTCGCAGAAGAGCGCACAGCAACAGCAATATCCTTGCCATCACTCATTTCCTCGAATGATTTGCGAACTTCTTGCTCTAAATCCTTTGGTAACTCTTGTTCGATAATCCAGTTACGGATTTTTTTACCAGTAGCCGCCAGCTTAGTAACGTCATTGACGTCTAACTCTCTAAGCTCGCTGTTGATTTTGTCAAGTAGACCGGTATCAGTCAAAAAGCGATTAAAAGCATTTGAGGTAGTGGCAAAGCCGCCTGGGACACTAACACCCAAATCAGATAGATGGCTGATCATCTCGCCAAGCGAGGCGTTCTTACCACCAACCGTATCAACATCGTTTTTTCCTAGCTGATCAAGATTGATTACAAGTGTTGAAGATTGCGCTGCCATGATAACTCCAAGAAATAAGGTTATTTAGTAAGGATTATAACGCTAAATTATACCGCTATATTAGGACAATTTCGAGAGCTGAACCGAAAAACTTGTGAAAAAGATACAAATTGTAGAGTATGGTGATAACCGACCCAGACAACGGCCGATAAGTATGTAATATAAAACGGCAATAACGCCTTAGATATTCCTCTAAGTGATAGCTCTAGATATCACACGTAATATTTAATGCTATAGAAGATAGCACAAAAAACCGGAGTTGCAAGCCAGTATTGTTGCTAGCCAGTTATGCTAACATTGATACCTATTGGGCGTCTATTATGCGTATAATGTAGGGTAAAATATCAAGTGCGCAATGACGCTTATAACGATCAAATGCAGGTACGATGCCGCCGCTTAACGAGCGATTACTAAGGCTACTATTATTCCATAGGGCATTATTTATCCTGCTAGGATCTTGATTATGGAACTAATGGACATCATAACAACAAGCAGTGAAAACAAGTAAAACAATAGCTGCTGTTATTATTATTCACAACGATGATTATCTACAACTATCACTCATATATAGCGGTCTACGATGACCCGCCTAAATGATATTGTAACGTCCAAAATAACTACGCAACGAAGATACTGAGGCAACAAAAAGTCAAGACCGCCTTGCAGCATTGTTTATAACATTACGGTTCATCTTATTATTACTTATCTATTTCAGTATCATCTATCTTATCAACACCCATCATAGCGCGCTACTATCGAGGTCTTTACACTATGTACGCTAACAATCCATCTGAACAAGACAAATCCACTATCCAAAATCGCCATGCCTTGAGTTTAGACAACTCCCAGACGATAAGAAGCGCGTTTTTTATCTCTGATGGCACTGCTATTACTGCTGAGACTCTTGGCCGCTCTATTTTGAGTCAGTTTGCTTCTGTACCTTTTGAAACTCGGGTATTGCCATATGTGGATAGCTTGGAGCGCGCTGAAGATGCGGTAGAGCAAATCAATATGGCGTACCAACGTGATGGTTTGCTGCCACTGGTATTTGATACCATTGTTAATCCTGATATTCGCGAAAAAGTAAATTCGGCGCATGGCTGTAATTTGGATATGTATGAGGGATTAATCGGGCGTATCGCCGAAGAAACCGGTATTGAGCCTGATGCAGACTCAGGTCATGCACATGATAATGTCGACTCTGAAACCTATAAAGAACGTATTGATGCGGTACATTTCGCGTTAGATAATGATGATGGCGCGCGTACCCGTCATTATAGTGCGGCAGACATTATTCTTATTGGGGTCTCACGCTCAGGCAAAACACCAACGTCATTATATTTAGCCTTGCAATTTGGTATTCGCGCTGCTAACTACCCGCTGACTGAAGACGACCTGTATGACAATCAGTTGCCTAAGGCGCTACGTGAACATAAAGACAAGCTGTTCGGTCTTATCATCGACACTGATCGCTTAGTAAAAATTCGTCAAGAACGCCGTGCGGGCAGTCGCTATTCGAGCTATCAGCAGTGTCAGCAAGAACAGCGAGCGATACAAGGCATCTATACCTCGCAAGGTATTCCAAGTCTTGATGTCTCTGAGATGTCAGTTGAAGAGATTGCCACGCGAATTTTGCAGATGACTGGGTTAAAGCGTCGTATTGGTTAAGGTTATACGAGATTGATGGGGCACTGAATATTGCAAAACATCTAACCACAACGTATGGTGGGCTCGCTTGAATAGCCTGTTAGCAGCACACAAAAATACTCTAGCAAACCATAAATAAATCAATAAATAGCCAAACTATACAATAAACCAATAAGTAATGAGAACACCATGGGAAAAAAAGGTAAAGACGACACCACTAACGATACTGGTGAAGATATTCATACTGACGTTTCTAACAAAGACAGTGGCAGCGCGCCGGTGACCACGCCTGAACGCACCAAAGATGAAGACAAGAAAGAACAAATTGAGCAAACGCATGAGCAAGTGACTGACGACTTCATACATCATCCTGATTTGGTCAATCCGCTCGATGATACGCGTATCGATATCAAGTCGGGCTTTAGTAAAGACTCAAAACGTATAAAAGATGACCAGCATGAGTTTGAATACGATGCCGTGGTATTAGGTGCCGGTCCTGCTGGCGAAGCGGCAGCAATGAAGCTGGCTAAGTCTGGCAAAAAAGTAGTGGTGGTTGATCCGCGCGAGCAAGTTGGTGGTAACTGTACTCATGTTGGTACGATTCCGAGTAAAGCGCTGCGTCAATCGGTATTTAACTTGATCAACTTTCGCCGCGATCAGATGTTTACTAAAGCGATGGACTATCATCAAGTACCATTGAACATTGTACTTGCTAAAGCACGTCAAGTGATACGTCAGCAAGTCAGTACTCACACACGCTTTTACGAGCGTAACCAAATAGAAGTTATTCATGGCTGGGCAAATTTCGTCGATAAAAATACCTTACGGATTGAAATCAGCGAAAATACCTTTGAAACCATTACTTTTAATAAAGCCATTATTACGGTAGGTAGTCGCCCTTATCGTCCTGATATTCTGGACTTTGATCATCCTCGGGTGTTTGACTCTGATAAAATCCTTCAAATGGATTATGTCATCAAAAAGATTATTATTTATGGCGCGGGTGTGATTGGCTGTGAATACGCGTCTATCTTTACCGGTCTGGGCTATAAAGTGGATCTTATTAATAACCAAGACCAGTTATTGAATTATCTCGACAGTGAGATTAGTGACGCTATTGCTCATGACTTTAGACAGTTTGGGGTGGTTATTCGTAGTAATGAAGAGATTGATCATTTAGAGACTCATGATGACTGTGTTATCTTGCATTTAAAAAGTGGTAAGAAAATTAAATCAGATGCTATTTTATGGTCAAATGGGCGCTCAGGTAACACAGAAGGTCTAAATTTAGAAGCAGTTGGTCTAAAAGCTAATGGTCGTGGCCAGTTAAAAATAGACGACACCTATCGTACTGAGGTTGAGAATATTCATGCGGCTGGTGATGTTATCGGTTGGCCATCACTGGCTTCTGCCGCCTATGATCAAGGACGCTGTGCTGCAGCATTTATGGTCGGCGATAGTGATGCTGAATTTGTTTCCAGTGTTCCGACCGGTATTTATACCATTCCTGAAATATCATGTATTGGTAAGACTGAGCAAGAACTGACTGATGCCAAAGTCCCCTATGAAGTGGGTCAAGCTTTCTTTAAACACCTAGCACGTGCGCAAATCATTGGTGAACGTTCTGGGGTCTTAAAAATATTATTCCATCGTGAGACCCTTGAGGTTCTAGGCATTCATTGCTACGGCAATCATGCTTCAGAAATTATTCACATTGGGCAGGCGGTGATGAAGTGTAATGCTACCCTTGAGTACTTTGTGAACACCACCTTTAATTATCCAACCATGGCAGAAGCCTATCGGGTAGCTGCATTAAATGGCTTAAACCGGGTATTTTAATAAGCTATAAATAGGAAGTGTGTGGTAATAAAAAAGCGTCTGTATAATATACAGGCGCTTTTTTTTGCCTATTTATACTTCGGTGACAGCTATAGTCAATGAAAAGTAATATCGATACATAACCTACTGCTGGCGTAAGTTTTTAGTACCGTCGCGTTTTTAAGGTATTTTAACTATATTTGGTTGAGCTGTGCAGAAGTATTAATACCGAGAGTGGTTGGTACTAGCCAGCGTACGACTTGTAATGCTGCGGGCAGTTGGTCTGCCGGCCAAGGATAACCACTTAAGAAGAATATTAGTAGCGAGCTAAAAATTAAAATTTGCATACCGCGTTCGCGTTGACGGAACCACAGCCCAATAATGACCAACAGCGTCAGGATAGATTCTTTATTACGGCCAATTTTTTCGCAGATGTGGCTGCTGATTTAACGCGATCATAATCAGGCGCTATTTGCTCTACGCTACCAGTTTCAACTGCATTAGATGTTTGCTCGTTATCAAGAGTATCTGATGGGTCTAATTCTTTAGTGTTATCAGAGTCATTATCAGAGTCATTATCAGAGTCATTATCAGATTCATTGTGAGGTTCGGACATAACAGCAGGTTTCCCAAAGCAGTAGAGGAGACAATAAAGGGCTAATTTAATCGTTTAACGAGCTGTTCAAGGATATATTCAAATAGCATCAGCATCAGCATCAGCATCAGCATCAGCACTTGCTAAGAGTTCAGAGTTAAAAACAGCACCAAGCGCCACAATAAACGCCGAATAATAAAGCCACAGCATTATCACTACGGCAGCTGAAAGCGCACCAAATTCAGCGCTATAGTTATTAAAGTTTTGTACATAGATTGAGAACACAATAGACAATACAATCCAAAGCACGGTTGCCAAGGTAGCCCCTGGTATTAGTTTTTTGAAACGTACTGTTTCGCGGTTTGGCGCAAAACGATAAAGGCCTAGAAAACTAAAGAATATGATGATCGCCAATATAGGCCATCTGCTCCAAAGCGCAATCGTCTTTGCTATCTGCGGAAAAGGAAAATACGCAGCTATTAAAGGAATGGCAGCAATTGATGCCAGCGCTATGATAAATATGACCAGTGCTGCAAAAGTCAGACCAATTGCGCGGATGAGCCCTTGTATAAAATTTCGCTCTTGAGTGATATTAAAGGCAAGGTTTATGAGGATAATTAAGTATTTGATACCACGAGAGCCTGCATAAAGTGCCAACGATGTTGAGATGATTAGACTGTAAGTCAGGCGTGATGTGGTGTTAGCAACCAGCTCACTCAAGCGTGCATCAATGACGTCATATACTGTTGGAGGCATGAATGGGCGCAGAAACGAGATTTGTGTTGCCATTTCAGCAGGTGAAAAGGCCAAACCATAAATCAGTACAAATACGGCCATTATTGGAAAAATAGATAAAAAACCAAAAAATCCTACGCTGGCGCAATGTGCCCAAACATTAGAGTTGTTAGTATTTCGCCATGTTTTGAGTATAAGGTGTTGCCACTTTGCTGCTTGAGTAGGGTTATTCAGAGTAGATTTATTCATAGCATAGCCATTTAGTAGTGAGCGCTTTATTCAGTTGTCTTCGATATGATTAATATCATCGTTTTTACAAGCATTATTCTTTGCATAATGTCGGCAGCTGAATATCAGCATCGACAATTTGGGTGACCGTCATCGGCATTGCTGTATTCTGGGGTTGATTACTTGCTACGTCGATATCGCCAGTTCAAAATAAAATAGATACTTTTGTGTCAGCCTGCTACTGGTATAAAATTTTCTTGCTTGCTGTTCGCAAGCGTGAACGAGTCTACGAAAAATTCATAATAGCAGCACTGTGTCGTTTTTAAATTGGATTAACTGTATCAGCGCGTCAAGGTAGGTACAGATATCCCTGTCAATATAATGGCAACCATAGTAGGAGGCAAAGACGACAGAACAAGTTTCATAAATTACATAGGCCATTAGGTAGATTGTAGGGTGTTGTCAAGCAAGTCACACTATTAGTCTTTCTGGATCGGCCATAACAGGCAATATTGATAGGAGTAACCAGCTACAGGCGCCAAAAAACTATCGCCAACAACAAGGCGTATACTTTAGAGCGACAATGATGACAGGTCAATGCTCAGTGTTCCTTTATTAGCCATTGAATAAACGATCTATTCATGGCGCAGGATTTTTTTAATACAGAACTTTTGATACAGAATTTTTGATACAAAACATAGCACCATTCATTTACAAATTATAAAAGGTTTATTAGAAGTAATCATTATAGTTTTGATAAGTTTTTTGGTTTTATACAGTAGCGCTAATAATCGTCAGATAATGATGGTGTATGCTATATTTCACCTGTTATAAATACGCGTGTAGCCAATCCAAATGAGAAATGGCACAGTGCTATCGGGATGAATTTTTTGCCGCTTCCCACAGGCCTGCCAGCAGTACGCCAGAAAAAATTACACCAGTAGTACCTTGCTAGCAGTGACTTTCTTTTATATTGAATCGGCTACACTAAAAATTAATAATTATGCTGTGGCAATATAATTTTTAAGACATATTTTAATCTAAGAAACAAAAAGGGACTAGTGATGGAAGGGTATATTTTGGCTTTAGATCAAGGGACAACATCGAGTCGAGCGATCTTGTATGACGACCATGCCCGCCCGATTAAAATGGTGCAAAAGCCGACCACTTTACAAACCCCAAAAGCTGGCTATGTCGAACAAGATGCACAACAAATTTGGCAGACTCAAATCAGCTGTGCTCATGATGTCATTAACCAAGCTGGGCTACTGGCCACTGATGTCGGTAGTATTGCCATTACCAATCAACGTGAGTCTATTGTCATTTGGGACAAACAAACTGGCAAACCTTTGGCACCTGCCATCATTTGGCAAGATCGACGCACGGCAGATTATTGTAAGGCACTTGCTGCTAAAAGCGTCAGTAACAGTACTGATAATAGTAATGAGGATATGGCGAAACAGGTTCAACGTATCACGGGCTTGCGTTTAGATCCTTATTTTAGTGCCAGTAAAATTGCTTGGCTGCTTGAGAATAATTCTAAAATTAAAGCACGGGCAAGCAGTGGACAGATAGCCGTTGGTACTATCGACAGCTGGCTAATCTATAAATTGACAGGGGGTGAGCATGTCATTGATATCACCAATGCTTCACGTACTTTGTTGTTTGATATTCATAAATTGGCCTGGTCGGATGAGCTGTGCGCACGCTTTGATATACCGATGTCCATATTACCCAAAGTACTGCCCTCTGATGGTGACTTTGGCAAAACCAAGAAAGGCTTATTCGCTAAGCAAATCCCGATTCATGCCGTATTGGGGGACCAGCAAGCAGCGCTCTTTGGACAAGGTTGCCTAGATGCTGGCACGGCTAAGAATACTTATGGCACCGGCTGCTTCATGCTTATGAACATCGGTGAAAACCCCCAGCTTAGTGAACATCAATTGCTAACTACCATAGCTTGGCAACGAAAAATTGGGCCCAGTCGTATAGACAATCGGTCACTAGGGCAGATTATGCAGTCCGGAAAACGCATGTTACAGCCGTCCAGTTTTGGTATGAACCGAGAAATAAATTACGCACTAGAAGGGAGTGTGTTTATGGCTGGGGCGATCATGCAATGGCTACGCGATAATTTAGGTATGATTAAGCAAAGCTGTGATGTCGAAGCGTTAGCATTACAAGTAGACAGTAGTGAATCGGTAGTCGTGCTGCCCGCATTCACAGGACTTGGTGCCCCTTATTGGCGCTCTGATGTCAGTGCCAGTATTAGTGGCATGAGCCGCGGTACTACCAAAGCGCATATTGCGCGAGCGGCCTTAGAAGCGGTTGCTTATCAGACTTATGATGTATTAGTTGCGATGCAAAAGGACAGTCTTCATCCTCTCACCGAGCTAAGAGTTGATGGCGGCGCGGCTAATAATGATTTACTAATGCAGTTTCAAGCTGACTTACTGGGCGTGCCCGTACTACGACCCAAAGATACCGAAATTACCGCCAAAGGTGCGGCTTTATTGGCTGGTCTAAAAAGTGGCTTATATGATGAAGCCACAATGAAAACATCCTGGCAGGTTGATCGTGTCTTTGAGCCGAGTATGTCAGCTGATAGCCGCGAGCAGCATCTCTATAAATGGCAGCAAGCTGTTAAGAGAGCCTTGATGGATATATAGACGGCTAGCTTAAAAGTTACTCAAAATACTATGCGGTCATACAGAAGCACTATATGGCTACAAACTGTAACCTAAGGTCATTGTGATTTGGACAAGATTTACATATTCGGCCTATCTGGTTTCGTGTTTAATTTCCTATACTTTAGATGAGTTAAATAAGACTGCTGACCTGGTCTAGATTAGCAATCAATAAAAGCAAAATACAACAAATAATTTAAGGACAATACTATGAATAACGATGGCCGTATTACAGACCCTAATAATCGTGTGATTGATGATGACTACCTTGAAGTAGGTGATAGAGAGCGAATCATTGACGATAACGAGCGTAGAGTAACTGGCAGTGATCATCATGCAGTTGATAATACGGTAATTAGACATGAAGACGATAATATTATAGAAAATCATGATAGTATCGATCGCGATGCAGTAAAGCACTTATCAAAAGAGTCAAAAAAAGATCTTAATGCCGATATTATTACGGGCGAGCCGGGTTCACATCCAGTAGGTACTGGCGTTGGGGGTGTAGGCGGTGCAGCAGTAGGTGCCGCTATCGGTACTATGGCCGGACCGTTAGGCACATTAATCGGTGGCGCAATCGGTGCCATTGCAGGTGGCGGTGCAGGCCATGCATCAGCAGAAGCAATTGACCCCACACGTGAAGAAGCTTATTGGCGCGCAGAACATGCCAATCTCGACTATCAGAAAGAAGGCTATGACTTTGATCGTGACATGCATCCCGCTTATGCAGTAGGGTATGCTAATCGTGCTCGTTATCCTGCTGATGCCCGTTTTGAAGATCATGAAGCAGATCTAGAAAGCTCTTGGCATGAGGTTAAAGGTGATTCACGTATGGCTTGGGGAGATGCTCGGATAGCCTCTCGTGATGCTTGGAATCGCGTGTCATAACATGTGTCATAAACTGCAACGTTATTAGTAAAGTATTATAGTTAGTAGGTTATCATCAACAGACTCAAATCTAGGGACATCGGCTCAGTCTAAACTCAATAAACAGTATATAAATGGGCCATTTTGTTATTATGGCCCACACAATTGTAGATAACTACTGGGCAGCAGCTCTAAATGATTTTTATAGCGCTACAGAAAAGCTTTCAGAGTAAACTCTGAAAGCTTTTCTGTTATTCAATGGTTTATACGCAGATAAAAATAAAATGTTATATATTTAGTAGGCCTTATATATAGTATACTTAAAATTTAGAGCAATTAAACAAACAAACTTCTATTCCTACAGGTTTAATACCAAGTAAAGAGTAGAAAATCTAATGTGTAATAGTACCAACCAATAATAATTGTCAGGTTATAGGTAATATTAACAACCACAAAAAGTTAACACCCTCAAAAAATATAACTATAACTGACAGGTAACTTATCATGCACCGTGATGGCCCGGACAATCGTAAACAGTTCTATATTGCTACCGCTAATTTACTTAACCTTGCCAATCCCAATCGAATTTATTACGATAACGCCCCAGCCTACGACCATAAAGCTTACGATAAAAAAGTACGGGGTATTACAGAACTACTAGCCAAAACCCACGCTGATATTATTGCGGTGCAAGAAGTTTGGGATAGTGAGGCGTTAGAAGCCGTCGCCGTAGCATTAGGTTTTAAACCAGAAAACGTAGTCATTCCGCTGGCAAGCAATGATAGTGCTAGCCCCTATACCCAAGGGCGCGGTGCACAAAAGACGCCTGCTGTTGGTATTATCAGTCGTTTTGAACAATTAGAGATCAGCCTATTAGAAAATATCGCCCCTAAAGCTGTGATCGATATTCCTGATATTGGCCTTTATCGTCATTTTAACCGTCCGCCTCTATTATTACGTGTGAATGCATTTGGCCAGCCGATAACCGTTATTACTGCTCATCTCAAAAGTAAACGCGCCTTTTTCCTACGCGACGCAGACGGTAATTTGTTAGAAGATATGGATGATCCAAATATTCGTGTTCGTGCCAAACTTCGCAGTCTATGTATGCGCGCGGCAGAGGCAGCATCAATTCGAATGTCTATTATTGAGCGTTTACTGCATACGCGCGAGCCACTCATATTGCTCGGTGATATGAATGATGTCACTGGCAGCGTGACTACCCAGTTGATGGCTGAGACTGGTGAGGTAAATTATGACAAAAGTATGCGTGATATTGCTCTCTTCGATGCAGCACGGGTTCAAGCCCGTTATGGCTGGATGAAGGATATGGCTTATACCCATATTTATCAAGGGATACCAGAGGTGATTGATCAGCTGTTTGTCTCAGAAGAATTTTTACCTGATAGTAAGTTTGCACTTGGGCAAGTGGAGCGAGTGGATTACTTTAATGATCATTTGAAATGGGACTATGCAGATAGAATGACTGATCATGGTATTATAAGAGCTAAAATAAAGCTGCATGACTAAACATCTGATATTGTTAATTGATATATTACGTTTGTAACCCATCGACGCGCTTGCTTGATAATATACAAGTGTTTATGATGCACTATTCATTAAATATGGTAGTGGTTACATTGACCAAAAGCTGCCAACAGCATGCCGATTTAGTGCAAGTGCTATTTAATAAAATATACCCTGTAAATAAGGCGTAACATCGAGAGGTTTATAATGAGCGAAAATAAAGACGACAAAATTGAAGATGTATTAGTAGATTCCGAGCTGGCAAAAAAGCTGGTACCTAATAAATTTAAATTTACCAGCCAGCAAGGCCGCGTACGCCGTCAAAAGTTATTGATGGGTGCCAAAAAGCTGAGTGAAACTCAATCTATTAATGACATTACTCTAGCTGCTGTCTGCGAAGAAGCGGGTATTCCAAGAGCTTCTGCCTATCATTTCTTCCCAAACATCGAAGCGATATTCTTAGCGCTACGCTTTTTAAATGCTATTGACATCCTAGAAGTACTGACCACAGTCGAGACTGTGAATTATGACAGATGGCAAGCTTATTTGACGGCTTTGATTGAACGTTGCGTACAGATTTTCCGCAATGACGAGACTAAAGCTAAGCTGGTATATGGAACCAATACACCAGATTTTGAAGGTGATAGTTTCGGTGAAGATATTGACTATCAAATAGTTCAATTGGTCTATAAGCGTTTGTCAGAACGCTATGAGATGCCAGTATTTGAAGATATTGAAGATGTTTTGTTAGTCACTTATAGCATTGTCAACGGCATATTCACGTTATCTTATCGTCATCATGAAAGTATCACTGATAGCTATTTGCAAGAAGCCAATACCGCCTCTATCGCTTATTTGCGTTGTTATTTACCAGAAAAGCTGCCACGTAAAAATCGCTAATTTGGTAGTACCATACGCCTAATATAATTAAAAGAACCGGCTCTATGCCGGTTCTTTTTTGTCAGTTCTTAGTAGCTATAAACTAATGGCGTCACAAACAACGCCTAACAAACAAAGTCTAATAAATAACGCGACCGTTTGCAGTTGAGATGGAAATAGCGTCCGTTTGTGCGACCGACAAAGTACGGTTAATTTCGGTATGTAACGTTGGTAGCAGCATCGGTAATGCCTGTCCACGACAAATATCGTCGCTCGGATCTAAGAGTGAAAATTGCTTATAATACTGGTTTATTAAGCTTTCAAGTTTTACATTTAGGTGCGAGTCATGAGTATTAATATAAGCTTCGCGAGCTTGTTCTAGCCAGCGATCAGCCATGCGGAAGTGGCTACCTGACTGCCGCCAACCATATTTATAATGGTTGGCGGCTGCCCATATTAAGGCCACTTCACTAAACGCCAGCTCACGTGGTGCAGTCGTTATACCGCCACTGTCTTTTAAAGCCGTTAAAGTCGCCCAAAGATCTGGTCGCATCAAAGCAGAGGTCGGTGGAATGTCGGTCGTTATGTGGAGGCTCTGATCGTTATTGTTTTGCAGCGCTGTCAGGATAGAGGTGCCACTTTGTAGAGCATACTCGCCTGCAGCTGAGCGACTACTAATACTGTCTTCATGAGAGGCATAATTCAACCAAGCTTGAGCTTTATAGGCAAGGTATTGCTCACGTGGTGACAGAATATCTGGTGGTCGATTGTCTTGTTCAACTTGATAGGAGTCTTGCCCAAGCCGATAATCACCTAGTTGTGTGAGCATACAGTCTATATTCTGACGCCTTAAACTTTGAATCTTTGCACGTGACGTTTGTGCTTCTATGTTGTTATGACACGCAGTGGTCTGAGCTTTCAAGGTATCAGCAGCAGCCGTGGAGACATTGCTAGCGTTATTATTATTTGCTGCTTGCACAGATGGCATAAATGCTAGTAGCAGTAATACTGATAACGAGGACTTTTGTGAGAGTTGTAATAAACGAGGCAGTTTGTTAGCTACTGAGTTAATCGCTGAATTCTTAGAGTCAAGCATAATGCCAGCCTTGGATTATAATGAGCCGTTAACGGCTCATTAGCTATAAAGTAATTTTATGACAATAGCTATAAATTATGAGCAAATTATAACCGTCTATAAGGTTATGTTAGCTTTAGTGTAGACTTATCGTGTAAGCGCTAATTTTTGCGTGGATCAGTACCTTTAAATAGATCTTCATCAAACTTAAAGCGTACTCTGAAGTAAGCGCCTTCTTGAGTGCTATCATCATAAGCAATGTCCTCATCTTCAAAGCCCATAAAGTTATAGCCCAGTGATAGCCATAAGTTAGTCATAGGGCTGTAGCCCACCTCGGCGCCAAGCATATAAGCTAGGTCATTCGCTTGCTTATTCCAATAGGTACCCGCTTGCAAGCCAACATCCCAGCGCTCATTGATGTCATAGAGACCACGCGCATAAGCGGCATGGGCGGTGTTATCGCTGGTGATATTATCGGCGCCGTACTCTGTATACTTACCGGCATAATGACCTGACAACGTTAACGGGCGAGTCGGATGATAATTACCACTCCATGACCAAACAATGGCGTCTTTTTGGTATGGATCAGTACCTGTTTGATTATCATCTAGGCGATATTCAAGTTTGGCGAGCATATCGAGCTGATTGCTATCATAGTCGCGATAAGCTGCACCAAGCTGAAAGCGGTTAATGGTACGGTTACCATCGTCATAATCAACCCGTGAATAGATATCTTTAGCCAGTAGAGTAATGTCGTCAGTATAGCGATAAGCAATACCTGCGCTACCAAGCAAGGTATCACTGGTATCGCCCCAGCGTTTCTCAAAACGACCTGACGCTTTGTAGTTTTCTTTCGCCAGGTACTCAACCCCAAAACCGGCGGCGGTCGCAGTACTGTCTTCTTCACCTTCGAGCGACTCAACCCGCTCGAATAGTGTGTTTACCGTTAAGCCTTTTTGGACATACCATTTGTTCTTGAG
The DNA here is from genome assembly GCF_035984995.1 of Psychrobacter sp. PL15. Taxonomy (NCBI): domain Bacteria; kingdom Pseudomonadati; phylum Pseudomonadota; class Gammaproteobacteria; order Moraxellales; family Moraxellaceae; genus Psychrobacter; species Psychrobacter sp. PL15. The sequence continues at coordinate 176,621 of NZ_JAXCIB010000005.1, forward strand.
GCCGATAGCGGCTTCGGCTTCGCGAGCATCAATAGCATCACGCATGCGGTATTCGCTATAAACTTTGCCATCTTTCATATAAGTGGCGTCAAAACCAACCACCGTGCGTTGACGTTCATCGGTATCATCCAGACCGTAACTGCCTGATAAGCTATTGATTAAATCATGGCGTGCATAAAGGCGACCAAGGTTACCTAGTGGGGTTTCACCACCGATAGAGGTAGCATTACGCGAGCTATGGTTGATATCTTGCTCGTATTCGGCAAATACCAACGCTTTATTTAGCTTGGGCAAACGGGCAGTAACACGGGCGCGGGCAGTGGTGCCTTCGATATCTTTCTCTGCACTACTAACGCCATTAAGCGCCGACTGATTGATGATGTCGTCGTTAAAAACAGTATCATCAGTGACATCTACTACGTCGGTTGCTGCTTGGATATTACGCGAGGCGGCGGTGGCTTGTTGCTTATAGTAACGTACACCCACTTCACCAACGATATTTTTGCTCAATCTTTGCTCAACGCTGGCTTGTACCCCTTCGCGGCTGGCTTCAGTAGTATGGTCTGTGGTGCGTACGCCTTCGATTTTTAGCGCGGTTTTTTTATTGGCTAATGCATGAGTGACTTCCACCCCGGATTCGGTACGGCCAGCGGTTAAGGGTGAGGCACCAGTAACGAAGCCTATATCGGCGTCGTTATAGTAAGCTTTGGCACGGGTATTCTTTTTATTATCGTAGTCCAGTTCGATACGTAATGCATTGCCTTCAGTATTACTATCATTTAATGACTTTGTATTAATTTGATTACTTGGTTGGTAATTGGGATCCTCAGCTTTACTTTTCGCATATTCCGCCACCAGTTTTAAGGTATTGTTAATTTTAACCACACTATTAATGCTGGCAAGCTGTTCTTTATTCAGCGGGTCATCACTATTGATATAGCTGCCGCCAATAGCTACTTTCCCAGTCAGTTGCTGTTTGCCTGCTATACCGCCGACCCAATATTTTTCGCCACCTTCGTCCACTTCCACAGTCACGCGCAGATAAATAGGGTTACCGTCAATGTCTTGGCTAGCAATCGGCGCTTTCAGATATAAGCTACGGCTGATCGGATCGATTTCATAATCAGCGAAGCGGGTAAGGGTCTCGCGGCGAATGATAAGTCCCGAATTATTAGCATCACGGGTGATAATTTCTATGGTCTCAGAGTTCTCTAACACTGCATCGAAGTTTTCGGCCAGCGGATACGGGCCGGAAATACCTAGGCCACGAGTCTCATTAACCCGCTGTGAAGAGCTGGTCTCGGCGATAAACGTGGTAATACGAGTATTGCTGTCCTCATATTGGGCTTTTGCACCGGTTAAAGTACGATTATATTGACCCAGCTTGATACCATCATCGTTATCAATTTGGGTTTTTAGGTCGCCATACATCGCGAATGAGCGACCCTTATCTAAGCGCACATAAAGCTTGCTAGTAGATTGCGCATCAAAGCCTTTGGCTGATGAGTCGCCATACACAGGATAATACTCGCCCGGCTCGATATCACGGAACAGGCGCTCGCCTTTTTTGTCGCTGTCATAAGACAAAGTGAGCAGATAGTCGCCACGTACTTTACCTTTAAGAAACATCGCGGCGCGGCCAGTCGCGGAATAGTCGTCATTACCGGCAAACTCCTTCAGCTCTTGTTCGAACGCGCCTTGCGCATCAGTAATACTTCCACCGTCGAAGTCCTTGAGCGATATCGCACCTTCAACAATACCGACGGCGATAAGAGGACGCAATTTGGCGGTGAACTGTAGCGGAATCACTTGCTTACTGCTGCCAGTATCAACTACCAACTCGCCTTTACCCGGTACACTAGGCGCAATTACGGAAACTAACAGCTCGCCGCCATTTACAGTAACTTGCGTGCCCGCTTGGTCTTTGCTGCTGTCTGTTAGGTTGATACGGCCGATATTGGTATCAATAGTGATCGGGGTTGAAGCGATATACGGACGGTTGTCACGATCTTTTAAACTAATAACTATTTGATATTCGCTGACGCCATCTGCTTGTACCAACTGCTCTTGGGTACGATAGTCGATGGCTTGCAAACTATCTGGCGTTAAGACCTCAATGGTCTTCTCAGAGATGACTTTACCATTTATATCAGTTGCGACGCCGCGTAGGGTATTGCGTCCACGTTTTAGATCTACTGCATAATAATCAAAGGCGGTAACGTTTTGTTTTTGCTGCTTGGCAGTTTTACCGATTTGTTCCTCAGACACTGCTTTATCATTGGCATAAAGGGTGAAGTTCGATCCCAGTGGTGCTTGTACTTGTACCATCTGCTTGTAGGTATTAAGCTGTTGATCTGCTGATAAATTAATAAAGGCAACGTCGTTGTTAGCCACTTCTTTTAAATATTCTTCGAGCTCTTTCTCTACTGGGGGAGCAACAGTCGTAATGCTCATATCGACACGTGCAGCGCTAGGATTGACCATGTCAGCTACTATCGCTGAGTCACATTGAATGCCTTGATCTAATATATCGTTAGACTTACAGCCAGTGGCATCAACGTTATCTTTATAATCGCGATTATAATCAGGATCTAGGGTCAGCTCGCTTTTAACCGCTTGCTCTAAGCTATCATTTTTAGCACTAATGCTCTTGCTACGGGCAACCAGCTCTTGGTTTAAGCGCTCAGTACTGTCTGCCATGCCGCCGACAATAGCAAAGTCAGCACGATGTAGCTCGCCGTATTTGAGATCGACAAAGCGGCTACCGGCATCACCAGCGTTACGGTTGCTTTGGATAATTAGTTCTGTTTCTCTAGGTAGGGTGGTGCTATCGACTTTTAAGACGTGAGTTTTGGCACTAATCCCATAAAAATTATATTTCCCTTCAGGATCAGTGACCACAAAGCTACCGTTTTCCATATAAATACGCACGCCAGCAACGCCAAGCTCGCCATCTTCTTTTTGTTGGATACCGTCGCGATTGATGTCATGGTAGATTTTACCGACGATGATGCCATCAGTATTCATCACTCCACGGCTGACGTCAATTGGCCATTGCGCCTCCATTGATGAGAGGGTTTTATCATTCTCATCACGGCCATGAGCAACGGCACGGTTGATACCGTCACCGCCTAATGCTGATGAGCCAATCAACACGCGATAAGTAATGTCTGCCGTGTCATCTTTTCCCATATCACCTAAGCTTAAGACTTGATATTTACCTTCAGTCTTAAATTCAGAAGTCTGAGTTTTATCAATTTTTACACCATTTTCAGTTTTTATGTAACGCATAGTGTCTTGGACATAGTCAAAGCCGCGCGGCAATGCGTCTTTTAGCTTAACGTCATAGGCGGTTTCTTTACCGTCATTTTTGACATTAATGGTGTAGTTCACATAGTCGCCAAGCTCAGCGGTTCTTACGTTGCCTTCCTTGGTAACCTGTAAACTTGGCTCCTCGTTAGTGATAACGATATTACTACTAATATTTTCTGTGATTTTTTCTCTTGTACCGTCTTCTTTGATACAGTCAGTCAGTGTCGCGAGTAGATTATCCCCTTGTAGCGTCTGGATGATTTTGTCATCAATGGCATTGGCGTTGTTTTCTGTTGGAGCCGATATTTGATACTTACCAGAGTTATTGCCAGTCTCAGTCGCTTTTAGTGAATAAGTATCTCCGCTCCCAGTTGGTGGATTGGTTGACTTAATAGTGATCCAAACTTGGTCAGGTTTATCAGGATTAAAGTTACACTGTGCATAACTGGCCTCAAGAAAGACATCTTCGCCGACTTGTTGCGGCGTGTTTCTATAGCCATTGAACGAAAAGAGCATAAAGTCAAGGCGCGGCTTAACGATAATTAAGCTATTGGTCGCTTTGGCTGATGCGGGATTTACTGACGGATCGTCAACGACAATTGCACCAACCGTAATCTTATCTTTATCGGTTGTACTATCATTAGTTAGAGCTCGGATGATTAGATCAAGGCTTTCCGAAGCACCATGTTTGATTTGAATTTGGCTGCCACTAGGTAACCATTTTTCGTCACCATCAAGCTTACCATTTTTATTGATATCAACGTAGAATTGTAAGCCAGATAATGCAGATTCTTTCTCAAGTGAAATCTCGACATTCAAAACCCCATTAGAACTTTTATTTACTAACTCGTTTTTCCAGTAAACTTTATCACCTGGCGCTACGGTTTGTAACGTGGCTTTTTTTAACTCAATATCATATTCGCCAAACTCAGACGACTGGACACTCACTTGGTTAGAAGTGCTACTTAGATTAAAGTTAGTACCGTTGTTAACAACATAGCTGGCGTTAGCCGTATTTTCGATGAACTGTAGCAGAGGGTTAGGTGCGGCTAGGGCGGTATTTGATTGCATAAGAAACATAGCTAGCGTCAACGCAGAGACCTTAGCGGTGCGCAATGGCATGTGTTTAGACGATGTCATTAAATGAGCTGTCATATGTCGCTTATCCAATAAAACAAAATGAGGGAGTGCTAGATTCCTCTAGCCTAAGTAAATCCAGGCTAGGGAATATCTATAAGTACCTGTAGATACTTATAGACTTTAAAAATATACGCTGAAATTAAAAGTTTAATTTAAGTTGAAAGTTGTAATCTCAAGTTAAGTTTATGGTGTTGTAATCACACGAGCGGTTTTGATTTTGACTGAAAACTGCATGGTTGCCGTTTCTTGAGGCGCTAAGGTATCAATAGTAGTCGTAACATTATCTGAATTCTGAGCCGCTGTACCCTTAGTAGTAGTTACAGAGTCTACTTCATAGTCAGCTTCATTCTCAAAGTTGGAGAATGCGTCTAAGATAACTATATTGGTAATATCAAACCCTACCCCTGTTGAAGAGCTCGCATCAGCAGAAGAGGTGTTTTGAGCTTGGACTTTATAAATAATACACTCACCAGGCTTAGCACCATCATCATCAGTAAGAGGTGTAGAAACGAATGTTGTTGCACTACCGCTACAAGTTTTATCTATCGCTTGGGTTTTGAGCAGCACTAAGCCGCGTACCGTTGTTACATCTGTTACTGGAGGTATTGTAGGTGCGCCTTCTAGCTTTGGAATCAAGGTAACAATGGTGTTTTCAAATGTAGGAGTAGTAGAGTTCAATGGAGTGAAGATCTGTGCTTTAAGTGATGACACTTTATAATCAATAGTTGCTGTGGCGTTAGGTGCTATACCATCAGTTAAAGCATCTTTAATGTCATATACATTTACACCATTTACAACTGTAACGCGAATATCAATTGGCTGTCCTGCAGCATCAGCGCCAGCACCATCAGCATCATAAGTGACAGTGACGCTACCAGGTTCTATATTAACTGCATCTCGCACGGTGCCGTCATTATCAGTGATAGTGAACGTTAACTCGCCGGCCTTACTGCCCTCGACGTCTTTACCCGTGTTGGTGATGACTGTTGTATGAGTGACTTGACCAGCAGTACCTGAGGTCGGTGCAATTTCCCTAGTAGTGATACCAAGTAGAGTTAGAGCACGTTTGATGGTCAGTAAGGGTACAGTTGAGTCATCACCTGTATTAGCCGGAGCCTGACCATTAACGTTATTAATCTCGGCAGTAGGGTAGAACTCAGTAACGTTTTGTTCTTTGGTTTTGTCTGTACTATCGATAAGCGTATTACCATCAGTCGCAGCATTATCCAAGTCATCGGTGACTGTTACGTGGTTAACGGCCTCTGCAGGAACAAGCACACCTGAGCCACCTTGCTTTACTTTAAAGAGGAAGGTTGTTTTTTGACCTACTGGGATATTGATACCAGTAACTTTGAAGCCATCAGTTTCTGCATTACCGGCAGTGATAGTGCCTTTAGTAGTATCACTACTACTGACCGTGATATTATTAGCTGTTAGGTTTTCTGCCATAATTAGACCAGGTGGCAGAAAATCTGCGATATTAACTTCAGTAGCATCAGCACTAAAGGTAGTGCTTTCGTTGGTCACTACAATCTGATACTCGGCGGTATCAGTAAGATCATTGAGATCTAGGCCATTAGTAATGGTCTTAACGATACCAAAGGTAGGGAGCTTAGTGAATGAGCTGTTATTATTAGTAAGTGTGTTAACTGGTGCCCCGTTATCAGTTAAGGCTTTACTCTTGGCAGATATGGTTAGTGGTGGCTTGTCCCCACCTTTATTATTAATGGTTTTGGCATTGATAATAAACTTAACATACTGCCCCTTTTCTAGTTCGGATTCTCTGCCATTAATATTTGCGAAGGAGACATCGTCGGCAGAACGAACTACCGTTGTTCCATCCGCTTTATATACCTTAAATGAGACAGTAGAGTTAGGCGTATCATATTTTGGGTCATTTGCGGCCAGTGATATAGTATAGGTGTCGGTACGGTTACCAGTGTTGGTCAACGTATGCTCAAAGACAGCGTACCCATTAGGCGCCACTTCTTCGTTCTGGTTTTTATCATCAAATTGTATACCACCCTCTGATGTATCGTCATTATCAGCACTCAATGTGAAGGCTACCTGTTCTGATACAGTGATTTTTACTATATTAGATAGAACCACAGGCTGCTCTTGGTCGCTGACGTTATAGCTGGCGCTTGCTTGGTTAGTGATGTCTACGCTTGTATTAGTTCCGGTAGTGCCGGCTGGGTCCCCTGGGGCTGCATTAGCAGTAGAACTAATGCCTAGCACTGCAGCGATTCCGACAGCTAATAAGCTGTAATTAAAAATGTTTGATCTCATATAAGACTCCGAAATAGGAAAAGGTTTAGAGGTTGGGATTCAAGGATGGTAACTGGGCTGCTTTAATCAATGATCGTATTAATCAACGATGGTATTAAGCGCCACAGCTGCAGATTTATTCGCTGGTAAGAGCTTGATGTCCCAACGTAAGGTACGGTATTCGGATAATGGGATTTTAACCATTTTGCCATCGACTTTGCGCATCAACGGCATATCGGCATAGTTCTTGCCGTCGATACTTGCTTGGGCGCTGCTAGGATATACGTCACCAGTAAAAGTCATATTAGCGGGAATAGGTAAAGTCACGGCTAAGTCGTTGATGCTTTCATTTACGGTATTGGTATAGGTTGCTTTGTACTGAATAACAGTACCCGTTGGAGCAGTACGGACTGGTAAATAACTAACTTTACCCTCGGTATTTTTAATAACTTTGTTAGCTGTCAGCTCCATTTTTAGGGCGTCATCAGCATGAGCAGCACTCAATAAGACTAAGCTAGTAATACCAGCCGTCATGATTTTTTTTAATGGATAGGTCATAATCATTTTAAATTCCTAGAATTAATGATTGTTAAGAGGCATAAACAGCAAGCTGTACGGCACCAAATAAGAAAGTGATACAAGTGGCAGTTAAAGCGAGTTAGTACTATCTGTATAAATGATGTATTTTTAGAGTGTGTTGTGCTTATTATATAATTATATGCTGTCAAAATAATAACAAACGTCGTGTTATAGGTCTTAAACCTGACAAGTGGAAGTAAAGAGCCGCTTAACGGTGATCATGGTTTTGTTTATTATTCATTTAATACTTTTGGAGAGGATAATACGAGAAGCTATAAATATATATTCACTTAAAACCATGTTATTTAGGCATCAGAATATAATTAAAGCAATATAATTGATTCCACTACAAAATGATAATTCAGTAAAGTTTCACAACTACTTAGACTATATAGAGTCATATTTACTATTAAAATATAAAATATTACTTTTGACATTTGTTTAGAAAAATAGATGTTTTATCAAGTTAAACTTATCGGATATTATCGCTCTATTCTTCTTCAACCCCACAGAAGTCGAAATCACGAGCGATATTACCCGATAGCTTTCTTCAGTCATAATTGTAAGTATTTTCTGCTAATGCAAATTTATGAGTGCTAGCAGTTGTAGCAAAGCTATATAGCCAAGAGCTTGATTTTGACCCAATCAAACAGATCCAAGTCTCATTTGATAAGAAGTCTGACTGAACAGTAAAACTGTATTGAAATAAGGTAGCTTTGCACTTGATACGGTCTACGAATAGGAGGAGCTAGTGGCAATATTATTGTCGTTACAGTCAGATTGCTATTTGCTAATCCTAGTTTTTTATCGCGATCAAATAAGCCATCAAGGCACTCGTTGTTACCTGTAAGAATATTGGGAACGTTCTACCTGGTAGCGTCACTTGTTGATGTACCGTAGTGAATAAGTATTAATAATGTTTATTAAGGATATATACATTATGACGAGATGCATATTTTAGTTGAATAAAAAAACAGACACTTGTAATTATAAAAGTGTCTGTTTGATAAGTTGAATCTGGTTTATGTGTTGGTGTGGCTGCAATATAAGATTAAAAGTGATGAGAGACCATAATCAAACACCACCTGCAGATTAATCCGATTGGGTGGTGCCATATTTAGTATTAAAATATAGTGTTGCCGAGTTTGGCTGCGGCTGCGTACTACCTGAAGGAGTTGCAGCTAAGCTGAATTGATTAGATTGAATTTCGCCATTGGTACCGTAAGCGACCGTAGGGTTACCTACTGATGCTGGAAGAAATAAGGGAGTAGGTCGCTGAAATGAGGATCTAACAGGGATGCTTTGTAGCTTATCATTAATTTGTACCTGCTGAAGACTGACATGGCCACGGTTGTAAGACTGAATTCGGTAAGCAATACAGTTTCCTGGGCTGACATCATTGATAGGATTGACGCTGAAACCTACTGTTGGGTTAGGATTATCACTAACACTCTGGTAATTTAGGGTGTCGTTACATTCATGGACATACTGTGACTTTATCAGTACCAAGGCGGTATTATTGCCTTTTACTTCACCAAAATCTAAATTGCGAATGAACGTTCCAGTAGTATTTATTTCGGTTCTATAATCATAAACATTTGCTACGAGCGTAACCTCTTCGGTATTAGAGGTCGTATCTATTGTATAGTCCCACGAGCTGGGCTCACTTTCCACTAGGCAGACCTTTGTTCTATTTGCTAGCACACTAGGCGATACCATGAAGTTATATCTACCTATAGTAGCCTGAGCACTTGAAACCGTTTGAGGGTTGGCCGAAGTTGTCGTGATGTTATTACCACTACAGTCCGTCAAACGTACTCGTAAGTTGCTGTTATATATACCTGACTCAGTTGCACCATCATAAGCTCCGTTAAAATAGCTACTATTACCCGTAAAAGTAGGAGAAATATTTTGTCTATTGGCACTACTGTCTGTAATACCACCATTATCATTAAAAACTATACCTGAGAAGGTATAATTAGGTCTACCATTGGTAATTGTGCACGACCAATTGTCTCCATAAGTGAGCTTTAAGTTCTTTGGGTCTAAAGTCGTCACGGTTGTACCGTCTGACTTTTTACACATGTATGAGGCAGTATAATCCCTTAAGTTCGTGGTTCCTGCTATAGCTTCTGTTAAGATATAAGTTTTGGTGGGATCAACTTTGAATGTTCCTGTCGTACCTGTTCCGTTAGTGACGGTATTACCTTCACCTGCTGTGGTGGTCGTAGTAATATCACTGGTTATTACCGTATTGTTAACGGTATCTTTTATTTGAACCACAAACTCATCAGTATCTGTCTTACGAGGAGCAGAAAGTTTTTTGGTATAAGTCAATCGCGGCTGCGGCTGGTAGCAGTAACCATCGAATTCGATATATATAAGTTGATTACCAGGATCACCATTCCTACTTCTACGAGAATAATCTACGTTAGGGCGATTGCCATAGGTTACATCCACCTTAATCACAGGCTGATCGAAAGTTACTGAGACTTTGCACCTGTCATCTAAACTACTACATGAAAAATCACTCGTGGTGCTTGTTTGACGATAAGGCGCGGAGTTGGTTATTGTTTGGCCTTTATACGTTACAGCTGGACTAATTACTGTCCCTGGGGAGGTAACACCAGTTATGGTAACCTGGTCAAAATAATTAAAGTATTCAACGAAAAAAAACCTTGTAATGTTTGAATCTAAATCAAATATACTTAAGCTTACCTTATCAAGTGCTTGAGGTTGACCGGTAAACTTGTTCTTAAAGGTATATGATACAGTGCGGGTGCTTGTTTCGTCAGCGAAGTCTTGAAAGAACTCAAATACTTGATCTCCTCTAGCTGTTACTGATTGATAAGTGTTTGTCGATCCAGCATTTAAGGAGCCATCAGTAACCAAAATGTTAGAAGCAACGAGGTAGCTCTCATCTTCAACACCAATGATATTTTGATTGCTCTTGGGAGTAGGTGGGGAAGTATTAGGTGCTAGATTGGTATAATCTGAGTTTGCAAAATTATCAGGTATAAAACCAGCATCACACGTGACTGCTGCTAGTACCGAATAACTGGGCAAGAGTATTAGTATGAAAGATAGTGCTATCCAACGAGTGACCTTGAATCTTAATTCCAATATCTTAGCAGACAAATTCATCATAACTCCAGTAACGGTCGCACAATATTAAAATGGTCGTATGCAATTATAATATTCAACAGGGAGTTGAGATACAAAAACAAGATGAACGTTTATTTAGAGGGTATGAACGACCAATACTCTAGATATAAGTATTATACTCAATGGCCTTAATTGAGTCATCAGTATATAACGTTGTCAAATACTTTTATGAAAACCCCATTTAATTTTTATTATAGGCGCTATGTGCCAACGTGAAAGTGAAACAGTATTCAAGCAGATAGTGTGGTGTTCAGATTTCTTTATCATTTACGATAATACCAATTCCTTAATGTTATTTCTAATAAACATTTCTAAAAACACTAATCACTATTTATTTCAAAAATACTTGTTATATCTTCATTTCTCTACAGCTATAAACAATTGGGCCATAAACGCCTATAATAGACCCTGATAATAATTTAACGACCGAATATACGGCATTAACTGTACGGTCTATTTTATCATTATGCTCATTTAACACGTATGCTAATGCACACTGCCACTATTTTGTATGACCTAGCTATATATAGACCGCATAAGACAATGGAATGCTTGAGCGTAGCAAGGAAGTCGTAAGTAATCCGGTATCTCATTACACACTATTTAATAAGACCCTGCCATTAGGTAGGTATGACTGATATAAAAGGATTAACAAAGATGAATTATTATAAGGATGCTGACAGCACCGAAACGCAGGAATGGTTGGAAGCTTTTGAGTCCGTTATCAAACATGCTGATAAAGATCGTGCCCAGTTTTTGCTAAAAGCTTTATACAATATGGCGGTGCAAGAAGGACTGCCGTTTAATCGTCTTGATACCGCTTACATCAATACTATCGCGGTTGAAGACGAGCCCATGTATCCCGGTGACTTGGCTATCGAACGCAAAATTCGCGCTTTAATTCGTTATAACGCTTTAGCGATGGTCATGCGCGCGAATAAAAATGATGATGATCTAGGGGGTCACTTAGCGACGTTTGCGTCTAGTGCTACTCTTTATGAAACCGGTTTTAACCATTTTTTCCGTGCCGCGAGCGATCATTTCGGCGGTGACATGATCTATTATCAAGGTCACTCAGCACCAGGTATCTACGCGCGCTCTTATTTAGAAGGCCGCTTGACTGAAGAGCAGCTCGATAACTTCCGTCGTGAAGTGGGCGGTAAAGGTTTATCAAGTTATCCGCATCCGTACTTGATGCCGGATTACTGGCAGTTCCCGACTGTCTCAATGGGTATTGGTCCCATTATGTCGATCTATCATGCCCATGTGCATCGCTATATGGAAAACCGTGGCTTGCTTGAAAAAGAAGGCCGCAAGATTTGGACTTTCTTGGGTGATGGTGAGACCGATGAGCCAGAAAGCTTAGGCGCAATTTCTCTTGCTGGCCGTGAAAAGCTGGACAACCTGATTTGGGTGGTCAACTGTAACTTACAACGTCTTGATGGCCCAGTACGCGGTAATGGTAAGATCATTCAAGAACTAGAATCCGTATTCCGCGGCGCAGGCTGGCGAGTAATAAAAGTCGTTTGGGGCGGTAAATGGGATAGTCTATTGGCCAATGATTCTACCGGTGTCCTCAAACATCGCATGGAAGAATCGGTTGACGGTGAGTATCAATTATACGAAGCGCGTGACCCTGATTTTGTACGCAAAGAGTTCTTTGGTAAATATCCAGAACTTGAGGAAATGGCTAATGAGTTATCTAATGAGGATATTTCAAGCCTAAACCGTGGCGGTCATGATCCAATGAAAGTCTACGCCGCCTTTAGCGAAGCGATGAAAACCAAAGGTCAGCCAACAGTTATTCTAGCAAAAACAGTCAAGGGTTATGGCTTGTCTACCCAAACCCAAGCGGTCAACAAATCGCATCAAATCAAAAAGTTGGATCAAGAAGCCTTGATGTATTTCCGTGATCGCTTTGATTTACCCTTTACTGACGAGCAGTTAGAGACTCTACCGTTTTATCGTCCTGAAGAGGGCTCAGCGGAGATGAAATATCTTAAAGGTCGCCGTGAAGCGTTAGGGGGTCATTTACCCAATCGCCGTAGTGGTCATATTCCTTTAGACATTCCTGAGCTGTCTATTTTTGATCGTGTGCTTCAGGGTAGTAAAGGAAAAGAGCAATCGACCACGATGGTATTTGTGCGTCTACTATCAGCGATGCTGAAAAATAAAGACATTCAAGATCGTGTCGTGCCAATCGTTCCTGATGAAGCACGTACCTTTGGTCTAGAAGGCATGTTCCGTCAATTGGGTATCTATTCTGCTGTTGGCCAGAAATATACTCCAGAAGACAGCGAAGCGTTAATGGGCTACAAAGAAGCCATCGACGGCCACATGCTAGAAGAAGGTATTAACGAAGCAGGCGCCATGAGTACTTGGATTGCATTAGCAACCAGCTATTCTGTCAATGCGTTACCGATGATTCCGATGTACATTTACTACTCTATGTTTGGTTTCCAGCGTATTGGTGATTTGGCATGGGCCGCAGGTGACTGTCAAGCGCAAGGCTTCTTACTAGGCGCAACGGCTGGTCGTACCACTCTAAACGGTGAAGGCTTGCAGCATCAAGATGGCCATTCACAAATCTTATTCAACGTGGTACCTAACTGTGTGTCTTATGATCCTTGCTTTGGCTATGAGCTAGCAGTGGTGATGCATGATGGCCTGCGCCGTATGTATGGTGAAGGCGAGCGGGTCTATTATTACTTGACCTTGATGAATGAAAACTATGAGCAACCTGCAATGCCAGAGGGTGCTGAAGAAGGCATCAAACGCGGCATGTATCTGTTAGAAGACAATGGTTCAACCCAAGTACAGCTACTGGGTTCTGGTGTTATCCTACGCGAAGTACAAAAAGCGGCGAAAATACTACAAGACGAGTTTAATATTACTGCTAACGTTTGGAGTGTGACCAGCTTTAATGAGCTGACTCGCGATGGTATGGTCTGTGATGACTATAACCGTCTACATCCAATGGATGAAGAGCGCGTGCCATGGGTTACAGAACAGCTTGCGCCGCACGAAGGTATCGTAGTGGCAGCAACGGATTATATGCGCAACTACTCAGAGCAAATCCGAGCCTGGTTACCTGATAATCGTCCTTATACCACCTTGGGTACGGATGGTTATGGTCGCTCTGATAGCCGTGAGCAATTACGCAGCTTCTTCAACGTTGATGCTGCGCATATTGTTGTTGCCACGCTTAAACGCTTAGCTGACGAAGGCGAAGTAGAAATGCGCTTGGTAAAAGATGCTATTTCAAGCTTGGGTATTGATGTCGATCTACCACCTGCATGGCAGCAGCAGCCTTATTATGACCATTCTCCAGATGCACCAGCACCTGGTAATGTGAATCCGAATCCTGTCCCTGAGTTTGTCAGTGAAGACGATGACGAAATTAGTAATGAAGGCCGTGCTGAAGACCAAGCCGATGCCACTTTACTCAATGATGATGACGTCACAGAATAAAACCTATAAGACAAGGCAATCTTAAGATAAGGAGAATAAGGATGGATATTAAAGCCCCCGATTTGGGTGTCGATAGCGCCGAAGTCAGTGAGATTATGGTTAGTGTTGGTGATGTTATCGCAAAAGACGATAATATTATCCTACTAGAATCTGATAAAGCCTCGGTAGAAGTACCGAGTTCCGCTGGTGGTAAAATTACCAAGATTAATGTTGCTGTTGGCGATCAAGTCAGTGAAGGCATGGTACTCATTGAGCTCGATAGCGATGCGGATAGCGATAGCTCAGATGCTAATGACGCAAGCGCTGATGTGACTGACTCTAAGAAAGACAGTGAGACTGCTAATAGCGACAAAAGTGATAATGATAATAACGACAATAGTAGCGACGACCAAGCTGCTGTTGCTACTGAAGACCGTTCATCATCTTCTGCTACTACAGCAGGGACAGCGACTACGCATGCGCTACCAGATCTAGGTGTTGATGAAGCAGAAGTGTCGGAGATTATGGTCAGCGAAGGCGATATGGTCAGTGCCGATCAATCAATCTTGTTGATTGAGTCTGATAAAGCGTCAGTCGAAGTGCCTGCGCCCGAAGCCGGCAGAATTGAAAAAATATTAGTAAAAGCCGGTGACATGGTGGCTAATGGCCAAGACTTTATTATTATCGTTAGTAGTGCAGCTGCCACTAGCAATGAGCAAGCTGACACACCTAAGGTTGAAGAAGCTGCAACGCCTAAACAAGCTGCTACGGCTGCACCGCAAACCACAGACGAACCAAAACCAGCTGCCGTTAAATCTACACCTGTGGTCAATAACGCGCCTACGAACACTGCGGATAGTAAGTTAACAGAAGCTCAGGTTAATGATAAGGCAGCCGAAGTATATGCTGGTCCTGCAGTACGTAAGCTAGCTCGTCAATTGGGTGTGGACATCACCCAAGTCAATGGTTCAGCGTTGAATAATCGTATCCTAAAAGAAGATCTGTTTGCACACGTCAAAAATAGTTTGACTACTCCGCAAGCAGCCCCTGCTAGCGTTAGTGTTGCCAGCACAAGTTTGCCAAAACTGCCTGACATGAGCAATGTTGAGATTTGGGGCGAGACCGAAACCACAGACCTCACGCGTTTGCAAAAAGTCTCTATACCGCAGCTCAATTACAACACCTATTTACCGCAAGTGACCCAGTTCGACGTCTCTGATATCACTGAAACTGAGAAGCTACGTGGTGAACTAAAAGGGGGTATGAAAGCCCAAGGTATTGGCCTGACTATTCTAGCCTTTATCGTCAAAGCGACGGCTTATGCGCTGACTCAACATCCACGCTTTAACAGTCATTTAAGTGATGACAATACCCAAGTGATTCTGCGTAAAAGCGTGAATATGGGTATTGCGGTGGCCACTGATGATGGTCTGATTGTCCCGGTCATCAAAAATGCGCAAGATAAAGGTATCAAGCAGATTGCCATTGAAATTGGTGAGCTGGCAGTAAAAGCACGTGATAAAAAGTTAAGCACTAAAGATTTGCAAGGTGCCAGCTTCACGATTTCAAGCCAAGGTATCTTAGGTGGTACGGCATTTACACCACTGGTCAACTGGCCACAAGTGGCTATTTTAGGCGCTTCAGAAGCAACTATGCAGCCGCATTGGAATGCTGCCAAGCAAACCTTTGAACCACGCCTGATGTTGCCCTTGTCACTATCTTATGATCATCGAGTCATTAACGGTGCTGATGCTGCGGTATTTACTCGTTATGTCGCCGGTCTACTTGCCGATCCACGCCGTATCTTGCTATAGGCTGTTTGATCGCTTAATAACCATACTGATAATAAAAAGGACTGTCCATGGACGGTCTTTTTTACGTCTAATATTTAATAAAAGCTTGGATGAAATACTCATTGTATAAAATAATAGACACAAAAAAGCCAGCATATAGCCGGCTTTTTTCATTCATATTACTTTATGTTATATTAGAAAGTTTTAACAAAAGCAACGCCGTAAACCCAAGGACTGATATCGATTTCACCAATATCTGCACCATCTAAGCTAGCATCAGTTTTGATGTCCATATAGCGGGCATCAATACGGAAAGCTTCAGTTGGCGCAAATGGAATATCAAGACCGATATGACCGGCTACGCCAACGCTATCGTCAAGATCTAAATCACCACCAGTAGAAATTCTTTCTTTAAAGAAAGTTGTATAGTTGACACCAACACCAACAAACGGCTTAATATTTAAAGGCATATTATAGCCGTCAAAATGATACTGTACAGAAAGAGTAGGGGGTAGATGTTGAGTTTTACCTGTGAGTATCTTATTACCATCAGCATCATTTAAGGTAAAGTCATGATGAAATGGAATTGCCGCTAGTAATTCAATACCAACGTTATTAGCGATAAAGTACTCACCACTGATGGTTGGACGAATATCATCATCAATTTTAACGCTTAAAATATTATCTAAAGTACCATTATCACTTTTAGGGTCAACATAGTGTGCGCCAGCAGCGACTGTCCAAGTACCAGCAGGTATCGCAAAGGTGGTGGTCATTGTGAGAGCAGCAGCAGTCGCTAAAACTAGGGATTGTAGTTTCATTAATTGGTTCCTTAAGGTAATAAATGATTGCCGATAAATACCTAATGAGGGATGACATTAGTTACCGATACATGATGTTATTGTTATAAATTAACTGGTAACATCACCACTTCATTATAATACAAAACCCTTATTAACTGTAAGGATTTAGATATAATTTAGTAACATTCACTTAATAACCTATTATTGTAGGTGCTCTAGAGCCCATTTTTACATAACCTACAGCAAGGAATCAGTCATATATTATGCTCGGCTACTGCAGTAACTCACCACTTCGTTGTGCCAATGCGCGCTCAATGATAATGCTAAATCAAGTTGACCAATGTTGTTCTGAGTGCAGACTGTATTTATTACCTGCTCAGCAGCAGCGTGATGGTTCACATGTTGATCAACGGGTTTTACAGTTGGCTTTGTTAGTAATGGTGCTAATTGTGCTGGCTCTGGTCTACATTTATTACACTGGTCTTGCATAACCACTATAATCTGCAAGTATTTCAAGGCGAGTGGCAATCGGTTTAAGAAAATTTTTTAACGATAGTTTTTAAAATTAATTTCTTAAGTAGCAGTGTTAATCTGCTAGATTTAGATAGGGCAAATACTGTTTTTATAGCTATACTTGATCCTTATATCACTATCTTATAACGATATCGTGGTAACTTAAGTCACTTGGCGGCTGAAATAAAACAGTTCTTATTGTTTCTGCCTCATTCTTTATTACTATAAGACCGGTATTGCACCGCATAGGGACGGCATGATATTCCAATCTATACGGCGCTTGCGTCATTTTGTTTATAATATTTTGCAAAATGATGACCACGACACCTTGTTCAGTCGTTACGTTGACTATTTTCTAATTCTTTTAATCATGACCAATGTAGCCGCAGTGATTGCGGAGTCTGTTGATCAGTGGTACTACCCCAATCAAAGCTACTTTACTTGGTTTGAGAATTTTTCTATCGTGGTGTTTTCTATTGAGTATTCACTGCGCTTATGGAGCGTGGCTGAAGCCAAGCCTGACAATACCACCTGGCGGCAACGTTGGGATTGGTTGAGAAGCCCTTCGGCTCTCATTGATTTGATAGCCATTGCCCCCGCTTTCTTAAACTTCTTCGTCAGTATTGATTTACGTTTCTTACGTATTCTACGTTTGTTCCGCATTCTTAAGCTGACCCGCTATTTTGCCTCCATGCGTATTTTATTGGTGGTTATCAGCAAAGAGAAAGGCTCATTTCAAGCGGTTATTTTTATCTTAATTATTATGATTGTGACGGCCTCTAGTGGTATTTATTTAGTCGAAAACCATGCCCAGCCGGAGGAGTTTGAGTCGATACCTAAGGCTATGTGGTGGGCGGTGGTCACCCTGACCACGGTTGGTTATGGCGACGTCATACCGATTACCACTGCAGGTAAGATATTAGGTGCGATTATCACGATATTAGGTGTGGGTCTGGCAGCACTGCCAGCCGGTATTTTGGCGACGGGTTTGGCCAATGAGTTAAGCCAACGCCGTGATGAGTTGGAACAACAGTTTCGCGAACTCTTAGTCGATGGTGATTTTGATTTGGTACAAAATCAAAGTATGATCGATAAAATTCGTCGTGAGCTGGGCTTGGATAAAGAGCAGGCACAAGATATTGTGCTCCAGGTACTACGGGAGCAATCGCTTGAACGCCGAGAAAAAGACGTGCAGAAAAAGAATTTTTGCCCGCATTGCGGGGAAGCGCTAGAGTAAGTTGATGTCTTTAAGGTTTGATTAAGGGTTACGAACAGTTAAGGCAATCCATATCGGCGATAGTAATAATAGTCAAATTATTCACGAGCTGTTTGTGGCATTGGCAGGGCGCGGGCAAGTTCATGTGCGACTTGTTGCGCCGCTTTTTGTATATCAGTATCGGTTAATGGCAAGTTTTGTAGCGTTAAATGCCAGTCATCCACTTCGCGGCGTAAACTGGCTATCCAAATGGCGCTACAGCCGTGTGGCAGCTGCTTCAGAGACACTTCAAAAGCGCGGTTGCCTTCATCATCACTAAGATGCATTTCACCACTATCAACTGCTCTGAATGGTTGACCGTAGTACGAGCTGGCTATCAAGCCAATGTGGTTAATGTGTGCTGGAATTTTATTTAGATACAAGCGAATTTGCTCTTGATCTAGCGGCGCATGATACAGTGCTTGTTCGCCGCGATCTTTGCCGTCTAGGCTATCCCCTTGATGCCTTACTGTTTCACTTTTATCGCGCAACTGCTTGAACCATACTATATCGTTTATGGTGCACTTGTCATCATATAGCACGCAAGCCAAATCAAGATCAATCGTTCCTTGATTTTGTTTGAAACGCTTCATCATACCTTTCGGGTCAGTCTTGGTAAATTTATAATTTAAACTAAAAAATAAAGTATCGGCTGTCAAGCCAAGCGCAGCCAAACTGCCTGAAATGAGCGGTGGTGACGTAGGCGATGATGGGGTAGCGGTCGACATAATATTCCTTTTGGATGCTTAATTTTTATTTTTAAGGGGCTGTTGTCACTGGCTTATATACATTGTTTCTTGACGCTGCCTATAAATAAGGGGCTATAACGGCTATTCAACATCTAAGTCTAATACGACTTGATAAAGTAGCGATGGTTTGGCATCTAATAGTCCTTTACCGAAACCGCGTAGCCACCACACTAACTGAGAGTTCAAGTTAACTGTCGTATTTATCGTGAGGGTGTCATCGTCATTCATGATCACTGTTTGGTCGTCGCTGAGCTTACTTTCAGTAAGGCTCTTACCGGCTTTTTTGGTAAATGTCAGCTCGATCGCCGTATTTTTGCCGTGATCGGGTAGCTGACTGAGTAAGGGGTGGGTAAAGCCCATACCACCGGCATCCAAGTAGCTGTCTAAATGAAAGTTATCAGGGGTCTGTGCGGTACTATCAAGTATCTCAACACTGGCAAATCGATGTAAGGCAAAGGTACGAATGATAGCATCTGGGTCATCGGTGCGGGTCGCCAGCAGATAAATAATGACCCCGCGTTGAATGATGGCAATGGGGTTTAATACATACTCACCGGCTTGCGATTTGTTACTGCGGGTATAGCAGGCTTTGATTTGTAACTGATAAAATAGGGCATGGTAAATATTATCTTTACTGTCCAAATCGATATGTGGCGCAATTAAAGGTTGGGTAGCCGGTTCAATACGTACTCTGTCAATCCATGAATGAGTCACCTTGCTATTTTTGAGTTGTCGCCGCGCCAAATCGAACCACGGAAACAGTTCCCCTAAAATAGCAGGGGGCAGCAGTTGGGTCAGATTGGCTTCGACCATGTTAAAGGCAACCGCTTGTGATAGGTTCATATGCGGTAAACTCTGCAAAGGTGCGTCTTCTTCCCAGCGCCAGCCCTGCGGATTGGCATTATTCTTTTCGATAGGAAAGCGTTTGGCTAAAGCGTTTAAGTCTCTTTGCACAGTGCGTAAGCTGATGTCAAAGCCTGCTAAGCTCAGCTGCTCATATACATGGGTAGTGCCCACCCAACGATTACGCTGTAGCTGCGACAGTACTTGCCACTGACGCGCAGTGGTTGCAGCCCCGTGTCGACTATCAGCTATATCTTCAGAGACGTTATTAGCCGAAACTGGCAGGGTATCAGTTTGCGGCTCACTAGCAGGCTGTCGAACCTTGAGGCTATCGGCGTCAGTATTCTGTACAGTCATTAAGAGATAACCTTTATAAAGTTAATCTTATACCAATACCCAAAAAATAAGCTAACGCTGTCAAATTTGTTAAGCCTACTCGTTGTAGAGCCTGCATTCGATTTTTGCGTTATCCTCGATTTCTGAACATGGTATTAGTATCGAATAGGATCTTTCTGTTAAGATTTTTGCCTTTATATCTTTCTAACTATAGTTAAAATACCTTAAAAACGCGACGGTACTGCTGGTATAAGTTTTTTGCAGCCTCTGTCTGCGTAGGCACAGCAAGCAAGAAAAACGTATGCCAGCAGTATATTATGTATCGATATTACTTTTCATTGACTATAGTAGTCTTTTGTTTATCATCGCAGAAAATAGGGGTAGCGTCTAGGAAGATTACACGCGCTTTGACTATTACTTCAGACTAACGACTGGGTTGATATGGTCGTTAGTCTAAAATCAACGTTCGTTCAAAACGAAAATAACATGTAGATGTTACCAGTATTTGGAACAAGGCTTTTTACTCAAATTTTTGAATGTCTTGTCTATGAACCTTTGCAGGCGGGTTCATTCATTGTTGCCGAATCTACCTCAGTCATGACCTCATCGCCATAGGACATAACGTTAAACTGCTTTTAGACGTTGTCGTCTGCTAGCTCATCCTGGTTATTATCTGTGTCTTTTCTATCTTGTTCTTTCTTCCTCTTAGCCTCTTTTTTCTGCTTTTTAGCTTTGCGCTTGTTCTTAGCTTTTGTCTTAGATTTTTTGTCTTCTGCATCATCAGAGGTATCCTGATTGTCATCCCATAGCATTAGGCGGCTTAAGACCTTGCCAAATAAAGTTTCTTTGCGATAGCGCTTCTTTTTATTCATGCTATCGATAGGCAGTCCAGTCATCAGAGTCAAAGCTTCACTAAGGGTGTGCACGCCATAAATATGGAATTGTTCGTTTTCAACGGCGTTAATAATATCATCACGCAGCATTAACTGCTTAACATTGGCCATTGGAATGACCACACCCTGCTGTCCGGTCAATTTTTGCTCTCGGCAGGCATCAAAGAAGCCCGCAATTTTGGCATTAATACCGCCGACCGCCTGTACTTCGCCCAGCTGATTCATAGAACCAGTAATCGCCAACGCTTGATTGATTGGTACATTTGCTAGAGCTGATAATAACGCACAAGCTTCACTAACAGTGGCACTATCACCATCAATATGGGCATAACTCTGCTCAAATGCTAAGGAGGCGCTAAAGTTTAATGCGTGATGCTGGCTAAACAGAGCCCGCAAATAGCTGGTCATAATCAGCATGCCTTTAGCATGCAAACTGCCCCCTAAATCGACATCACGTTCAATATCTAGGATGTCACCAGCACCGATGTTAGGTTGAATAACCGCTGTTAAACGGGCAGGCATACCAAATTCACTATCGGCATAGCTGACCACGGTCAAGGCGTTAACTTGTCCAACGGCTTGACCCTGGGTGTTAATGAGCTGTTGACCATTTTTGAGCTCATCCCAATAAAGATCGCGCAAGTATCCTGAGCGCTCATCCATATCAGCAATGGCCTGGGTAACATGACTGGCATCGACGATATCTTGATTATCAAGGCGGGCGTGGCGATTGGATTCGTGTAACAGGGCAATTAAGCGATCACTATGTAGACTCAAGCGTTCTTGGTCTTCAGCTTGCAAACTTAGATGTTCGAGTAAAGCAGCTTGGGCGCTACTATCGAAAGGATAGAGCTTGGCATAACTGATAATGTCGGCCATTTTAGCCACCAGTGCTAACTCATGTTCACGCGTGCGGGGAACGTCGTCATGAAAATCAGCGCGTACCTTAAAGACGGCATCAAACTCTGGCTCTAGCTCTAATAACTCATAGTATAAATCGGCTTCCCCTAATAAAACCACTTTAATATTAAGGTCGATAGGCGTAGGCGCTAACGACAAGCTGCCGGTCAAGGTGAGCATTTGCTCAAGGCTGGATAGTTTTATTTTGCGTGATTGTAGGGCGCGTTTTAGTCCTTGCCAGGCATAAGGATGTTCGAGCAGATGACTGGCTTCTAATAAAAGATAACCGCCATTAGCACGATGTAATGCGCCGGCACGAATCATGCTGACATCGGTGGTAACCGTACCAAGTTGGGTGATTTGCTCGACATGACCCAATAGATTTAGATGGGTTGGCAAGTCTTCAAAAATGACTGGCGCACCACTGCCAGGCGTATGACTGACTATAACGTTGACCGCATAACGGCTAGGAGTCGTTGCCAATACCGCAGCCACAAATTCCTCATCATCGCCATTTACGATACGTTCGACATGAGTGACCATATCAGTAAACAGTACTTCCAAATAATTGATGACTGAGGGTAACGTAACAAATTGCTCACGAATAGGCAGGAACAAAGGCTGTAGTGCACGGCGGGCAATATTACGATGCAGCGCTTCTATAGCATCATTGGCATCATCTTCTAATTGCTCTAATTCGATGGTCAGCTGATTAAGACGCTTTTGCATGTGGTTCTTTTTTGCAAAGTTATTTAAATCATTCTTGTGATCAGTATGGGCATCTGCATCGGTGTCACGGTCGGTCTTTGAGTCTGAAGTTATATCTGAGGCCAAGCTTTGGTTACTGTTCTTGTTTGACTGAATCTTGTTTGACCGAACATCCGATCCAAGAGCTAAGTCAGAGTCAGCAATATCTTCAACCTCTTTCTTATCCTTAACTGTTTTGTCGCCATCCTCTGTTAACAGTTGGCTGGGATGTACAAATATAGCTTTATTATCATAGGGACGAAAGGTAAGCGCTAAGTCATACTGCTTACCCTCAGCGTTTAGCGCATCGTAAGCGCAACTTTCCTTTTGATCAGTATCATTTTTAATTATTTCTATTTTGCTTTGGTAATGGTCACTGCGAAAGCGTTGGGTTAAGCGCTTTTTGGCCTGTTGCCATAAGTTATTGACGTGCTGTTGCAGCAGTGTCGCTTGTCCAGCAGGCAAATGCAGGGCCACTGGAGTCCGTGGGTCAGTGAAATTATGTACGTAGACCCAATCATTAGGCGTCGGTGCGTTTGCAGCAATATGCTGTAGTAGGCGGCTAATGACCGTACGTTTGCCCAGCCCGTCTTCACCAGCGGCAAACACATGATAACCGCTAGCGTCGATATCTAATGCGGTTTGCAAGGCTTTGAGCGCGCGCTGTTGACCAAAGCCAATATCTAGTAAGGGAGCATTGCGCGTATCTGTAGGCAGGTCCCGAATATTGCTATAGCGTTTGAGCTGCTCAGCCCTTATCAGACAGCGCTGATTCACTGCTGTAAATATAGGGTCAGGGGCAACAGGCAGTGTTGCTTGAGACTCAGTTACGTCAGCAGTGGACGCCACTGGGTCTTTAGAATTATCTGGGTTGTGAGTCATATCTTCTAGGCTTTGAGTCATAATAGTGTTTGGCTGTTCGGTCAGCTTTGCGTTCATAGGCAGATGATTGATCATCAAGGATTTCATGCATAACAAATAGAATGAATAAATGGTATTAAATTATTGATAGTAAAGTGAAAAAGTCAAGACAAGCCATTTATGGTTAGCTATGGCTCGTAGTAATAAACAATAAACATCGTACTTAAAAAGGTTATGTCGTCACATCAAATACATTATCAATTGTTGTTTATAGTTATAAATTTAGTGCGACAAAAGACGAATAAGTCATTAATGGCTTCGAAGATAGTATAAGATGGCGGACATTGGCGCAATCTGCAACTATTCAACACGCAGCCCTCATGATAAAATAAACGGTTCACATGCCAAAACGGGATAACTTGTTTTATGTCAGCATCCGCTAAGCCTTCTGTCAACTCTACAAGTAGCACGCCTTTTTCTAACATTGACCCCACTGGCTTTGTTAAACTTGGCGCACAGTTACCGATGCTCGCTGACATATTAGCGCAGGCAACAACTGCATTGGCATTGTCGCTCGATAATAGTCAGCAACGCACGCTATTATTATACTTGGATAAGCTTTTATTATGGAATAAAGCGTATAATCTGACCGCTATTACCGACCCAGTAGAAGCGCTTACTAAGCACATTATCGATTGCTTGGCCATTATAGCGCATTTACCGCCAGGAACTTTGTTAGATATCGGTACGGGTGCCGGACTACCAGCGGTGATTATTGCCATTTGTCAGCCTGAACGTCAGTGCACCGCTTTAGATAGTAATCAAAAAAAGATTCGCTTTATTAAACAGATTAGTAGTGAGCTTGGCTTGACCAATGTGCAACCGATTGCGGCTCGGATTGAAGCGCATGACGCTCAATATGACGTGGTCACATCCAGAGCTTTTGCCAGCTTGATAGATTTTGTAGCAGCAGCAAATCCGCGCCTAGCCAATAATGGCCGTCTATGTGCCATGAAAGGTAAAGCGCCTACTACTGAAGAGCTTAACATGTTAGATAAAGAGTGGCAGATTAATACTATTAAATTGGATGTGCCACGGTTGCATGACAGTCGGCATCTGATTGAATTATCGCTAAAAAATGTCTAAGCTATCTGTCTATGAGCGCCCTAGTTTATGAGCACACTAGTGTTATCTATGACCATATTAGTGGCTATAAAACCAGTACCACTGGTTAATGGCCTATAACAATAAGCGGCGAGCGTCACATTAATTAAATTGAGTGAGTGTATGGAAATCATAGCAATTGCGAATCAAAAAGGCGGCGTTGGCAAAACCACGACGGCGGTCAACTTGACTGCCAGTTTGGCCGCCAAGCGCAAGCGGGTACTGCTGATTGACTTAGACCCACAGGGTAATGCCACTAGTGGTACTGGCCTTGATAAGAACGACCTTGAGTTAACGATTACTGACGTGTTACTTGATGGCACGTCTTTGCAAGAGGCTATTATCAAAAGCCCGGCAGGCTTTGATGTGATTGGTGCCAATCGTGAGCTGGCAGGTATGGATATTACCTTGATGGGTCAAACCAATAGCCACGAGCTATTAAAGACTGCGATGGCTGAATTAGTAGCGGATCAAATTAATGATCAAAAAAAGCCTTACGATTATATTATTATGGACTGTGCACCCAGTTTAAACTTATTGACTATCAATGCTTTAGTCGCTACTGACGGGGTTATTATTCCGATGCAGTGTGAGTATTATGCGCTAGAAGGTCTTGCTGACTTGTCACAAACGATTGAGCGGTTAACGGAGCTGAATCCTAAGCTTTATATTCGCGGAGTGGTTAGAACCTTATTTGACGCGCGCAATACCTTGGCCAATGATGTATCTGCTGAGCTTGATGCACACTTTGGCGACATAATGTACAAGATTCATATCCCAAGAAATATACGTTTGGCTGAAGCACCGGCCCATGGTATGCCAGTACTGGCGTTTGAAAAAAGCTCAAAAGGTGCGCAAGCCTATCAAAAGCTCGCTGCTGAAGTTATTAAGCAAAGCCGCTAGTAGAGTAGTTGTAGCTATTAGTGCACTAATAATAGCGGTCTGAAAATTTACTAAACTGTTTAAGTGTTATTTTTTATATTCATTAATCATTATAGTTATCAATAAGCACTTATTAATAATCATTGGGCTTTTATTTTAGCGTTAGAGGATAGGTAATCATGGCGAAGAAAAGAGGGTTGGCTGCCAATCGAGGCTTAGATGCCCTATTGGGGTCAATCAAAAAAGAAAAGCAAATTACCGCCTCTGCCTTACAAGATGACACGGTTGTAAGTAATAGTATCGTTGTAAGTGACGATACGGCTATAAGTGACGATACGGTTATAAGTGATGATACAGTTATAAGTGATGATACGGTGCTGAATACAGTCTCAAACTTAGCTTCAGAAGCAACATCAGAAGCAAGTAAACTAGCTAAAACTAGCCGTGCAAAAGCTCGTGAAAAATCAGCTATTGCTATAGAAGAGGCTAACAACAAGAGCAATCGTACGCCACGCCCAGCACGAAATAGTAGTAGGATGCGTAACAGCGTTACCGATAACAGTGCGGCTGACGACCAAATTAGTTTAGTACAAATAGATGTTAATCGGTTGCAAGCCGGTAAATACCAGCCACGTCGTGATATGAGCGAGACCGCGCTTGCAGAGTTGGCCTCTTCTATTGAACAGCACGGCGTCATGCAACCTATCGTTATTCGTCCGTTACTGGCAAATGAAGACAAAAGTGCTGCGGTGGTTACTCATGAGATTATCGCTGGTGAGCGCCGCTGGCGTGCCGCAAAAATGGCTGGTAAAACAGTTATCCCAGCGATTGAACGTGCGTTATCCGATGAGCTGGCCATTGCGCTGGCATTAATCGAGAATATTCAACGTGAAGACTTATCTGTGATTGAGCAGGCTGCCGCATTACAGCGGTTTCATACTGAATTTGGTATGAGTCATGCCATGATTGCTGAAGTGGTGGGCAAAGCGCGTACGACGGTATCGAATTTATTAAGATTGAACCAGTTACATGACACGGTCAAAGACCACCTAGCAAATAGTGCGCTCGATATGGGTCATGCACGTACGTTACTGGCACTATCCTCCGAGCAACAACCCATCATTGCCCAAAAGATAATCGATGGTGGTATGACGGTACGAGAAGCCGAAAAGTTGGTTAAATCAATCTTAAACCCTGCGCCCAAAATAAACCGTACAGAACAGGTGCAGAGTCATGATGCTGAGCGCTTAACTCAGCGTCTGACGGATGCGTTAGGGGCTGAGGTCAAGCTCAAACATAAAAAAGACGGTCAAGGTAGTGTCGAAATATTTTTCCACAGTCAAGATGAGTTTGCCAGCTTGATTAAATATTTAGAAGCACAAAATTGATACTGTTTCAAAGGTTTATATCGTCACGCTGTCAGTGTGAAAAATTCATAGATTTACACCCAAATTGAGGCTTTTATGAGCCAAGCTTTTCAGTCTGACTCTAAAAAAAATACGGCTAAAAAAATATCAGCGTTGCCATCAACTACGCCCAAGCACAAGACATTACTGCGCCTATTAAGCTACCTTAAACCCTATTGGTGGGCGTTATTACTGACGGTGGTCGGTTTTAGTATTAACGCTGCAACAGAGATTTGGATTGCTAAGTTACTGCAATATATTACTGATGCCATTAACCAAAACGACCAAAGTAAACAAGATTTATTTCCATTTATTATTATTGCGCTATTTTTCGTGCGCGGTGTGGGCAGCTTTTTGGGTAACTACTATACTGCCTTGGTATCGCGGAATCTGGTTTATGAGCTGCGGGTGCAAGTGTTTAACAAGTTGCTGCGCTTACCGAGTTCATTCTATCTAGCCAATCCAGCAGGCACGATATCTTCTAAGCTTATTTTTGATGTGGAGCAGGTGACTGCTGCTAGTACTGACTCTTTGAAGACCCTGTTGCGTGATGGTCTAACGGTTTTAGCTTTGATGGGCTTTTTACTTTATAGCAATTGGCGTTTGACCTTAATTCTGTTTTTAGTGTTACCGCCAATATTATGGCTGATTCGTATTGCCTCCAGGCGCTATCTCAAACTATCAAAGGGCATCCAAGAAACTATGGGTGATGTCAGTCACATTACTAACGAAGTGATTGGCGGCTATCAGGTGGTCAAAAATTATGGCGGGCAAGCTTATGAAGCGAAGCGTTTTGACGCGACTTCAAAAAAGAACCTACGCCAAGGCATGAAGGTAGTCGTTACTAACAGCATTAATACGCCAGCGGTACAGCTATTGATGGCGATAGCAATGGCCGTAGTCGTGTGGCTTGCGCTACGTCCTGCGGTCATTGATAACATCTCAGCGGGTGAGTTTATCTCTTATATCGCGGCGGCGGGTTTGCTCAGTAAGCCGGTGCGCTCGTTGACCGATGTCAATCAAAAATTGCAAAAAGGTATTGCTGCTGGTGAGTCTATATTTGCGCTCATCGATGAGCCTGAAGAAGAGGATACAGGGAAGCTTAATCCTGCCCTATCAGGCGCGATTCATTTGGAGAATGTCAGCTTGGTCTACCCAGACTCGACTGTGGCCTTACAAGACTTTAACTTAGATATACGGGCAGGCGAAACCGTCGCATTGGTTGGTCGTAGCGGTGCCGGTAAGTCGTCTTTAGTGAACTTACTAACGCGCACCCTGACGACTTCTTCAGGGCAAATTACGATGGACGGTATGCCGATTGAGGACATTACTTTAGAGAGTTTGCGTTCGCAGATTGCGATGGTCAATCAGCAAGTGGTACTGTTTAATACCACCGTATTTAATAATATTGCTTATGGTAGCTTAGCGCAAAAAACACAGGCTGAAGTTGAGCTTGCAGCTAAAGATGCCTTTGCTCATGACTTCATTATGAAAATGCCGCACGGCTATCAGAGTGAGATTGGCGCGGAAGGTCTTCAGTTATCTGGTGGACAGCGTCAGCGTTTATCTATCGCTCGTGCTCTTCTAAAAGACGCGCCCATTTTAATCTTAGATGAGGCCACCAGCGCGCTTGATAATGAGTCTGAATATTTCATCCAGCAAGCCCTCGATAATGTCATGAAAAATCGCACGACCTTAGTCATTGCTCATCGCTTAACCACTATTGAATCCGCCGACCGCATTGCAGTGATGAATGGCGGCCAGATTGTTGAGATTGGTACGCATAGCGAACTGATACAAAAGCAAGGTCATTACGCGCAAATGTATGAAAGAGATTTTGAGTAGCTTTTTGCTTTTGATAAAACGATTGAATAGCGAGTTATTAAAGGACCGTTAAGTAATAAATAGTCTTTTAAACGTCAGATAATTCAAAAGCTGCTAAGTAAAGATGCGTGGTAAAATTTCTAATAAATGACAGTACGATAATCCATGATTAAGCAATGATAGGTGAAGTGGTAGCCCATGAGCATTGAAACGACAATGACCCGTGCATGGCAACGTCAAGCTGCTTGGTTATGGCTATTGCTGCCTTTTAGCTGGCTATATGGTTTGATAATGATGTTGCGGCGTCAAGCCTACAAAACGGGGTTATTTTCCAGCTATCGTGCGCCCACTGCTGTGATGGTAATCGGAAATATTACGGTCGGTGGCAGTGGTAAAACGCCACTAATTATAGCTTTGGTCAGTTATTTACAGCAGCACGGGGTAAAGGTCGGGGTCATCAGTCGCGGCTATGGTGGTGATAGTAGCAAAATGCCAGCATTAGTCACTGCAGATAGTGTACCTAGTGAAGTTGGTGATGAACCCTGCTTGATTGTTAATATGACCGGCGCGGCGATGGCGGTATGCCCCGATCGTAAGCAAGCGATTACTATGCTATTAGCTGCGTACCCTGATTTACAGCTGATAATAGCGGATGATGGCTTACAGCATTATGCGTTGCAACGAGATATTGAATGGATTGTGGTAGATACGGCACGCGGTTTTGGTAATCAGCAGCTGCTACCGACAGGATTTTTACGGGAACCAATGTCGCGGCTAAAAAATGCTAATGTGATCTATCATGAAAAAACCAATAGCACAGTAACGCCTGCCAATCAAAAATATGGCCATCAATACCATCATCAATCTTTAAGTACGCGTTTAACCATGCAGTTACAGCCAGATAGCTTACAACTTTTATGGCAACCTTTATTATCTAATGTTCAGGTGAATAACGAACTAAGTGATAGCAAGGTATTAACTGATAGGATAGTGTCAATTGATAAATCAGCACCGAATGATATCGTAGCACCAACTAAAGGCAGTCAAGTCCATGCGGTTAGCGGTATTGGCTATCCGCAGCGGTTTTTTGATACGCTCAACACGCTTGGCTTTGACGTTATCCCGCACCCTTATCCTGATCATTATGATTTTAGCCTTGCTGAGCTGTTGCAATATACCCAGCAGCCAATCATTGTCACTAGCAAAGATGCGGTAAAAATAAAGACCCTACTAATAAATGAATTATCGTTGGAAGCCAAAACTAAGCAAGCGCTCAACGATGATTACAAAGAACTAATAAGCAGGCTATGGGTATTGCCAGTGACAGCGGTGTTATCTGATGGTTGCTATCATGAACTACATCAGCAATTAACGACTTTGGGTATTCACATTGAGAGTGATAAAGAGAGCACAATAAGCACGACCTAGAATTTTGTATAAGTTCTTAATATGAGCTATTTGTATGACTTATTATAGGAATTAATCATGTCGTCAGCCGTAACATCAGTAACGCCCGCCAAAACTCATATTGTCATTCCTGCGCGTTTTAAAAGCACACGTCTACCTGGCAAGCCGCTATTGCACATTCACGGTAAGCCCATGATACTTTGGGTAGCTGAAAAAGCGCAAGCGGCGCATTTTGCTGACGATATGTGTATTGCTACTGATGATCAGCGTATCGCCGAAATCTGTATAGCGGCAGGTTACGAGGTAGTAATGACTAGCGCTAATCACGTATCAGGTACAGATCGTTTGGCTGAAGTCGCTGCGATCAAAGGCTGGGCCGCTCAGGATGTTGTTATTAATATGCAAGGCGATGAGCCATTAGTGCCACCACTGCTATTAGAGCAGGTCAAAACATTGCTGCTACAAGATAGCGATAGCGTTATGGCGACTTTATATGAGCCTATTGACGATTATTATACTTTTATGCGTCCATCGGTAGTGAAAGTAGTCAGCCAAACTCATGGTAATCAACAGCGCGCGCTGTATTTTAGCCGTGCGCCTATTCCTTGCGATCGCGATGTCGCACTGGCTGTGGACAGCAATGAACAAAAACCAGCCATAGCAGATCTATCACAATTGCCACCACCCAAGCATGCTTATCGCCATTTAGGGCTATATGCTTATCGGGTTAGTTTGTTACAACAATTTATCCATTGGTCGCAAACGCCACTTGAGATTCTCGAAAGTTTAGAGCAACTACGAATTTTAGAGAATGGGGGTAGTATCGCGATCGCTGCCGCTGCCCATCGGTTACCGGCAGGGGTCGATACCCAAGAAGATTTGGACCGCTTAAATGCCATGAGCTTAACTGAGTTTCAAAGTGATATACGATAAAATAGCCTAAGTAGAATAATTTAAAATCTGAATGAAATCTTAAATGAGAATCTAAAAAATTAAACTTATTAAGTGGCGTATTACATTATGGGTCAGTAGGTGTGAATGATATGACAGACACAACCAGCATGACAGACAGTATATATTTCGCGCCTCTATTACCGTGGCAGCAAACCTTGTGGACCCAACTTACTAGCCGAGTGTTAGTGCCGCAGCAGTCCCTTCCGCATGCGCTACTGGCTGCTGGTATGCAAGGCATGGGCAAGCGTGCGTTTGTTTGGCGCTTGGTAGCATGGTTATTATGCCGCGAGCGTCACAGTCATCCACTGGGTGCTTGCGGCGCTTGTGAAAGCTGTCAATGGCTTAGATCCGGTACTCATCCCAGCTTGCAAGTATTGCCCATTATCACTATGCCGGTTAGTGTTGAAAGCGCCAACAGTCGGGAAGCTTCAAGCAGTCCCGCTAAAAGTAGCAAATCAAACAAAAAATCGACCAAAACAGCAAGCAATACGGCACTGACGATAAAAATTGACGACATCCGTGCCTTACACCCTTTTATCTATCAAGGCGGGCGGGGGATGCGAATTTGTGTATTAGATCATGCGGAGCAAATGACTATTGCTGCTGCTAACGCATTGCTCAAGACCTTAGAAGAGCCACAAGCGCAAGTCCATCTGTTTCTTATTAGTGATACCCCAGCACAGCTACTGCCAACCATCAAAAGCCGTGTCCAGCAGCTGGCATTACAGAGCATTGATCCCGCTATCACGTTGGATTATGTCACCCACGCATTGGGCAGTACCGTCAATCGTGAAGCGGTTGGCCCGGCAGCGATTGAGCAGCTATTACAATTAGCAAATGGTGCGCCTTTAGCGGCAATAGAGTTAGCTCGGGCCAACTGGTATAGCAAACGTGCGTTATGGCTAACCACCTGGCAGGCGCTGCGTAGCGGCAAACGTAGTAGTATGGCAGCGAGCGATTATTGGCAAGGCCAGCTCAATATAGTTGAATTTACCAAGCTATCTGAGCTAATGCTACTTGACATTCGGCGTGTTGGTCTTGGACTCAACGCGGTGCAAAAAGACCTTAATTTGTCAGAAGCACTAATGCATTATCAACCCTCTGATAGTGCATTAGAAACCTTAGCAAACAGCTTACAACAAACGAAAATGGCCCTACAGCAAAATGTACAAGAAAAATTTGGTTATGATAAGCTGATGCAGGATTTGGCACTTTTATAGCGTCGCTTTTATGGCTTGTGCCTTATAAGCTAGCAAGGTAAAAGTCAAATGATCGTTTTATAGTATTAGCCCAAATTTCGTTTACCACGTATTTAGAAACGCCTTTAATCTATCTAGGGAGCTGATTATGGCAATGCCAGGACGTGGCGGGATTCTTACCTGTCATATTGAAGACATCGCAACGTTATATGCCAGTTATTTATCTTTTGTAAATAATGGGGCCTTGTTTGTTCATTCCAACCGCATTCAGCAATTGGGCGATGAAGTGTTCATTGCCGTTACTCTGCCGAATTCCAGTGAACGCTTACCGATGAATGGCAAGGTGGTCTGGATCAACCATAAGGCTCAAGCCAATCGCCCAGCAGGTTTTGCCGTACAGATGGGCACTGATGTGGCGGGCCAAAGAATAAAAAATGAAGTTGAGCGTTTATTGGTTGGTAAGATTGATGGCGTGCAGGCCACTTATACCATGTAGCTTAGTTATTAAATAGCTTAGTCATTAACTGGCTTTGTTATTAACTGGCTTTGCTATAAGTTACGTAATACAGCCTCATCGGTAAACAGTGTCATTGCTATAGCAAATATGATTAATAACGCGGTGGCACATACATATCGTCCGGAA
The DNA here is from genome assembly GCF_035984995.1 of Psychrobacter sp. PL15. Taxonomy (NCBI): domain Bacteria; kingdom Pseudomonadati; phylum Pseudomonadota; class Gammaproteobacteria; order Moraxellales; family Moraxellaceae; genus Psychrobacter; species Psychrobacter sp. PL15. The sequence goes on from NZ_JAXCIB010000005.1 coordinate 209,707, forward strand.
TAGGTTCGCGATAGTATTCATCATCGCGTTTGCGATCAGGCAATTCTACTTCTTCGCGTGGCACTTCGTTATAAGGTATTTGTTCTAGTAGATGAGCGATACAATTTAGCCGAGCCCGTTTTTTGTTGTTGCCTTCCACTACCCACCATGGCGCTTCTGGGATATGAGTGCGCTCAAACATGGTCTCTTTGGCCTTAGTATAATCTTCCCAGCGTCGTCGTGATTGCAAGTCCATCGCCGAGAGTTTCCACTGTTTTAGCGGATCATGAATCCTACTCATAAAGCGCGAATGCTGCTCATCATCGGTGATCGAAAACCAATATTTTACCAAGCGAATACCTGAACGCACTAGCATGCGCTCAAACTCAGGAACCGATTGAAAAAACTCCTCGTACTGGGCATCGGTACAAAACCCCATTACTCGCTCAACGCCAACGCGGTTGTACCAGCTGCGATCAAACAACACAATCTCGCCAGCTGCTGGCAAGTGCGCCACATAGCGTTGAAAATACCACTGCGACTGCTCGCGCTCTGTTGGTGCAGGTAGAGCCGCCACTCTACAGACCCGCGGGTTCAGTCGTTGAGTAATGCGTTTGATGGCGCCGCCTTTACCGGCAGAATCGCGCCCTTCAAATATCACTACGATACGTTCACCGCGGTCAACCACCCAATCTTGTAATTTAATCAGCTCACGTTGTAAGCGTACCAGCTCTTGGAAATACGTACGACGATCAAGCCTTTCTTGCTTGGTCATTTCACGGCCATCAAAACGAAAATCGCGGACATAGTCATCGATTTCGTTCTCAAGCTCTTCATCGTATGAATCTATTAAATCCTGATGCATTTTATGGCGCATCTTATCATTAAAAACCTCTTTGTCTATCCGTTCAACGATCTTGCTTTTCTCGGATACGCTTAGCTCATTAGGTTGCTGCTGTGGTAGAGATTTAGGGTCAATCTCTGAAGGTATCTTGGTCATAATCAACTCCTCTTAAATCAGATCAGCATTGTTTATTATGTATGCTTGTGACTTACTTTAGCACACTTAGTATTGTGCCTAAAAATAGGCGACGCTTTATTGATCGGTATTTATTTTATTTTTCAATGATAGCCACCTTAATGAATAACCCCAATTAATAGCCAAAAAAACACCGTCTAACCAGGTGATTAAACGGTGTTTACAGTCAGCAAGTATAAGTCAGATCAGTAAGATTAAAATAACTTGCTGTCTCTAATATTACTTCTCTAAGATACAAGTCACACCTTGACCACCAGCAGCGCAAATAGAGATAAGCGCACGGCCTGAGCCTTTTTGATCCAGTAATTTAGCAGCAGTGGCTAAAATACGAGCGCCGGTTGCGGCAAAAGGATGTCCAGCAGCCAGTGACGAACCATTCACGTTCAGCTTGCTACGGTCAATAGATCCTAATGGGGTATCTAATCCCAAGCGCTCTTGGCAGAAGCTGTCATCTTCCCAAGCGCTAAGGGTTGATAGTACTTGTGAGGCAAAAGCTTCATGAATCTCATAAAAATCGAAGTCTTGTAAGCTAAGGCCGGCACGATCAAGCATGCGTGGTACGGCGTAAGCTGGCGCCATAAGCAAACCTTCTCTGTCACCCGCTTTACCAATGAAATCAACGGCAGCCGTTTCCTGATGGACGATATAAGCAAGCGCTTTAAGGCCATGCGCTGCAGCCCATTCGTCATTAGCCAATAGTACACAAGAGGCACCATCGGTCAATGGAGTAGAGTTGGCAGCAGTCATAGTAGGGTTGGCATTCTTTTTGCCAAAGGCGGGCTTGAGTTTACCCAGTTTTTCAAGGGTAGAATCTGGACGTAAGTTATTATCGCGAGTCAACCCTTTGTATGGCGTGATCAAATCATCAAAGAAGCCTTCATCATAGGCACGCGCTAAATTTTTATGGCTATTAAAGGCCAGCTCATCTTGTGCTTCACGACTGATATTCCACTCAAGGGTCGTGATTGCTTGATGGTCGCCCATTGATAAACCGGTACGTGGTTCGCCGTTTTGCGGTGCGTCAATCAAATCTTTTGGATTCAGACCCATTAATGCCTGTAGGCGTTGCTTGTTATTTTTAGCAGCACCCAATTTAATCATCACTTTACGTAGGCCGTCACCGATCGCGATGGGCGCATCTGAAGTGGTGTCAACGCCGCCGGTGATAGCCGAATCAATAATACCTAGGGCGATTTTATTGGCAGAAGCAAACGTCGCCTGTAGACCGGTACCGCAAGCTTGTGAGATGTCATAAGAAGGGGTATGCGGGTCTAGTGCGGTATTCAGTACGGTTTCACGGGTTAGGTTAATATCACGGCTTAGCTTCATCACTGCACCAGCAACCACTTCGCCCATTTTTTCATCTTGCAAATTATAACGTTCAATCAGACCGTTAAGAGCAGCAGTCAACATATCAATATTGCTGGCATCAGCATACGGGCCGTTTGAGCGGGCAAATGGGATACGGTTGCCACCTAAGACAGCCACGCGATGCTGACCGGCGCTTAATTTTGTATTACTGGCTTTTTTAGTAGCAGTCTGCGTTTTTTTATCAGCATCGTCAGATTTTTTACCAGTACTTTTTTTATCACTGCTGTCTTTCGCAGGGCTTTTATCTTTCTCAACGGCTTTTTCTTTTTTGGCATCAGCTGCTTTAGGGTCAGATACCTTTTCTGCTGATTTATTACTTTCATCATCATCCTTTTTAGCCGATTTTTTGGTAGTATTGGTTTCAGCAGTGCCATTAGAATTGTTCACATCGTAAGCATTGTCTTGTTCTTTAGCTGTGGCGTCTTTATTGGCAGTCGCCGCTTTTGAGTTGGCAGTCGTATCAAAAGCATCAACCTCATTAGCTTCATTGGCTATATCTTCTTTAATTTTCGCTTTTTTCTCAGCTTGCTCCTGATTGGAGCTGTTATCTACAGGGTGGCCTTTAGCATCAATGACATCAGTCGCTTCTTTAAGCTCAGCGATTGAATCATAATGAGCGTCATTATTGTCATTACTTTTGGCACTGGTAGTGCTGTGATTATTATCCGTTGCTTTATCAGTGCCTTTGACGACGGTGCTGTTAATAATAGGGCTACTGTTTTTATCGCTCATAATATTATCCTTAAAAGTTGGGTTAAAAAAAGATGAAAAGTAAACATCAAAAAGTAATGTCAGATAAAAAAACCAATTAACTGTAAAATATGTCTTGAATGAATAGTATCTAAATAATATCTTATTTCGTATAACGTCGCTGCTTATGATAATGCGTTTTTACTGCATTATTGTAGGTCTTTGGCAAACCAAGTAACGGTCACTAAACGCTAAGTAAATTTCAAAAAGGCGATAAGTATTACCTATATGATAGTCTATATGTGTTGTTGACACAGCATAGCATCTTGTTTGATAATATATTATTATCAATAGAACCGCTTCCCATAACTTATAGGCTTGATTTTATCATAGCTCAGTTGTCTTTAAATCTAGGTAAACCAGCCCTATTGTAGACTGGTTTGTCTACAAACTCTCATAGACATTACTAGATTTTGGACATGTTTACGATGGGCGTGTATAGTTGAGACAGTTTTAAACCCGCTTACTAAAGACTATTAATTTTTAATAATTATGATATTCATAAGTCTTTATAATAGTGGTATTGCATTTTTTGCTTATCATTATTTCAAATGTTAACTACAGGAATATATTATGTCAGACCGTTATGGTGATTTTGTTCAGTCTTCTATTGGTAAAAAAGTCGCAAAAAATTTAGGCTTACCATTGCCAGTAAATCTTGATCGCTTTGAAAGTGGTGAGCGTTTGGTGCGCGGCAGTGTGCTCGTCGGCTCAGCTGGTGGCGATGATACGCGCGTTAGTGAGTCAGTCGCTCGTATTTTGTCAGAGTTACACGCTGAAGTGTTTGTGAATAGCAGTGATGGTATCAAGGATGCTATTGCAGACGCGGGGATTGAAGCAAAAGCCAATACCGGTAGTGACGATAAATTTAAAGTATTGCTGTTTGATGCCAGTAACATCAGTAACGCGAATGAGCTTAAACAGGTTTATGAGTTTTTTCATTCAGTAGCACGCCGGGTAGAGACCTCAGGTCGAGTGATCATTATTGGTCGTCCTCCTGAAGCGACTACAGATATCGAGGCCGCATTGGCCCAACGTGCCCTCGAAGGTTTTATAAAATCGGTAGGTAAAGAGTTTAAACGTGGTATCACTGCGCAACTCATTTATGTCGCTGAAGACGCTGAGCAAAACCTTGATTCGACATTACGCTTTTTCACCTCAGCGCGTTCCTCTTACGTCTCAGGACAAGTGGTACGTGTCGCTAAAGGCACTGCCGTTGAGGTAGATTGGAGCCAGTCGCTGGGTGGCAAAACCATGTTGGTTACTGGCGCCAGTCGCGGTATTGGTGAAGCGATTGCCCGAGTACTGGCTCGCGAAGGCGCGCATGTGATCTGTCTAGATGTGCCGCAGCAACAAGCTGACTTACAGAAAGTGGCCAGTGAAATTAGTGGTTCAGCCTTGATGGTCGATATCACTAGTGAGGATGCGGGTGTAGAAATTGCGGATGCTGCTGAAAAACGCGGTGGTCTAGATGCCGTTATCCATAATGCTGGTGTGACGCGCGACAAGACGCTTGCTAATATGGATGAGAAAAAGTGGGATATGGTTATTGATATTAACCTTGGTAGTATAGCTAAGCTCAACCACTATTTACTCGATAACGATGTCCTAAAAGACGACGCGCGTATTATTTGTGTCTCGTCAATTTCAGGCATCGCTGGTAACTTGGGTCAGACCAACTATGCGACCTCTAAAGCCGGAGTCATTGGACTGGTTGATGCCACTGCGAAATTGTTGGAAGACAATGCCAAAGGCATGACCATCAACGCCGTTGCGCCAGGCTTTATTGAAACTCAAATGACTGAAGCCATTCCGTTTGGTATTCGTGAAGCCGGTCGTCGTATGAACTCAATGAGTCAAGGTGGATTGCCGGTAGATGTGGCTGAAACGATTGCATGGTTTGCTTCGCCTGCTTCTGGTGGTCTGAATGGCAATACCATTCGGGTTTGTGGTCAAAGCTTGCTTGGCGCATAACCTCAGTTTATAAGATAGGCCCTCAGCAAATAACTGATTTCATTGATTGTTTCTAATTTAATTCACATATGCTTACGAAATAATTGCTGAGAAATGGTAATAAAGCTGCCCGAGGGTGGCTTTTTTATGATAAAAACACAGACTTAACACGCTAAATTTGCGGTTCACACATTTATATTCAGCTGTTTTCTTACTCGTTTAGACAGTTAGTTGAACTTATGGTTTCATCTATTGTGTAAAGACAAGACTGTAAAATAAGCCATTCAGTGGCCTCACGGATGCGCTAACAAAATTTGTTAAAGCCCACTTAGGATTGATTTATGTCAGACAAACATTATGATGCGTTACCAAAAGCGCATACCACCTACGCCAATATTATCAAAAGCTTATTGCCTATTGGCGATAACGCTAAAGTCGGTAAAGATGCGTTGCCGCAAGCAACCTACTATGTGGACGATCTGCACATTGATCAGGCTAATCTCAAAGACTACCGTAAGATCTGTGGTTTTGCCGATAATAGTAAAGTCCCTATCACTTATTTCTCAGTGCTGTCACAAGCGCTACAGATGAACATGATGGTCAAAGAGCCGTTTCCTTTTGCAATGTTAGGTATGGTGCACGTTGACAATAGTGTGACTCAGTATCGTCGTATTGGTGAGCGTGAGACGGTCACCATGTCTGTGGCATTCGATAATTTACGTGATCACAATCAAGGTCAGCAATTTGATTTTGTCACGATTATTAAGTCTGGTGACGAGATCATTTGGCAAGGCACATCAACTTATTTGTCACGTAGCAAAAAGCCTGATAGCAGTGCAAGTGGTAAAAGTGCCCCACGTCCAGTTACCGTGAAGCCGATAGTAGACGAAGCGGGGGTGCATAACATCTTTGAAGTGCCAGAAGATATAGGTCGCCGTTATGCTTTTATTTCTGGTGATTTTAATCTCATTCATTTACATCCTTTATCAGCGCGTGCCTTTGGGTTTCCTAAAGCCATTGCTCATGGTATGTGGTCAAAGGCCAAATGTTTGGCGATGATGGGCGAGTTACCTGACGCTTGTACAGTCGAAGTATCATTCAAGCTACCCATCCTTTTACCATCAGAAGTAGAGTTAATCGCTGAACCAGTAGCGACACTTGACAGCGTAGAGAATACTTGTCATTTCGGCTTATATAGCGCGAAAAATGATAAGCCTCATCTTGCCGGACATATTAAATTGCTTGCTGAAGACCAGTAACCTTGCCAGTAACCTTGATAGATGAGCAATAGCTGTCTACCTTTACTTAACCGCTATATTTAACTAATAAATTTATGACTATGACTTCACATGAAAATGCTATAAGCCTTCAAATTTCCACCAGCACATCTGGCTCTAATAGCTCATCAGCTCAAGCGTCCACTACTGAACAAGTAGCCGCTAACGACATCGTTGCTAATACTAGTAGTGATGCTAATAATATTGATAACGGTATCAATCTTGCCACCGTTCTTCAGCCTTATTTTCGTCCTGATGAACAAACTATCGTCTGCGGTGCGCTTAATAGTGATAGAGTCATTGCGTTAGCGAATGCTGGGGTTGAAGTGGTGCTCAACTTGCAACCTGATGATGAATTATGCTTCGACGAGGCAGCAGCTGTTGAGCAAGCGGGCATGTATTACCAACACCTGCCAATATGCGGTGTAGAAGATTTAAAACAGCTAAATATCCTAGCGTTTGATAGAATTCTACGCCAGTATCACGGCAAAAAAATAGCGATGCATTGTCAGTCAGGTAACCGAGTAGGAGCAGCAATGACCTTACGTGCAGGCTGGTTACGTGGTCGTAAAGTAGAAACAGCAATGGAACGTGGATACAGTCACGGTCTGACCAGTCTTGAGCAAGAGGTGCATAATCGCTTATTAGTACCACGTTAAGTGGGCAGGTATATAGCGGTTATGTTGAACAATAACAACCCAGTAATTTAACAATATCAGGCGACCAGTAGGTGGCCTTTTTTAATGTTAGTAGAGGCCAATCTTAAGCGCTTATTTTAAAATTTTTAGTACTTTACTCAACATTGGTGTTTAAGATTATCCTTAAAACAATAATAAAAAAGAGACAGTCATGACCAATCACAATAGCAGTAGTTCTGACCAAGATGGTCATAAAGATGATTATAAAGATGATTATAAAGATGATCATAAAGATAGTAATAGTATCAATCCCAAACTTCAGCAATGCCTGCAGCAGCTGTTAGCCGACTTGCAGCTTGACGATGCCCCCGCCGGTGGTTCACTGGTGGTTTATCAAGCTGGAAAGTGTATCGCACGGGCATCTATTGGCATGGCACAGGCAGAGTTGCCATGGCAGCCTGATACCTTGTCACTGAACTTCTCTACTGGCAAAGGAGTGCTGGCAACGTTAGTACATGTTTTGGTCACTCAGCAATTATTAGACTATGATCTGCCAATAGCGAGCTATTGGCCAGCATTTGCTGCTAACGGCAAAGCCGATATCACGCTACGTGGAGTGATGTCGCATCAAGCTGGTTTGTTTGCGATCACCACTATTGATGCTGATAACGAGACGCTAGTTTATTGGGATAAGATGGTTGCTAAGGTTGCTGCCATGCCGACCGCTCAAGCACATAATAGTGGCTCGTATGTCAGTGCTTATAGCGCCTTGGTCTATGGTTGGGTATTAGGCGGTTTAATAGAGCAAGTCACGGATATGTCGTTGGCCTCAGCGTTACGTCATTATTTAACTGAGCCGTTAGGCATTGCCGATAGCTGCTATTTTGGTGTGCCTATTAATAAAGTACAACAGCTTGCCAAGCCAGTTAAAAACTTTTCAGTTAAGAAAATTGAGACGTCGGAGCAAGACCGCCCACAGCTGCATGGCAAACGTCATAAACCTGTGCTAAAAGCGGACTCTGCACAAACACTAGATACTTATGCCAAGCTGCCCAGTTACCATTGCTGGCAACAACTGGCCACCGACCAAAAGTTAACCCCAGAAAATACTCGGCTGTCCGCTACCCAAATCAATCGCTTATATTTTGATCACAGCAAGCTCAATCTAAATAATTATAAAGCGGCGCTAATACCTACTAGCAAACAACCTATTGATTATTACAGTGCCGAGGCATTACAGGCGGTCATTCCAGCCGTTAATGGTGTTGCTTCAGCACAGGCACTCGCCACTATTTATGCCATGTTGGCAAACGGCGGCGAGTGGCAAGGACAGACCCTTATTGATACAGCAACATTTGCCCAACTTTCTACCGTACAGGGGTCCGGTATGGATGCGGTTATGCCGACGAATATGGAGTGGCGTCTGGGCTACCATCGTCTACTACAACTTTGTGCAGAACGTACACAAGACGAAGCGACCAAAGTCAGTGACCGAGGTTTTGGTCATATGGGCTACAACGGCTCAGTAGCATGGTGCGATCCTGCACAGCAACTGTCATTTGCCTTTGTGCATAATTTTGATGTGACCATGCTCAATGATATCCGTCAGTTTGCTTTGACCGAAGCACTGCTAGCTTTGATTGATGTTTAATTTTCTCACTTTAAAATTGCTACAGGGTCAACCTAAGTGATAACAATATATCGCTTAGGTCGTTAATAGAGGTACTGCTGCTTATCCATCTTATGGTGGATTGACTATTAGCAATCGCATTACTTGCGCGGCTTGTTTATGGTCATTTGTAATAGCCTTGGCGCACTCAAGCCATGAATAAAGATAGAAGCTAAAATTACAATTGAGCACACCACCCATAATTTAATGGCATCCTCTTCGGCGAAAAATCCCTGATTGAGTGCGTATGATAAGTAGTATAGGGTACCAATGCCACGGATACCCAGAGCAGATATAGCATATTTTTCTGTAGGGGGCATTTTTAGCCCTGACAACGCGATCATCCCACCAATCGGACGTATTAATAGTAAGAATGTAAAACTAACAATATATACCCGCCATGTTAGCTCGACCCCCGATTGTAAACCTTGACCAATGAACATACCAAAAGTCACCAACACTAATGACATCAGTAATCCCTCTGACTGTTCGGCGAAGTCGTGCAACTTATGGTGATAAGTGTGTTCACGCTCTAAACGACGAAACACAAAAGCGGCGATAAAAACTGCAATAAAGCCATAACTGTGTACATATTCGGCCAGTCCATAGGCCAGCAAGGTCAGTGCAATCACCACATAACCTTGAGAAATAGTGGTCTCTTTCAGATGTTTTGAGAATACGACTTTTGCCAGTACTTTACCGACCAACACGCCAACGACCAAGCCCGCGCCAATTTTCCATAGTACATCATGGGTAAACCACGACCATAACATCTCACCAGTAAAGCGTTGCCCTTGATCATAGGCTTCGGCTATCTTTATGGCGAGATAAACAAAGGGAAAGGCTAAACCATCATTCAGTCCTGCCTCTGAAGTTAAAGTAAAGCGCGGCGTATCCTCACCGCCAGTATTAGGTGGTCCAACTTGAATACTAGAGGCTAGTACGGGATCTGTGGGTGCCAGTACCGCCCCGAGTAAAATCGCTGCGCCCATGCTGAGCCCAAACGCGTAGTAGCCCAAAAATGCCATCGCGAAGATACCAATCGGCATAGTAATAAGCAATAAACGTACGGTAGGACGCCATAACTGCCAAGTGAGGGGCGTGTCAATCTTGATACCGGCACCAACTAAGGAGACTAGCACCACAATTTCAGTGAGCTTTTCAATAATTAAGCCATTATCTATGGGATCTAAAAATGACAATGTCGTCCACCAGTAACCCGTCATCATCCCAAAACTAACCTGTAACATAGGCAAGGAGATAGGCGCGCGCTTAAACATAATAGGGAATAATGCCCCAAATAAGAAGGCGACCCCGCACACCAATAAGAATAAGTTATAGCTCTCGATCATAAGGTTTACGCACACGGGTATGTTAATTTGAATAGCGAAAAAACGCCTAAAATGGGCAATTAATAACAGCTACCAGAACGCAAGGCCAAGCCAGTTAAATACCGTTAAATATAGATAATAAAGAATATAAGTTATAAAAAATATTTATCATGACGGTAAAAGCTGGCGAGTTCCGCAAAAAATCGTTATCAGAATGGCTACTACGTTGTTTTTTGGTGAAAAAAAAGCCAGCGCTAGGCTGACTTAGGATAAATTTAGAATATAGGCATCAAAAAAATACCGTGTCATTGTCTGTCTTTAAGTGATCGCTAGTCTAATATGAGCTCAGCATTTAAATCCTAGCGCTCGACTTGGCTCACATCACGTACCGCGCCAGTATCAGCACTGGTAGTCATAGCGGCATAGGCACGTAGCGCAGGAGATACATGACGCTGGCGATGGGTAGGCTTCCAGGCGTCACGGCCACGACTCTCCATTTCTTCGCGGCGCGCGGCTATGTCAGCATCACTAACTTGCATGTTAATGGTACGGTTGGGAATATCAATGTGAATGATATCGCCTTCGTGAACCAGACCGATAGCGCCACCTTCAGCCGCTTCAGGGCTAGAATGACCAATGGATAGGCCTGAGGTACCACCAGAGAAACGACCATCAGTGAATAGCGCGCAGGCTTTACCGAGGCCTTTAGCCTTCAGGTAAGTAGTCGGGTAGAGCATTTCTTGCATACCGGGACCGCCTTTGGGGCCTTCATAGCGGATAAGAACCACGTCACCGGCCACGATACTATTGGCTAGCACGGCGGTTACCGCGTCATCTTGGGACTCAAATATACGCGCGCGTCCAGTAAAGACTAAGATACTGTCATCGACCCCAGCAGTTTTGACCACGCAGCCACGCTCGGCAATATTACCATAGAGGACTGCTAGGCCACCATCTTCGGAATAAGCATGCTCGGCACTACGAATACAACCTGACTCACGGTTAACATCGAGGTTCGACCATTCTTTTGATTGGGAGAAGGCCTCGGTGGTACGTACGCCGCCTGGTGCTGCGATATATCTTGCGCGCGCCTCAAGATTGTCAGGATTCATAATATCCCACTTATCAATGGCGGCTTTTAACGTTGGACTATGGACAGTTGGCAAACCAGTATTGAGCAAGCCGATCCGGTCAAGCTCGGCTAGCAGCGCAAAGACACCGCCAGCGCGATGCACATCTTCCATATGATATTTTTGCGAGGCTGGGGCAACCTTAGCCAGACAAGGTACATTGCGACTTAAACGGTCAATATCAGGCATTTTAAAGTCGACTTCTGCTTCATTAGCAGCGGCCAGTAGGTGCAAAATAGTATTGGTCGAGCCGCCCATGGTGATATCTAAGGTCATGGCATTTTCAAAGGCCGCTTTAGTAGCGATTGAGCGCGGTAGGACTGAATCATCATCTTGCTCATAGCGACGTTTGGCCAGGGACACAATAGTACGTCCCGCTTCTAAGAACAGCTCGCGACGTAGTGAGTGAGTCGCAAGCAGCGAGCCATTACCCGGTAATGCCAGTCCTAATGCCTCGGTCAAGCAGTTCATAGAGTTGGCAGTAAACATACCAGAGCACGAACCGCAAGTGGGACAGGCTGAGACTTCGATAGCGGCGACATCTTCATCACTGATACTTTCATCTGCCGCATCCATCATCGCATCAACAAGGTCAAGCTTACGAATGGTACTGCCACCATCTTCACTATTATGACTTTTTCCGACCGTACTGGCTAGAATTTTGCCCGCTTCCATTGGGCCGCCTGAGATAAAGATGGTGGGAATATTAAGACGCATGGCGGCCATTAACATACCGGGGGTGATTTTATCGCAGTTAGAGATACAAACTAGGGCATCCGCGCAATGGGCATTGACCATATATTCCACAGAGTCAGCAATCAAGTCACGGCTGGGCAAAGAGTACAGCATACCGCTATGTCCCATGGCAATACCGTCATCGACCGCAATGGTATTAAACTCTTTGGCGACGCCGCCTGCGCTTTCAATCTCGCGCGCGACCAGTTGTCCTAAGTCTTTAAGATGGACATGACCGGGCACAAACTGAGTGAATGAGTTAGCAATGGCAATAATAGGTTTGCCAAAGTCGCCATCAGTCATGCCGGTGGCGCGCCACAGTGCTCGTGCACCTGCCATGTTACGACCGCCAGTAGAAGTTTTTGAGAGATAGTCCATATGATATTCCTTACAAGTAGTCGGGGTGTATTCAGGTATGAGTCCCCAACTAGGACGTTGATAATGTATTTTTTATAGATAGGGGGCACTATTAGAAAGTCGGTATTAAAAAACTATTTTTAATAAATAACCAGATGTTATGAAGAAGTCACGATACCATACCATTAGATATCAGTAACTAAAACCAATCCGTGGACAATCGTAAAGAAACTGGGACTCAAACGTTACTCGAGGCGTTCTAAGATAGCCGACTCAAACCAGGGTAGCTCTGCTTTATCTGCCTCTAGCTTGGCGATAACGATTAGGGCGTGAGTCGCTGGCAGATACTGATAATCAGCGCTGGCATCAATAGTGTGTAGCTGTTCTTGGTCTTCATTGTGCTCATCAATACTAATTAGTGGCTGTTTGTCGTTTTTATACAGCACATCCACCCGACCAAAAAATTGCCAGTCTTTAAAGGCTGTGGTAAGGGCTTCATCTGCACTTTGGGTATATAGCTGCTGAGTACTTTTGCCGGTATTGGTCCAACGTAGCCGCACGGCCAATTGCAATGCTTCGCTAAACACCACTAACGAGCCGACAACTTTTACATGCCAAGGGCTTGCTAACAAGTCGCCTGTAATACCAATCAATTTGGCAGCAGCATCAGCAGTCATAGAGGTGTTAAATTGCATAAGTAAAGCAGGTGTCAATGGGTGCGCCTGTTTGACACTGTCATCCAAACTATCATAATGATATAAAAACAACATCGGTAACTCTTGGGTCACGGTCTTTTTACTAATTTTACAATTATGAATACGCCAGCTGACCGCAGTATCTGTTAACGATTGTGCCAAAATAATAGCGTTGGGATCGATAGTTTTGCTAATATTTTCGTCGGCCGCAGGCTCTCGCGATTCACTACTAGAGGTAGCCGCCGCCTCTATAATATTAGGTGGTTCTACATAAGTGTCAGTATGATTTGATAATTGAGTGGGCAAGGCAGTCGATTCCATAAACTTAAAGTTAATAAAACGTGTGATTAATATAACATTTAAACCACGTTACTCGCCAATAAATTAGCATGCTTAAGTTACAAGCATTATTATTGATACGGTATTTATTATTTGTACTACTTTTATGATAGCTTTTCACATAGTTAATCCAATTCAAAAATGGCATAGTGCCACAAGTGACTTTACCTTATACGGAATCGACTGTATCAACTTAACCGCAACTTGTACTGTAAGGATATTTCGTCCACTATATTGTAGACACCGTCATTAACAGCGATAACTGTCAAATGCTATTACCTAATAGCCAAGTTATCAAAAAACTAAGCTATCAAAAAACTAAGCTATCAAAAAACTAAGTTATCAAAAAACCAAGTTGTCAAAAAACCAAGGAAGAAATAATGAGTCAAGCCAATCAACAAACTACTTATGATGATAACAACATTTTTGCCAAAATGTTAAAGGGTGAGATTCCTTATCATAAGGTATATGAAGACGATAAAACCCTCGCCTTTATGGATATCATGCCACAAGCAGCAGGCCATGTATTGGTAATACCTAAGCAAAAAGCGGTTGATTTAGGTGAGCTTGAGCCTGAGTACGCCGCGGCGGTATTAATGACGGCCAAAAAAATCATGCAAGCGCAGCGCCAAGTATTTGAGCGTGAAGGCATTATTCAGATGCAGTTTAATGGGGCGCAGGCTGGACAAACCGTTTTTCATTATCACGTGCATCTTATTCCTGCTAGCGTTCATGAGCTTGGTATGCATGCGGCAAAAATGGCCGATCAAGAACAGCTTGCTGAGACGGCCAAGCAACTCGCTGCTGTAATTTCTATTTAAGTGACTCATTATATGAGTGGTATTCAATAGATTCACCCATTTAAAGTTCAGTCTCTCTTAACAATATAAAAAGGCAACTAACAAGTTGCCTTTTTTATTGCTTGGTAATAGTGATGTAACACGTGTTAAAAAAATGTTACAAAACAGTGGTAGTCCTGGGGTTTATACCATGTGTGTGGTAAACCTTACAGGCATTTTACTATTTGCTACTAACTGGCGGCCCTAACCTTTAATCACTACTATTATTAGATTCTGATTGTAAGTGTTATTAGATTCTGGTTGTAAGCATTAGGTTTTGTGCTGTCAAAAGATATTTTCATTTTATTTGGAGTGGCCCCTTGCTAGGGATCGCTTTAAGGACAACCGCTTTTGTAAGATTCTTAAGAGACCCTTTTTATGAACAATAAATTACCTCGATCTACTATTCTACTGCCGGTTTTTGTACCGGCAGCGGTCATTATGTTGTTATTAGTGATCGGCACTGCTGTTAACCCTGAAGCTGCTGGTGAGCTATTCAGTACTGTACTGAATTTTACCACCAATACTTTTGGTTGGTTTTATATGCTGGCCGTAGCATTATTTCTGATGTTTATTATTGCCTTGGCATTTTCGCCTTATGGCAGTATTAAGCTAGGTCCAGATCACGCTGAGGCTGAGTACAAGTTCCTCGAGTGGTTTGCTATGTTGTTTTCGGCAGGTTACGGGATTGCCTTGCTGTTCTTTGGGGTAGCAGAGCCAGTAATGCACTTTGCTAGTCCGCCGCTCTCTGACCCACAGACTATTGAGGCTGCCAAAGAAGCAATGCAAATTGCTTATTTTCATTGGGGCTTTCATATTTGGGCCATTTACGGGGTAGTCGGATTATCACTAGCCTATTTTGCTTTTCGTCATGGTTTGCCGTTGTCGATACGCTCGACGCTGTATCCATTAATCGGTGATAAAATCTATGGCCCTATTGGTCATACCGTTGATGTGTTTGCGATTGTGGGTACCATGTTTGGTATTGCTACCAGCTTGGGTCTATCAGTATCACAAATCAACGCGGGCTTGAATTATCTATTACCGGATCTAATTCCAGTTAATACCACGGTTCAGGTCATCGCTATTACCTTAATTACGGCAGCGGCACTGGTATCGGTGCTAGCAGGGATGGATAAGGGCGTGAAGCGCTTATCTATTTTGAACATGGTACTGGCTACCGCGTTGATGGTTTTTGTATTCATCGTCGGTCCGACCATATTTATTCTCAATGCCTTTATGGAAAATACGGGTAGCTATTTGGGCAATATAGTTGAGCGTACTTTTAGCCTGCAAGCTTATGAAAGCAGCAACTGGATGGGCAGTTGGACCTTGTTTATCTTTGCATGGACGATTGCCTGGGCACCATTTGTTGGTCTGTTTATTGCCAAAATTAGCCGTGGCCGCACCATCCGTGAGTTTGTGTTTGGCGTAATGCTAGTACCGACCTTCTTTACCTTCTTTTGGTTTGCAGTTTTCGGTGATACCGCGCTACATATGATCATGGTAGATGGGTACACCTCACTAATTGGTGATGTACAAGATAACCAAGCGATTGCCTTATTCAAGTTATTAGAAAACTTACCTTTTACTGAGTTTGTTTCTTCATTAACTATTTTATTAATTATCACCTTTTTTGTGACCTCATCGGATTCAGGCTCATTGGTTATTGATTCGTTAGCAGCCGGTGGCCGCAGCGACACGCCATGGTGGCAGCGATCGTTTTGGGTCATAACTGAGGGGGCGGTAGCATCCGTGTTACTACTGGCCGGTGGCTTAACAGCGCTACAAACAGCCGCTATTGTCAGCGCTTTACCCTTTGCAATTATTATATTGATCTCGATGTTTGGTATGTGGCGTGCGCTACGTATTGAAGGACATCGTAATCAAAGTCTCGGTAATGACAATAGAATACCACCGCATCTACTCAAACCCTCAGCATGGCGCGAGCGTATTGACTATATGACTGATAAGCCGACTCGTGACAAAGTTTTGGCCTATATCAAAGGGGTGGTTATGCCCTCAATGGTAGAAGTGTCAGAAAAATTTGTAGAAACCGGCTGGACGACTCATGTTAATTATGATGCGGTCAATGATCGTGCGGTACTGGAATTACAACGTGGTGATGATGTTGAGTTTTGGTATGAAGTGCGCTTGTCTGAGCATGATGTACCGGACTACTATACTGAAGACATGGCCAGTGGATTGCCACAAGAGCATCATCATCGCGCTGAAGTTTATCTGCGCCGTGGTGGTCAAACCTATGACCTATATGGCTATGAGTCTGAATCAGTGATCAATGACATTATCGATCAGTTTGAGAAGTACTTGCACTTCCTAGACGTCTCACCTGATAGCTTGCCGTGGCGTATGCAGCAGCACGACGATGACATTACCTTAGAGCAGGGCAGTGTGTTTGATAAGTAGCTGTTGTTATAAATATTTATTTTGATAAGTGATTAACGCTAATTGCTTGCAATAATATTAAGAATGCTTAGAATAACGGCTTGTTTTCACTGTAAATCAAGCCGTTTTTTTATGTCTATAAATACTTCAGCTACTGCTGTTTCACCAGCAAAAAACCACGACCATCATCCTTTATTACAGCCATTAATTATCGGCGGGCTGACGATTGAAAACCGTTTAATGGTGGCACCAATGGCAGGGGTGACGGACAACCCCTTCCGTAAGTTATGCAAATCATTTGGCGCCGGTCACGCAGTCAGTGAAATGATAATTGCTGATACGGCGCTGTATGCCCGTAAAAAGTCCTTATATCGAGCTAACTTTGATGGTGAAATAGCGCCTATTTCAGCGCAAATCGCAGGCGCTGATCCAGACAAACTTGCCGAAGCTGCCCGTTATCAGATTGACAATGGGGCGCAGATTATTGATATCAATATGGGCTGTCCCGCTAAGAAGGTTTGTCGTAAGCTGGCCGGTTCTGCACTATTGCAAGATGAAGACCTGGTGGCACGGCTACTTGATGCTGCAGTGAATGCCGTTGATGCGCCCGTGACTTTAAAAACGCGATTGGGTTATGAGAATGGCCGCGAAAACATTCTACGCGTTGCCCGCCGTGCCGAACAGGCAGGCATTGCCGCGATTGCCATTCATGGTCGCACCCGTGAAGATATGTATAACGGTGAAGCGCGTTATGAGCTAATTCGTGAAGTGAAAGAAAGCATCAGTATTCCGGTGATTGCCAATGGTGATATTGATAGTGCCCAAAAAGCCCAGCGGGTTTATGAGCTGACCGGTTGTGATGCAGTGATGATAGGGCGTGCTGCCCAAGGACAACCGTGGATATTTCGGGACATCGAGCATTTTTTACGGACAGGTGAAACCCTTGCCGCGCCAACAGTTAGTGAGATTAAAGAGATTGTATTGACCCATCTGCAAGAATTATATGGATTTTATGGTGAATACTCTGGCTGCCGAATCGCTCGCAAGCATATCGCTTGGTATACCACGGGTATTCCTAATTCTAATGCTTTTCGGCAAGCGATGTATAGTGAGGAAAGTACCGCCGGACAATTTAAAGCGGTTGAGACATTTTTGACTGCCCACACTCATAGCCAATAAGAAGTAAATAAAGTGAACCGTTACTATTGAAGCCCTGCCACGTCGACGGTGGTAACAGTGGTTGTGACAAAACTGACTGTGCTAAAATTTATTGCGTTAAGAAGGATTGTTGGGAGTCTCTGGACACTTTTCTCTGGTGTGGCGGCTTTTTTTGCTGTGGAAAACGGCCTTCTAACGCCACTTGTAATGACAAGCTTAAGAATGTTTGAATCAGGACGATAAAGCCTAAAACCATAATAAGAACGCCGATAAATTCTATAATTTTGGCTATCAATTCAATGTATTGAGCTAAGATTTCTATCAAAAATGCCTCCTCATAATTAACTAGACTCGACTGCTCGTGACCTAGCAGATTTGATTAGACAAATCGGATATATTATTTATATTCGTTACGACTCATCAACTAAATATCCGCCATAATATCCAAAACATGCCAGCCATTATAATCATAATGACTAATAACCGCTTGGCCCAATAAGGCAGGAGTGATTTTTTATACCCTAAATCATTGAATTGGCTATCGACACCATCTTGTAGGCCTTTGAAATTTTGTTCTGATGGGGTAGTCTTAACTCGATCTTTTATTAAGTGCTCAGAGCTGTCTGCAACTGGCTCTCTATCAAAGCTAATCGCCTGGCTAGGAATGCCTTGTTTATTAGCAATAGTACTTAACTTTTGCTGCTGCTTGACCTTTAGCCCGGTCTCATAAGCATCAATGCGTATTTTGGCCGCCTCCATGCTGATATTTTCGTCGGCAGCTAAGGTTTTTATGGCCATCACTAAATTGCTTTTTTCTATCATCATGATCACCGCTTTGGGCAATTTAGCGCTGATAGGTTTTGAGCTGGGGTCAGAGTCAAACATGTTTATCCTTATGATCTGCTAGACGTATTAATAACGGCTCTATTATAGCAATTCTATCAGTATGCTTTACGATGGAATAGTTAAGCTAAGATAATAATCGTTGCAGGGCATTATAACTCTCTAGCAAAGTGTTTTTTAGTAAGGAATCTGTTAGTACCGTATTCTACGACAAAATACTGTATTTTGTTGGTTGTAGCCTGTTAAAGCCACTCATTATTCTGCACTAACTTGCAGCAATAAAAATGATTTTATAAGACTGCTTATATCGGGTTAGCTTTGGTTATAAACGTGCACCTACAACGCACGCAAAAAAATACCGCAATCACATTAATGATGGCGGTAAATGTCATAAAATTAGTTCTTATTTATTATAAAGTCTAATGGCATTGATAGCTTATAGATCTTTCCAGCGCTGGATAGACTCTTTAATCACTTCTTTAGCTTCTACGACATCGCCCCATGATTCAACCACGGTGCTGCCTTTTTTCTTAAGGTCTTTATAATGGCTAAAGTGGAAATGCAATTGCTTGATTAACTGCTCAGGCAGGTCGGCTAAACTATTATAAGCGTTACCATTGTTGCGGTCATCAGCAGGTACAACTACAATTTTGTCATCAACTTCGCCATCATCAACGAATTTCATCACCCCAATAACCTTGGCTTTTAAGAAAATACCGGTAGTCAAAGGATGCTCAGTGATGATCAAGGCATCAAGCTCATCGCCATCTTCGTCAAGGGTTTGAGGAATAAAACCATAGTTACATGGTTTGGCAAAAATCTGTGGGTCAATACGGTCTAGCTCAAATACGGCCAGCTCGCGATTCCATTCAATTTTATGACTGCTGCCAGTTGGGATTTCAACGACTACATTAATGATACCGCCGTCGACGTCGCCTGCATCTAAAATTTTATTAAAATCTGCCATAAAGTATTCCTATTTGCTTTTGTTAGGGATGGTTCAACGATAAGGGATGGGTAACGTTATTAATTTTACTCGTCATCTTAATGAAGGTTCAAGTAAAAACTATACAAGCACGGTAAGGCTATAACCGTACCTTAATTATGCTGTCTGCAATTATAACAAGTTTGATTTAAATTTTCTCGTTATGCTTAAGTCTAAGCGCGCACGATATTATGCAAAATAGGACTCAATGTTTGGCTGATAATACTGTATAACCGTCAAAATAAAGCAATCCGCTTTAAAAAAGCTAAGTTGAAAGCAAAGTTAGAAGCAAGGGAGTAGCAAAGTGAGCAAGTGCCAAAACTGCTATTTTGAGGCTATTGGGCGCAACTCGATTTGTCCTGCATGACGTTGAGCAATGTTATCGATCAATTTTTGAGTGACTTGCGCATAGTTTAGTGGCTCAGTATCGCTACCTTGTCCCCCATGCATGTCTATAAAGTCAGACAACCGTAGCATCTGCATACCAGCGTAGCCACAAGGGTTGATGGCGTTAAATGCAGACAAATCACAGTCTAAATTCAGCGCAATACCATGATAACTAAAACCATGCTTAATTTTAAAGCCTAGCGAGGCAATTTTACCTAACATAATATCGTTATCATTTGGCACAGGGAAGCCAGCGCTACTGTCTTGACCATCAACCTGGTCAGTAACGTCAGACACAGCCGCACACGAGTTATTGTATAAGTATACGCCTGGGGCATCACGGCGGGCATGGGCGCTAATGTTGGTAGCAGTGTTAACAATAGGAACACTAGGGTTTGCATTACTAGGTGTGTTCGTAGCGGTGTTTATTGATACTGATGATTGTGGTTTTAGGCAGTCATTGACCACATCTTCGATTGCTTGTTCTGCATGCGTGACTAGGTTGCGCACACTCCAACCCAAACTGTGCAGGTCAAACAACCAATAAACCACCAGTTGTCCATGTCCGTGCCACGTCACTTGGCCACCGCGATCGGTTTTGATAATAGGAGTATCGGTGCGTTGCAAGATATGTTCTTCTTTGCCGGCCTGCCCAAGGGTATAGACATCATTATGGTCGACGATCCATAACTCATCAGGAGTACGTAATCCTTGTTCTTTTTTTAAGGCAATACGCTCTAAAGTACGCTGTAGCATGGCCTCATGAGTGGGGTTATAATCAGCAGCACTCAGCGATTTACTAATAAGGCTGTCATTAATAAAGTGATCGTTAACTGTAAATGCTGTGTTTGGTGCTGTGTTTGCTATTGAGTTTGGCATTAGGGTCGCCGTCTTATGGTTTTAACGTTTATGAAACGGATTGATTAGTGTCATTGAGTTTAGCAGTTTTTAAACCCATCACTCAAATTTAAATTGCAGGACAATAAAGACTGATACTGAAAACATGATTACTAAAGATATAGCTATTAATAAAGCAGTTATTAAAGGCTGCTTACTCAAAAGTCATCATTAAAAGCTGTCATTCAAAAATGGTTACTAAAAAACCCCCCAATAATAGCCTAACGACCAAAACTTGGCGGCGTTCATGTATACAAACCCACCAGTTAGCCAAACGTGCTTTTCATTCGCCATTCAATGCGCTACATTGGATAATAATGAACAGTTGTTTCTTAGTGCTACTATTTTCAGCACTTTACGATAAACATAGAGTTTTGATATAACTATAGCGTATTGACTCTAGCACATATGACAAGGATGACAAATGACAGACCATAATCAAAGTGACAGCAATCAAACCACAGGCGACGCTGACCAGGCGCTCAGCACGGTTCACACTACCGAGCAATTACAAGCCCAGTTTACCCGTTTACAAGCACTGAGCCGTAGTCATCCTATACTTGACTGGTCGGCTCGCGCCACTCAATTAGACAATTTAGAAACCATGCTCAGTGACAAACAACAAGAGCTTGCTAAAGCGATCAGTGCAGATTTTGGTTATCGCAGTGAGTCAGAAACTCAGTTTGCAGAATTGTTTCCCAGTTTTGCGGGTATCAGCCACTCTAGAAAGCACGGAAAAAAGTGGATGAGAACGCGGCGGGTAGGGATTTCAGCACTTTATATGCCTGCCCATAACGAAATTCAACCGCAGCCATTAGGGGTAATAGGCATAATGGTGCCATGGAACTATCCGCTATATTTAGCGATAGGACCTATGATCGATGCCATTACTGCCGGTAATCGAATTATGATTAAGCTAAGCGAGGCTGCACCGCAATTTGCAGAAGCCTTTGCCAAAGCGGTTGAGCAGTACTTTTCACCTGATTTGGTGTGTGTGGTGCTGGGTGAAGTTGATATTGCTGAAGCTTTTAGTAAATTGCCCTTTGACCATCTGATTTATACCGGCTCTACTGAAGTCGGTAAGAAAATTATGGCTGCTGCCGCTCCTAACTTAACGCCAGTGACGCTTGAGCTTGGTGGTAAGTCGCCAGTGATCATATTGGATGATGTCAACCTTGAAGCCGCGGTCAATCGGGTGATGATGGGCAAAACCCTTAATGCTGGTCAGACCTGTGTTGCCCCTGATTATGTTTTGATTCAGCGGCAACATCATCAACGTTTCATCAGCTTAGCAAAAGAGTGGGTCAAAGAACACTATCCTAATATCAGCGATAACCCAGACTATAGTCATATTATTAATAACCAACAGTTTAAGCGGGTACAAAGCTATATCGATAGCTTACCTGTTGAAGAGGTGCATCCACTAACCGAGGTTGAATCGAACGTGGAGACTCGTTTGATGCCGCCCATTGTGGTGACGGAACCTGCACCAACCAGCAAGTTGATGCAAAATGAGATCTTTGCACCGATTGTGCCGTTGATGCATTACGAGACCCTTGATGATGCGATTAAATTCATTAATGATCGTCCGCGTCCACTAGCGCTGTATATTTTCGGTAAGAATGATCGCGATATCAAAAAAGTGCGTACGCACACGGTATCAGGCGGCGTCTCTATTAATGAAGTCCTGTTACATTTATTACAACATGACCTACCTTTTGGTGGCGTCGGGCATTCAGGCCATGGCGTCTATCACGGTCAGGCAGGTTTTGAGCGCTTCAGTCACATGAAGTCGGTTTTTGTGCAATCTAAGGTTAACGGTATGAACTTGCTATTACCGCCTTATGGTGCGCTGTTCAAAAAAGGCATGGCGGTAATGTTAAAATAACGCAAGCTGAGTAATGACCTCTACTTTTTAAATAGCGCTTATTATGATAAGTGCTATTTTTTTGCCTACTATTTGGCTTATTAATCGCTAACCAATAAAATATGTGTTTCTATACATACTATTCACCAAAAATGGTGTTTAATCATTTGCTATAACCTTTAATCATAGACTAAAGTAGTCGCAGCACTGAAATTCAAGTAATGAACTTTGAGAAACCAACCGCCACCGCTCAGTAAAAGATAATAATAAATAGGATATGCTATGCGCCAATGGATTGCGTTAAGTTTACTGTTGCTAAGCTCGTTGTTGTTGCCCGCATCAGCACTGGCCGCTTCGGCGGCCTCGACCACAACATCGGCCTGCGAGAATCCAATTAAGTTTGGTGCGCTAACCTGGGAAAGCGGTCAATTTACTGCTGGTGTGCTGAAGTATATCGCTGAGAGTGGATACGGTTGCACGATTGAAGAGGTGCCAGGAGCAGGGCCAGCACTGGAGACTGCCTTATCACAAAACGATATTCAAATTATTAGTGAGCAGTGGGTAGGGCGTTCGCCCATCATGGAACAAGCCATCAAGGACAATAAAGTGGCGGTGATTGGTGATACGCTTAAAGGCGGTGCCACTCAAGGCTGGTACGTTCCTAAGTATGTGATGGATGAAAACCCAGGTCTCCGCCGCTATCAAGACTTGCCTAAGTATGCTGAGCTGTTTAAAGACCCTGAAGACCCAAACAAATCTCGTTTTATGAACTGTCCATCTGGCTGGGCGTGCGAGGTATTTAATACCCGCCTGCTCAAAAATACGGGTTTGGGCACTACTTTTAACAATGTCCATCCTGGTACCGGCGCGGCACTTGACGCTGAGATTGCTTCAGCTTTTGAGCAGCGTAAACCCTTATTATTCTATTATTGGCAACCGACAGGTTTGATCGCCAAATATGATTTTGCACTCATAGAATTTCCCGCTTATGACGAGGCTTGCTGGCAAGACTTGCTGCTGGCAAACGGTACTTCAGATTGTATATCAGGCGCTCCAGTCTCACCGCTTAAAATTGCAGTATCGACGCCATTTCTTAAGGCCAATCCTGAGCTATCTGAGGTATTCAAAAAAGTACAATTCACTGCTGAGGAGTTGAATGGCGCTATTCTTGAGATGACTGAGAGTAAGCGCAGTGGCGATGAGCAAGCGCTTAAGTTTTTGCGTGATAATCCGAATGTCTGGCAAGATTGGTTATCTGCTGAGGCGGCAACCGCTCTGGCTGCTAAACTGGGTATCAGCTTAACAGGAGATAGAGCGGAAAACACCAGTATCAATTCACCACTTAATACGGTCACACCGTCTGACAATATCTTAGGTCTGTCATCAAACTTTCCCTCGTGGTCGCTTGAAACCCCTCTTAATGAGTCATTGGCCAGTGTAGTCAAAAATTATGGTGACGTTTTTCGCAGTATTAGTACCGTCGCCTTGAAGTATTTGCTGCTGCCTATTGAACGGTTTTTAACCTTTGTTCCACCGTGGCTAATCATTGCCTTAGTAACCGTGTTAGCGTGGTTTGGGGTGCGTAAGATATGGTTTGCACTGGCTTGTGGTGCCGGGCTATTCTTGATTGGCGCATTTGGACTATGGGGCGCATTGATTGAAACTCTAGCGCTATTGATGGTATCAGTCTTAGTGACCGTGGTCATTGGTATTCCCATTGGTATTGTCATGTCGGGCAGTAATGTACTTCGTAAAATTGTGACACCGATACTCGATGTAATGCAAACCATGCCCAGCTTTGTATACCTGATTCCGGTGCTGATGCTATTCGGCATTGGTAAAGTACCGGCATTGTTTGCCACGGTTATTTATGCCCTGCCGCCACTTATTCGTTTGACGACCTTAGGTATTACCCAAGTGAATCATGAGATGGTTGAGGCTGGACGCTCATTCGGCAGTACTCATTGGCAATTGCTGATTTGGATTAAGCTACCGCAAGCGCTACCAAGTATTATGGCGGGTGTTAATCAAGCAGTGATGATGTCGCTGTCGATGGTGGTCTTAGCTTCTATGATCGGTGCGCCAGGTCTTGGTGAAGATGTGTTGCAATCTATTCAAACCTTGAATATTGGTCAAGGCTTACAAGCAGGTACCGCTATCGTCATTGTAGCGATTATTATTGACCGTATTACCCAAGCGTTTGGTCAAGGTAAGCGTGCACGTCAAAAAACCATCAAGGCGGGTAGGAGACAGATTGGTTAAAGAGTGGTTTAGAGTCTCATAAACCACTTACTGTAAGAGTCAATCACTATAAAATCGCTGCTAAAAAACAACGAGAATAATAATGAATCATATCCAGCTAGAGAACATCAGTAAAATTTATAATGCCAATGCGACTCAGGCACAGGCTGCGCTGGCATTGTTGGCCGAAGGTATGGATAGCATCGCAGTCAAAGAACAAACAGGTTATTCGGTAGGGCTTTATGATATTAATCTAGCCATTAAGGCAGGCGAGCTGCATTGTATTATGGGACTGTCAGGTTCAGGAAAATCAACGTTAATACGCCATATCAATCGTCTAATTGACCCCACTGGCGGTAAGATCTGGGTTGACACCGGGATTCATTCAAAACAAACTTCCCAAAGCTCACAAGTCGCCAGTGCTGACACGAATCAGGGTGCTTCGGGCAGAGCTTCTTCAGATTCGGCTATTAATATATTAGATTTAGATGATAAGGCGCTACAAGGATATCGGCAACAAACGGTTAGTATGGTGTTTCAGCATTTCGGTTTAGTGCCGCATATGACGGTCATTCAAAACGTTGCTTATGGGCTGCGGGTGCGTAAAATGAGTACGGCTGAGCGCCATGAAATCGCTCGGCACTGGTTGAATGAAGTGGGTCTACCTAACCTAGAACACAGCTATCCTGATGAATTGTCAGGCGGCATGCAGCAGCGTGTGGGGCTGGCAAGAGCACTAGCAACTGATACGCCTATATTACTGATGGATGAAGCATTTTCTGCTCTTGATCCTTTAATTCGGGCCCAATTACAAGATCAGTTGCTTGAACTGCAGGCGCGTCTCAATAAGACTATTGTATTTATTACCCATGATATTGATGAGGCGATTAAAGTGGGTCAGCGTATTAGTATCTTAAATGGTGGACGTTTGATACAAACAGGGTCTCCTAACGACTTGCGCGATCATCCTGCCGATGATTACGTGGCACAGTTTATGAGCGCAAAAACTTAAAACAACTTGAGTGCCTTTTGGGCTTAGCGTCTTCAGAATGCCTTCAATAAGTAACTAACAGCCATACTGTTATGGAGCCAATCTTGAATTGACTGTCATTATCAAGAAAAAATAAATAGGGTATGAATTCAGAAAAATGCCCCAAATTTCGTTATACTTCATGACTTGCTGATGGGTGATTAGTCATTTATTCACAACATCATTAACCGCGTTTAGTAGTACTCGCCCCCATATTTTGTCGCTTAACTGATTGACTGATATTCAATTCATTGCTTATTTTTGCGTTTAAGGCTGTAACATGACCGTTGCCTATGTACCTATTATCACCTCATTACTTGATAACGACTTGTATAAATTCACTATGCTCCAAGCCATGTTGCATCAATTTCCGCAGACTCATGGGGTCTATCGTTTTCGCTGTCGTAATAATAAAGATGCCGCTTATCCGCTTGCCGATATTAAAGACGATTTAGAGCAGCAGTTAGACAGCTTATGTGAGTTACGTTTTTTACCAGACGAGTTAGATTATTTACGTCAATTACGTTTTATGCGTTCAGATTTTGTTGATTATCTTGAATTATTTAAACTCAAGCGCCGATTCATTACCATCAGCACCGATAGCCAAGGTCGCTTGCTGATTGATATCGAAGGGCCAATGATTCAGGCGATGTTTTTTGAAGTGTTCGTACTGGCTATCGTTAATGAGCTGTATTTCAAAGCTTTTCCAGACCCCAGTGTGATTAAAGAAGGGCAGCGACGATTAGATGAAAAAGTGGCACTGCTGCACAGCTATTCTAAGCAACAAAAAGCCGAGCAGCAGGCGACTCATAAGCACAAGACCAATGCACCACCCTTTATTGTCGCCGATTTTGGTACCCGCCGCCGTTTTAGTAAGGTTTGGCAGGCGCATGTAGTGGCTACGTTACATAATGCTGAGCCCAATATTGTCAGTGGGACTTCCAATGTGCTGCTTGCCAAAACGCTAGGAATGACCCCAATTGGTACTATGGCGCATGAGTTTATGCAGGCTTTTCAGGCGCTAGATGTGCGTCTACGCGACTCACAAAAAGCGGCTCTTGAGGCTTGGGTACATGAGTATCGAGGTGATTTGGGTATCGCCTTGACTGATGTGGTGGGAATGGATGCATTTTTACGCGATTTTGATCTATATTTTGCCAAGCTGTTTGACGGACTGCGTCATGACAGTGGCGACCCCTATATATGGGGTGATAAAGCCATTGCTCATTATCAAAAATTAAAAATAGACCCAAAAACTAAAATATTAACCTTTAGCGACGGTTTGGATCTTAATAAAGCCTGGGATTTGCATCAATACTTTAAAGACCGTATCAAGACCAGCTTTGGTATCGGTACCAATCTGACCAATGATATGGGTTTGACGCCTCTCAATATCGTCCTTAAATTGGTCGAATGTAACGGTCAGCCAGTAGCCAAACTCTCTGACAGCCCCGGCAAGACCATGATTAATAACGACACTTATTTGGCTTATTTACGCCAAGTATTTGACGTTGAGGCCCCTGAGTCTAAGTAACCATTCAAACCAAACCAAGCCAAGCCAAACCAAACCTTAACTATTGCTACTGTCTTCGCTAGCAGTAGTTTTATTGGCATCGTTTTTTAGCTCGTTATTATCTTTTTTAGTCACACTATTCTTATCGGTGCTGTCTTCTTCGGCAAAGGCGGCATCTAAAGCGCGTTGCACGGCATTAATACGGGTTTCGCAAATCCGATAAGCGGTAATTGACTCTTCGACTGTCGTCATTAGATTATCAATATCAGGTTCATCTTGTTGCTGTAATTCGGCGGCATTGGTTTTTAGAATGTCGTAGGCTGCCTTAAAGGTTTTTGGGGTAGCTTTTTTGCGTTTACGAGTGGGGGCAGTGCTCATAATAGTTCCTAAAATTTTAGAGTAACAAATGACAAAGTATAGTCGATTTAAGATAAGAGGAATACTCTGGTAGCAACGTGCTACTGGTACAAATTTTTCTGGCGTGCTGTTCGCAAGCGTGACAGAGGCTGCAAAAAATTCATCTCAGTAGCCTAGTAACATTAGATTGTTGTTAAATTGGGTTAACTATTTATATATAATATTTAGATAAAGCTATGTTATTAATTTGGCAAATTATCAATTGCTACGGTTTCAAAATTAGTGCTTTCAATATCAGTACTCTCAACAGCCAAAACTCGCGCCGTTGCTTTACCATCTTTTAAGACAATATGAATGGTCTGCTCAGGGTGGAGTTGATCGCTACTGGTTAGGATCTTTTTACCCTTTTCATCCATAAGCATACTATAGCCTTGCTTAAGCACGCGCGTTGGTCGATGTAGCAGCACGATATCACGTAAGTGTTCACTATTACGCTGCGCGTTGAGCACTTGCTGTTGGGCATTTTTTATAATTGTGTTTTGATAACTGCCACATTCAATACCCGCAGTTACTAGCTGCTGATGAGCAACTGTCTTGGTTTGAGACTGCCATTCAGTGGTCAGCCTTGCCGCTTGCTTGACCTGCCGTTGCGCGCTCTGCTGAATGCTACGCCAAGCAAAATCGCTGTCTTTACGCATGGCTGTCAACCGCCCAATAGTTTGCGATTGTATTTGACTTAATTGCCGTGCGGTTTGCTGCTCAACTAAGGTCACTTGACGCTGGGCGGCTTGTCTGATCTGTGTTTGATACTGTAGCACTTGAGCCACCAGTTGCGCTAAATGGGCACTAATCGCAGCAATTACCTTCGATGGCGTATCGAAGCTGCTATGTGCGACCTCATCTAAGATAACTTTATCGCGCTCATGACCGATACCCACCCACACGGGGACTGGCTGCTCAGCGACCAAGGCTGCTAGCTCATAATCATTTAGATAGGCGAGATCGCCTACCGCACCACCGCCACGAATAATAACCAGTAGATCTGGCAAACGCTGATAAGTAGCATAGAATTGTTGTTGAGCGCTGACAATCGCTTGGCGTATTTCTGCTGGCGCATGATTACCTTGAAAAGTTGCATGATGATAGTGAAACTGACAAGCATTGGTGGTTGCTAATCTGTCTGCATCGGCTTGAAAGTCGCCCAATCCTGCGGCTTTTTCAGGAGCGATGACGATCACATGTTCAATATCAAATGGCGAGGGTAGTTGCTGATTCAGATTCATCAGGCCTTCACCGCTCAAGCGATCTACCATTTCGGCATATTGTCGCGCCAAATCGCCCAAAGTATAACTGGGATCTATATCTTCAATCGTTAGTGAAAAGCCATACTGCGCATGAAAGCCTGCGGACACCTTGAGTAGAACGGTCAGATCACGGTCTAGTGGCATACCGGTTGCGCGCTCAAACTTTGCCAATACGCGTGCTGCTTTAAAACGCCAGAGGTTACCCCGGCAGCTGGCAACCACTTTACCGTCATCATCTTTTTCAGCCAATTCGAAGTAATAATGACCGCCTTTACTAGAAAGATTCCGAATCTCGGCTTTGACCCAAACGCGGTGGTCAAAGGTTTGTTTGATCACCATCCCAACCGCTGCTAAATAATCACTAAGGCGTAGTACTGTATCCTCAAGATTCTCTTCAAGACTGCTTTCTTGCTCAGCAAGCTCGGCCTCTAAAGTAGACAAGTCTTTGACAGGGGCCAATGTCCTAGCAGCAGTTTTATTATTGTTCGTAGTGAGTTGTGCCAGATTAGCGAGATTGGGTTTGCGCATAATATCAGACCGACTATGGATAACAGGTATGGTTAATAGCTTAGCCTAAAAGCGCGCCAACCAACAGAGCGTTCATAAAAAGAAAGCCAATAAATGTGCAACTCAGACCTTGTCTTCGTCACATATTTATTGGCTAGAGGCTACCTTTCTGTTCAGCAGCTACTCAATCATTCAATAGAATAGTGAACAGATAATTTAATAGTAGAAGATAGACAATTAAAACCGCTTAGACGCATGACCTATTGGCAGCGGAAGCTAATCATATATTCATAATCATCATTACGAGATAGATCAGGCGAACCAGTACCAAATATGGTACCGACTACCGCGCCCACTTGACCAATTATACGGCCCATATTTTCATCCACAACACCATTATACTTGACCTTATCATCAACGACGATCACTTGCTTGCCTCGACACGTATTTTTAGCGCTATCTAGCGCATTTTGTTGGGCTTTTATTTTGGTGCCGGCAATACCTGTGGTCTCAAAAGTAGAGTTAGCACGCTGAATGACTGGTGATGAGTTGGTACTTTGGCAAGCGCTCAATGCTAGTACCGCTGCTAGCATTGCAGTCAAAGTGGCTGTTTTATTAAAAGTTCTATTGAAAACGGTCATAAAAAACCCCTATAAATCAGTCAAAATAAAATGAATCAAAGCTCGATAACAAGCGTAGTGAATTAAGCATTGAGAATTTAACCTATTTATATCCTTAACGTCTAGGTGGTTATTGTGTGCGGTGTTGTGTCTGTGTTGTGTTTCTATAGCGCTATAAAATAGGCTCAAAAATAAAATTGAGTGCAAGCAATAAAGGGGTGGTTATTAACAGGCAGCTCAGTTGTATAGCTGGATACAGCTTGTGCTGATAGCGAACTGATAGCGAACTCATAGAGAAATAGTATAGTTACACAGCAAATCACTTGAAATATAAATCATATCTAGGATAATTGAAGTAACTTTTTCAACCAATAGTCAAAACTATGCTATTAATTCCTGCCCCTGCCGGCGTGTTAGAGATCGATGCACTGTGGCAACAAGACAATCCAAACGATCCTAATACGGATACGGTCGCGTTACTTTGTCACCCTAATCCGTTGTTTGAAGGAACGATGAACAATAAAGTAGTGACCACCATGTACCGATTTGCGCGTGATCACGGCATGCATGTGGTACGTTTTAATTTTCGTGGCGTAGGGCAGTCAACCGGTGAGCATGATTATGCCGAAGGCGAAGTGCTAGATGCTATGACCGTGTTACAATGGATCGCAGGGCAAACGAATGCTCGTAAATTATGGTTGGGTGGGTTTTCTTTTGGTGGTTACATAACCGCGCGGGTCGCTGAGCAAGTACTGGTATCAGCGCATGTGTGGGGTTTAAACGATTTTGAGCTGCTTAAAGTTGCCCTGATTTCACCATCTATAGAAAAAAATGACAGCATTGATCTAAGTTTACCGACTCAAAAGACCTTTGAGATCTATGGCAATGCTGATGAAGTGATTGATCCTGCGAACATGCAAGCGTTTGCCGAGCGTTTGGGGCTTGATGTGAGCGTGGTTGATGGCGCTGGGCATTTTTTTCATGGACGTTTGTCTGAACTTAAACGCTTGTTAAAGCAGCATAGCTTTGACGATGTGAATTAGTTACTCCCTAATTTGATCGCATTTAATAGTATTATCTAAAGTAGTTTCTGTTTATTAAAGCAATGCCTTAAGCCGTGTTAACCTAAAGAATGAGTATAAATTATGCCATTCTGACAACTCAGTCGCTACCATCTCAGTGTAAAAATCATAAGTTAGTAGCAACTGACGGTAACAACATATTACTTTATTATTTATTTTGTCTAATGACGAGTCGCATTATGAAATTATCTCCATTACAGCGCTATGAGCAAGCCGTCAGTACTGATGACTTTACCCGAGATGAACAGCAGTATCAGGCCATGAGCTATCTTGATGACTTATATCACCAGCTCAACAATACCGCAGAACAAAAGCAAGGATTTTTTAGCTTTTTAAAGTCCAAACCGGTGGCACCCAAAGGTTTGTATATGTGGGGAGGTGTGGGGCGTGGCAAAACATGGATGATGGACATGTTTTATGACTCCTTAACCATTGATCGTAAGATGCGCCAGCATTTTCATCACTTCATGCAGCGTGTGCATCAGGAGCTCCATGCGATTCAAGGCCAAAGTGATCCGCTTGAAAAAGTTGCTGATATTATTTATAAAGAAGCGGTTATTATCTGCTTTGACGAGTTTTTTGTCTCTAACGTGTCTGATGCCATGATTTTAGGTGATTTATTTACTATGCTGTTTAACCGTGGTATCACCTTAGTGGCCACTTCAAACATTGAACCATCAGGCATATACAAGGATGGTCTACATCGCGATCGTTTTATGCCTGCTATCGCTGAAGTTGAGCGTAATACTAATGTCATGAATATTGACTCTGGCATCGACTACCGTCTGCGAGTCTTGCAGCAAGCTGAGCTGTACAAGTCGCCCATGACCAAAAGCAATCATCATTGGCTTGCCAATCGCTTTGCGAGTTTGTCAAATAATTTAAAGACCAGTAGCGAGCCCATCACTATCAATGGCCGTGAAGTCAAAATCAACGCGCGTACCGAAACTATATTATTTTGTGACTTCCGCCATTTATGTATGCAACCGCGTTCAGCGGCTGACTTTATCGAAATTGCCAATCAATTTAGTACCGTGTTGGTCAATGCAGTACCCGCCTTAGATGACGATCTTCGCGATCCAACCCGGCGTTTTATCTACATGGTTGATGAGTTTTACGATCGGCGCGTGAAGCTATTGATTCGGGCAGAGCAGTCTATTCTTGATCTATATCAAGGCGATAAGCTATCGTTTGAGATTGAACGTACGCGCTCGCGGTTGCTTGAGATGCAATCAGAAGACTATCTAAAAATGAAGCATCGTCTTGATGACGCTGCGTAATGAGTATCTTATTATAGATCTCTTGATCGAGATGTTTTGATTTGACTACTCACATAACGATAGCTTAGAAATACTGGTTATAAACATACGATAGTGCAGGACGCTCAATTTTGCCTACAGTTTCTTGCAGCCTTTATTTGCAGAAACTGTAGGCAAGGTTGTGTAGTAGTGGATATACCATTAAGAGTAATGATAATAAAACACATGCTATGTATTAATATCTAACGATAATAACAAATAAGGATGAATTATGAGCATGCTCGATGACAATGAAATACAGAGAAATAATGAATCGGCGCATACTGAAGATAAAACAGTGGATAATGCACAAGTCACTGACGAACAGCTGATTAATTGGATTAAATCAAGACGCAGTATTGGTAATTTAAGTATTCCTGCGCCCACTCATACCCAAATTGAAGCCGCAATCGAATGTGCGGCGACGGCACCTGATCATAAAAAACTACAGCCATGGCGATTCATTATCACCGAAGGCAATGCGCGCCACCAACTGGGACACGCCTTCCTTGCTGCCGCTGAGGCAAAAGCGGCTAGAGAAGGGGAGGTACTGTCTGAGAAAACTCAGCAAAAAACCTACAATATGCCGCTACGAGCACCCGTTATCATTACGGTCGTTACTCAGATGCAAGACCACAAAAAAGTGCCGTTTTTTGAACAAATGCTGAGTGCAGGCGCGGCGGTACAAAATCTTATTTTAGCTTTAAAAGCCCAAGGATTCAGTACTGTATGGCGCACGGGCCTGCTGTGTAACGAGCCTGCGGTAAAAGAATACTTTGGCGTTGCGGCAGATGATTATGTCACGGCTTTTGTTTATACTGGTACCAGTCCTTGTGATAAACCTGTACGTAAACCGATAGATATTGAGCCACTACTACGCTTTGAGTCGTAAACAACGCTGAGCCTGGTAAATACACGCCCTAACCTAACCATTTATTAAGCAAGTTAGCCTCAGTATAGATGTGCCATACTAGCGCTATAAATAATAGCGATAAACCATATAAGTCGGCCAACACGGATAAATGATTATGACTAGCTCAACCGATAATAATGCTAAAGACACAGACCATAGTATTGACAATAGCGCTGTTGAAAAACAAAACAGGCTACTGGCAAGTATTATTGAACGTGCTACCAAGTCAGGTCTTGGCCGAAAAAAGCTGAATCCCAGTGCAGTGGAGGCCGCTGTAGCTGAAAAAATGTCGCAAATCCATAATAATTCTACCAAATTGCGCTTGGCGTTCTTGGGTGGTGGCAGTTTTGGCACGGCGATGGCAAACTTAGCGGCGCGTAACGGTTGTGACACCACGCTATGGGTGCGTAATAAACGTACGGTCAAATCTATGGCAAAACTGCAGATGAATAAAAAATATCTGCCTGGTCACAAACTTGATGACCGTCTTAAGTACAGTCATGATTTAGAAGCGACAGTCAAAGATAAAGACATTATTTTCCTCGCGGTACCCAGCTTAGCTTTTCGCGAAACCCTAAAGAATATTGCGCCCTTTATTACCGGGCAATCAATCGTATCGTTGACCAAAGGTATGGAAAAAGATACTTTCGCCTTCATGAGTGATATCATTAAAGACGAGTTACCTGAGGTTAATTTTGGCGTTATGTCAGGACCAAATTTAGCAATAGAAATTATGAAAAACATGCCGTCTGCAACCGTGATTGCTAGTGACTCTGAGCCCCTACGTCATGCGGTACAAGCGGCATTACATAGTGCGTTTTTTCGAGTCTTTGCCAGTGATGATATTCGTGGTGTTGAGTTGGGAGGCACCCTCAAAAATATTTATGCCATCGCAATGGGTATGGCAGCAGCTTACGAGGTTGGCGAAAACACCAAAGCAATGTTATTAACGCGTGCCTTAGCAGAGATGAGCCGCTTCGGGGTCGAAACGGGCGCTAATCCTTTGACCTTTTTAGGCTTATCTGGGGTTGGCGACTTATATGCTACTTGTAGCTCTGAGCTAAGCCGTAACTACCGTATTGGTAATATGCTGGGTCGCGGTATGAGTATTGATGCTGCCGTAAAAAAGCTGGGTCAAACAGCTGAAGGGGTAAATACGATCCAACAGGTGCACGAAAAAGCCGTTAAAGAGGGTATTTATATGCCCATTACCCATGCTTTATACGCGGTTATTTATGAAGATAAAGCAGCGCTTGGCGTGGCTTTACACTTGATGGAAGCAGGCTTTCGTAGTGACGTCGAATTTGTGATGGCTCATGACCACAGCAATGAGTCGCTCACCGCGAAAATGCAAGCCGCAAGTAATAACTTGCTTGAAGATGACTCTGATAACAATGCTGCTGATAAAAGTGCTGCTGATGAAAATAAAGACTGAGAATGATAAAAACAATAGAAATTAAGGTTTTAATTAAAACTTAAGCCAAGGAACGTTATGAAGATTATATTGATGCGTCATGGTCAAGCAGAAGACGAGACCCGACCAGATAGCGCGCGCCAACTGACTGATTATGGACAACAACAAGCAGTGCAAACAGCAGATTATATTATTGAACATTATGCGCCTGATTATTTCGTCGTTAGTCCTTACCATAGAGCGCAGCAGACTCTAGCGCAATTGCAAACGTGCGCGCCCACAGTGCCAGTAACGGTGCAAGACAATATCACTCCTGCTGATGATGCAAAAACGGCTCTAACAGCACTGGCGAATATCGAGGCAGAGTGTTTGGTGATAGTATGTCATATGTCCATCGTGGCTAATCTTGCGGGCCTACTAACTAATAATAATCCTGAAGCATTTTCTTTAGCAGAGGCGCGGGTGTTTGAGATGGAATTTGTAATGGCTGGTATGGCTAATGAAATTGATCGCTTTGTTCCCACTCAACCACGTTAGTACTAGCTGTAGTGTTATCACTTAATTTAACCTCAATACTGAGTAATATTGATAACCGCTGTAGCATAAAATATTATAAAACTTGTTTATATATTTCGCTTTTACCCACAGTTCGATGAGCAAGGACGCGTTTAGTGTTACACGTTTGGTTAAGAGCACAAAATAGTCCGCTGGCTGTGTGGCATGCGGATACAAAACAGTGGCAGTCGGTTGACAGCTGGCAGCAGTTACATGATGTCTATAGCAGCTATAAAACCAATAGTCACAAAACGTTGTGCCTATACTTTCCTTCAAGTCATTTGTTACAAGTAAGTACTGAGCTGAGCTTTACTCAGCTTAAGCAGTTAGGTACGACGGGCAAACAATACTTGTTTGAAGAAACCTCACTCGCTCCAGTCGAACAACTGGCGGTGCGGCAGATCAGCTATGCCAATAGCCATTATTTATACGCACTTGCGCAAAGTGATATCGAAACGTGGCAGCAAAGTGCCACCCTGGCAGGTTTAACGGTTCAAGCGTCACTGCCTGATTTTTTATTGTTGCCTATTCCCGAAGAGGGCGCTGGGCAACAAGTGGTATTATACCAAGATGAACATACCACCATCCTGCGACAGTCGTCGCACCAAGGTTTGGCAGTCAGTTATCTGCCATTGATTTTTGAGCGGCTGCCACAGTTAAGTGATGTTTGTGTGTTAGCCCCAATTGACAGCTCTATGCACCCATCTAGCACAGCAAATATAGCCACAGAAACTGCCGAACTCATTGTCGACAGTAAGCTGCTATTGACTAGCTTAGCAGCCACGCCCACGCCGATCGAAAACCCTGAGCGTCACGCGCTTAACTTTTTTGTTAAGTCGTCAGATTCACAGCTATCGCCTTATTTGCGCGTTGCTATGATGGTGGCATTATCGGCATTAGTCCTACAAATTGCGACTGATGGTGTCCAATGGTATCGCTATAGTGAAGCTGCGGTTGCCACCAAAACCGAGGTCGCTGCGCAGTATCAGTCTTGGTTCCCAAATGAAGCCCTGAGCACCCGCACAAAATTGCAAGCACAAGTACAACCAAAATTACGTAGTGACAGTCAAGCTCCCGCATCGCACATGGCGATCTTGGCGCGAGTATCACCATTGATCAAACAGTCGTCCTTACGGGCGCAGTCGTTAGTTATGGAGCCAAATGCGCTTAGCTTTACGTTAATTGCACCGAATCGTGATAGTCTTGATCAGTTTGCCAGTACGCTGATGTCACAAGGTTTGAATGCCAATTTGGAGCGGGTAAATAGCAATGGGCAAGGTCAGTTTAGCGGTCAAATAACCGTAAATTTGATGGAAGATGGTTTAGTACCGACTCAGGCTGCTGAGTCTTAAAAAAGCTTTAACGTACTCACCGTTTATTTGCAGTATTCGTTTATTATTCAGCTATTTATTAGTCCATTAATGATGGTTAATGACTCAGAGTTTTGAAACCTATTAATGATTGTTATTGAGTGAGTAATACGAGCAACCAAGGTCAGGTAATGAAAATATTACAACGTCGTGCCAAACCTAGTCCATCGACAGATAGCGCCTTGTCAGGGCATATAAATCACTACCAAAACCTATTGAGGTTGCGCTGGCAGGTACTGTCTCCTCGTGACCAGCTGGCCTTGGGTGTGTTAATAGTATTTTTACTGTTGTTCGTAGGTGGCTACGGTGGTTATAGCATGCGCCAAGCAGCAACAGACAGTAAGGCGGATTACCAAGAGCAAGTCGCCGATTATTTCTGGCTACGCGCGCAAGCTGGTAATATTGATAGTAATGCTTTGAGCGCTGCCAATACTCAAAGTGGTGATGCACCACCAGCCAGCAGTATCAGCTCGCTATTAAATGCCTCTGGTATCGATAATGCGCAAGTGGTCGCTGCTGGTGATGCGGTACAACTGAACTTCTCCAATGCCAGTCAAGCAGTAGTAAGCGCGGCACTTGGCAAGCTTGAACAGCAAGGCTGGCAATTTACCCAACTATCGATGGAGCAAGACCCAGCTACTAAGTTTGTTCAAGTACAAGCTATAGTCAGTTCTTAGCGTTATCTAATGTAATGACTTGAGCCCAACCATAGGTTATCTTTTAGGTATTGGCACTGCATGTCTCAACACTGATGCTATAAATCCGTATTTTGACATTAGCCTCTTGAAATAAGCCTGATTCACCACAATGGAATGCTTAGCAGTTACGTTAATATGTAGTGGTTATGCTAGTGTACGTTGCCACTTTGATAGTAGTGGCTATTGCCAGTTATGGATAATTATTATGAACCGTTCTTCTGAGCCTCATTCTGATGAGAGTTTGCATCGTCAGACTAAGACCGCTGATCCTGACATCGTTAATGACTATATATCTTCTAGCTACCAGCCTAGTCAAGAGCTGGCACGGCAACAACAGGGGGGCATGATGAGTGATAACAAACAACGCGCTCTAATCACCTATAATCATGTGACTTATTTGTTATACGTATTGAGCTATTTTACCGCTGGGCTACTGTGGATTGTGCCTATTGTCATGAATTATGCCAAGCGTCATGATGCTGATAGAACCTGGTTGGCAACTCATTTTGATTGGCAGATCAAAACCTTTTGGTATAGTATTGTTCTATTTGCACTTGGTGGTATGTTACTGGTATTCGCCTTAGGCGGTCTAGGGGTCAGCATCATGGCCGACAGCGGTAATATCGCCATTGGATCGATTTTACTGACCGTACTGGGTGTGCTCATTATAGGATTCACTTTTATTTGGCACTTATACCGCATTGTACGTGGTTGGATTGCGCTAACGGATAATCGCCCTGTGCCGTAAAGCTGGCTAGCTTTACTAAGTGTTTACTCGTTAAAGGCTTATTGGTTCAGCATTTGTTTGTGGCTGCCAGCACAGGAAACTTTGGTCTTACTTCCGCTAAACTGATATAATCGCAGCGCTGGATTTATCTCATTTAGTTCCACTCATCGTTTTTATTCAATTAGGGTTTATTGTCATTATGTCCTACGCCTTACTTCGCCCGTTTTTGTTTAAGATGGACCCTGAGCATGCTCATGACATGACCTTATCTTTGTTGGCTAAGGCACATAAAGCTCGAGCGTTAGGGCTGGTCTATGGCCAGCAAATGCAGCCGATAGATTGTATGGGTTTACAATTTGCTAATCCAGTTGGCCTGGCAGCAGGTTTGGACAAAGATGGCGATTATATTGATGCGTTGGCCGAATTGGGTTTCGGCTTTATCGAAGTGGGCACGGTCACCCCGCAGCCGCAAACTGGCAATGACAAACCACGTTTATTTAGGCTCAAACAAGCGGATGCGATTATTAACCGTATGGGCTTTAATAATCAGGGCGTCGACTATCTGATCGAAAACGTCAAACGCTGCAAATATAAAGGCAACATCGGCATTAATATTGGTAAAAATGCCAGTACGCCAGTCGAAAATGCCGCAGACGATTATGTTTACTGTCTTGAACGCGTGTATCCGCATGCTTCTTATATTACGGTTAATATCTCATCACCTAATACTAAAAACTTGCGTGACTTGCAAAGTGGCGAAGCATTAACGTATTTACTAGACACTATTAAAAACCGTCATAATCAGTTGGCAACCGAGTATGGTTTTTATGTGCCAATCGTACTCAAAGTCGCCCCGGATCTAGATCCATTACAGGTCGATTATATCTCGCAACAGCTGTTAGATTTTGAAATTGATGGCTTGATTGCTACCAATACTACTCTAAGCCGAGTCGGGGTCGAAGATCTAACCGATGGCGATCAAGCTGGTGGTTTATCAGGCCGTCCGGTTAGCCACATTAGCACCCAAATATTACAACAATTCTCTGATCAATTGGATGATAAAGTCACTTTAATTGGGGTTGGTGGTATCGATAGCGGCGAAAAAGCGGTGAAAAAAATCAAAGCGGGTGCCGATATGGTGCAGTTATATACTGGTCTTATTTATCGAGGTCCAGGTCTAGTGCAATCTTGCATTCAAGGGATTGGCGGCTACTATGATGCGATGGAAGGATAAAAAAGTAAGGCTCGAGTCATAAAAGCTAAAGCAAGTTAATAGGACAATAGGGCGGTAAACATGAGTGGTTTAGATATTGTGATTGCCTTTATTGTTTTAATTGGCTTATGGCGCGGTTTTCAAGTGGGCTTGGTCAAAACGGCATTCGGTCTAATAGGATGGTTTATTGCTTTGGTTGCCGCTACTCGGTTGGCCAGTGCTATTGCACCACAGTTGTCAGGATTTGTGCAAAGCTCGGTCTTGCAGATGGCCATGGCATTCTTATTAGTGGTCATAGTCATCTTGGCGACCATGCATCTGGTAGGATTTGTATTTTCAGGGGTGCTTAAAACGTTACGGCTAGGCGTGGTAGACAAAATGGCTGGTGGCGTACTTGGCGCGGCCAAAAATATTCTTATCGTCTTAGTAGTGCTTAGTGTGAGTGCGCCGTTATTGGTACAAATGCCGCAATGGCAAACCTCAGTATTAGCACCAGAGTTACTGCCATACGCGCCTATGGCCAAGACTTTGGCCTCAGATGTGCTGGGCGTTGCTTGGGATCAAATTAACCAATCATAAGTCTTGATAAATGGCTGACAAGCCTCATCTAGCGCTCATAACTTTTAATGCTAACGATTATTAATACTAATAATTTTTAATACTAATGACTAATAATGCTAATGATTTTTAACATTAATAACTTAATTTTTAACATTAATAACTTAGTAGTCATAAAGCATCATTCATAGATCATCAATTAATTGTTTTTAATGACAATCTAATTTCAGCAAGCAAAATAATCAAAGCCGTTTGTCTGCCAGCTCTTACTGCCAGCAATCGTGCTGTTATTGTGTTACTAATATGTGGCTAAAAATAGGATATAACTATGTGTGGAGTCGTTGGGGTTGCAGCTCATGAGCCAGTCAATCAAATTCTTTATGATGCCTTAACTATGTTACAACACCGCGGGCAAGATGCTGCGGGTATTGTGACTTTACAAGATGGGCGCTTATACTTACGTAAAGAAAATGGCATGGTACGTGATGTCTTTATGAACCACCACATGCAGCGTTTGGTGGGTCAGTTTGGTATCGGTCACGTTCGCTATCCTACTGCTGGCACGTCTAGCAGTGCTGAGGCCCAACCTTTTTATGTCAACTCACCTTACGGTATTACCTTGGCCCACAATGGTAATTTGACTAATGCTGAGAGCTTGGCAAAATCATTATATCAAGATGATCGCCGTCATTTAAATACCGATTCAGACTCTGAAGTGTTATTGAACGTTCTGGCACATGAAATGCAGAACCTTGATAAAACTCATCCAACCCCTGACGATATTTTTGAAGCAGTAAAAGCAGTTTATAGCCGCTGTGAAGGGGCTTATGGGGTAGTGGCATTGATTACTGGTCATGGTTTGCTGGCATTTCGTGACCCGAACGGTATTCGTCCTTTAATCTTTGGTGAACGTCTCGCAAAAAATGGCGGCACCGAATATATGGTGGCCTCAGAGTCAGTGGCGCTTACCGGCTCAGGCTTTAGCATTATTCGTGATGTCAAACCAGGTGAAGCAATCTTTATTGACCTCAATCACCAATTGCATACCCATCAATGTGTAGAGCAACAAGAATATACGCCGTGTATTTTTGAGTATGTTTATTTTGCCCGTCCAGACTCGATTATGGATAACATTTCAGTCTACAAATCACGTCTACGTATGGGCGAAAAACTGGGCCAAAAAATTCTTAGAGAGTGGGGTGAGGATCACGATATTGATGTGGTCATACCGATTCCAGATACTTCGCGCACTTCAGCGATGGAGTTAGCGCTACAGATGAACATCAAGTACCGCGAAGGCTTTATGAAGAACCGCTATATTGGCCGTACCTTTATCATGCCCGGTCAACAGCAACGTAAGAAATCAGTGCGTCAAAAACTCAGCCCAGTACCATTAGAGTTTAAAGGTAAGAATGTACTATTGGTTGATGACTCTATCGTGCGCGGTACCACCTGTCACGAAATCATCCAGATGGCACGGGATGCAGGTGCTAAAAAGGTATTTTTTGCCAGCGCTGCGCCGCCAGTAAAATATCCCAATGTATACGGTATTGATATGCCAGTACGCAGTGAGCTGATTGCTTCAGGTCATAGCGTGGATGAAGTGCGCAAGATTATCGGCGCTGATCGCTTGATTTTTCAAGATCTGGACGACCTAATTGATGCAGTAAAAGACACCAAGCACAGTAAGGTTGAAGGTTTTGATTGTGCGGTATTTAATGGCTGTTATATTACTGGTCAAATCAATGAAGCGTACCTTGACCACTTACAACAGCTGCGTAGCGAAGCCGCTAAAACCGGTAAAAAAGGCATGCAAATCGTTGCTGACACGCCTGTTGATATGACTGGTGTAGAAGAAATGTAGTAGCCCGCCCAAAAATAAGCTGGCTTTAAATCCTAGATTAACACACCAAGTGCAACGCTAAATGATGTTATAGAATACCTGATTTGGTGTTTTGAATCCCAATCGTTTTCTTGGTCTGCTATTTA
>NZ_JAXCIB010000006.1:0-209847 GCF_035984995.1 Psychrobacter sp. PL15
CCGAACTCAGAAGTGAAACATCATCGCGCCAATGGTAGTGTGGATTCGTCCATGTGAGAGTAGGTCATCGTCAGCTCTCTATTCTAGTAAAGCCCCCTTCGCTAACGCGAAGGGGGTTTTTCTTTGTTTGGCTTTGCAATCAAACTATAATATCAAACACTTCTTAATTGCTGTAGCAGCTACATATATGAATCAGTGCATGATACCGCCTTTATTGCTATATTGTTAACTCGTGATACTATTACTAGATATATAAGATAGTTAATTATTAATACTCAAATTGAGAAATATAGTTTTTTTAAAAATTAGGATGGATTATGAAAGATTTCGTTAACCAACTAGACAAAGAAACTAGGAAGGTTGATTTTGACTCATTTGATATTTCAGTTAAAGAATTGGTCTCGATGACTGATGAAGGGATTATAGATATTGCTCCTGAATATCAGCGTCAGTTCAGGTGGCCTAAAGAAAATCAATCAAGGCTAATAGAATCTGTCTTTTTAGGTATTCCAGTGCCAAGTCTATTTATGGCTGCAAATAAAGATGGATCTTGGGAGCTGATAGACGGTGTTCAGCGATTAAATTCTTTAATTCATTTTGTTGGAAATAAAGACCAACTAAAAAAATTCGGATTTAAAACCTCATTGGTTTTAAGTGGCCTAAATGTCTTAAGTGAATATAATGGTGCTAGTTTTAATGATCTACCACAAACTCTAAAGCTAAAGTTTTCTTTAAGGCCTTTGAAGGTTACTACATTAAGTGATAAAAGTGATTTGAAAGTTCGGTTTGATCTTTTTGAAAGATTAAATACTGGTGGTATTAAATTAACAGATCAAGAGATTAGAGCATGTGTTTTTCGTGGGCATTTTAATGATTTTATTAGTGAACTATCAGAAAATGAATTTTTTAATGCTGTAGTTAACCTTCCAAGTGCAAAAATGAGAGATGGTACAAAGAATGAATTAATACTCAGATTTTTTGCGTATAAGAATGATAGAAATAGATTTGACCATAGTGTTGTTGGTTTCTTAAATGATTATATGGCAGAAGCTTCTAATTCGTTTGATTACAAGAAAAATCGGTCTACATTCGAGAAGACTTTCGAAGCATTAGCACATGAGCTTCCAGATGGAATTAAAAGAGGAAATCGAACAACAACTCCATTTAATCTATTTGAAGCATTAGCGATTGGAGCTGCTGATGCAATAGAAGAAGGTGTAGACATACGAGGTAAAAATGTATCTGTATGGATAGATGACGACGAGCTAACTAAGCTTACTTCTGGTGCAACAAACTCTAGGCCTAGACTAAATGCAAGAATCGATTATTGTTACGACAGGTTTAAGTAACTATGTATCAATCACTTGAATTAGAAATAACAGATAGACTTAATCAGTCGAAAGAATTAATTCGTCATATTTCGAACCTCGAGCTAGACAACCAAAATTTTGAATTGATTAAGATTCAGAAAGGATATCTTTTTGTATCATTATATTCGTCAATCGAATACACGATTACTAGTGTGGTTTCTAGATATTTAGAGATATTAAAACAAGAGCAACTGAAGCCTATGGACTATCAGAGATATCTATTGTGTGCTGTTCTTGATGGGAAGTTTAACGCCTTAGTTGGAAGTGGAAAGAAAAAAATATGGGACAAAAAGAAGGAGTTCTTTGATGCGCTTTTTTCATCTGAACC
This sequence comes from Psychrobacter sp. PL15, assembly GCF_035984995.1. NCBI lineage: Bacteria > Pseudomonadati > Pseudomonadota > Gammaproteobacteria > Moraxellales > Moraxellaceae > Psychrobacter > Psychrobacter sp. PL15. Next base: position 1,699 of record NZ_JAXCIB010000006.1, read on the forward strand.
AGTAGATATAGATGATTCTGTTTTTCCTACAGATGGTATCAATATATCAAATAAGCAGATAGAAGATATATGGGGGATATTTCATCTTGGTGGTCAGCCTGTTCCTGAAGGTATAAATATTTGGGTTTTAAATGAGATTAAAGAACATAGAAATGCTATTGCTCATGGCCGTGAGAAGGCTTCTGATATCGGAGGGCGATACACATTCAGCACACTTAATCAGCGAGTAATAGATATCGAAAGACTTTGTTTTCATATTGTAGCGGGATTCAGAGAAAGTTCTAACACAAAAGCCTATCTTTATACTGGCACTGAATAATGTTAATAAACTGCTTCATACAAGCCTTAGTTGAGCAAGCCTCTATATTTTTCGAAAATCAAAGTTTATCTATTCAAATGAAGTTAAAATGAAAAAGACGTTGTAAAGAGATTAAATTCTTTAAACTCAATAAGGCGACAGCCATCCCTGTTATAAAGGAATGAATATGTATTTTCTAGCTGTCACTAAAAAATAGTTGATGAAAGTGGTCATTATATACGAAAGATATGCCACATTGATGCAACTAACATCGGTGGCGAAAGTTTGATTTCAACTAAAAAATATGTAATATGCTATGAAGTTGAGGTGGATTTCATACGTAACTCCTCTTTCTAAAAATTATTAAGCCTAAGATATCATGTTCTAACTAATGAGCTTAAATAGCATACTATCTATCAGTAGAATAATAAAAACCTTTTAAGAAGCAGTAATTTAACAACAATAACTATCAAAGAGAACCCTATGACAACCTCAAAAGTAACCTACCAACGCAATCTACGCACTACAGCTGTTCATTTGCAATCCAATAACGAAATTATTACTGATGCGCCCGTAGATAATCATGGCAAGGGTGAAGCCTTTTCACCAACCGATTTACTGGCAACCAGTTTAGCCAGCTGTATGCTGACTATCATTGGTATTAAAGCGGCTGATATGGAACTTGATGTTACTGGCACAACTGCTGAAGTGACTAAAGTGATGGCTGCTGACCCAAGACGGGTTAGTGAAGTGCATATTGTAATGACCTTTATGCAGACGCTTGATGATAGAACCCAAAAGATACTTTATAACACCGCGCTCAGTTGTCCTGTCGCTCAAAGTATTCATCCTGACATCACCCAAAGCTTGACCTTTAGCTATGCAGACAGGTTTTAATATGCCAACTAAAACCTTACTTATAGTCGCACACGCACCATCGGTAAATACTAAGAAATTATCGCAAGCGGCTCACGATGGGGCTAACCATCCAGATATAGATATCAAGGTAGTTATCAAGTCTCCACAAGATACTCAGCCTGAAGATGTACTGGCAGCCGATGCGCTACTTTTAGGAACCACTGAAAACCTAGCCTATATGGCTGGACTGACCAAAGACTTCTTTGATCGCTGTTATTATCCAGTACTGGAAAAGAAACAAGGTATGCCTTTTGCTTTATATATTCGTGCGGGCGAAGATGGTACCGGTACCAAACGCGCGATACAGACGATTACGACTGGTTTACGTTGGTCATGGATACAAGAGGCGCTGATCTTACAGGGGGGTTGGCAAGATGAGTTTACGGCACAAGTCGAAGAGCTGGCAATGACCCTTGCTGCTGGCGTAGAGGCAGGTATTTATTAATAGCCTGTTGTTATGGATAAAAATAATCTAGGAAACTTAAGTAATACTGATAATTTAGGTAATAGTGATATGAGCTTATCTGCTGCACCACCGTTTTCTCAAGCTTGTGAGAATAATAAGCATGCAATCTTAGAAGTATTAAAAACAGAGCTGATATCTTTTAAGCATGTACTTGAGATAGGGTCGGGTACTGGCCAACATAGTGTGTACTTTGCGCCGCAGTTGCCAAAGATAACGTGGCAAACCAGCGACCTCGTAGCCAATCATTGGGCTATTAATGCTTGGCACGATGCCCATCCCGCAGCTAATCTCTATGCGCCTCTACCTTTGGATTTGGCGGTTGATCCCTTACCCATCTGCTCTTCTTCTAATCGACCTTATGATGCGGTGTTTACGGCTAACACGCTACACATCATCGAATGGTCTCTAGTCGAAAAACTATTTGAATTGGTGGGTAATGCATTACCTATTGATGGTAAGCTGCTTATTTATGGCCCATTCAATGAGAGTGGACATTATACCAGTGAGGGTAACCATCGTTTTGATGACATGCTACGTCAGCAGAATCCCAGCAGTGGTACTCGTCATAAGGAAGATGTTATAGAGCTAGCGGACCAACATCATTTAGTATTATTTGCTACCTATGCAATGCCAGCCAGTAACCAGCTACTGATTTTTAAAAAACGATAATACTGTTGAGTATTAGAAAATTAGCATCAAAAAAACTCTCTTAACCGATCATGATACGATCTGAATTAAGGGAGTTTTTTATTTGAGTTTGCTTATGTTGTTGTTTTTTTCGATGCAACTACTTATATTCCTCTGCTAAAAAATCCATATAACGCTTCCACGAGCGTTTGTCTGCTCGAGCATCATATCTATCGCTATCGAACACAGTGAAGGCGTGTTTTGCACCACTATAAGTAACCATCTCATGTGGTACGTTCGAAGCTTCTAACGTTTTACCGAGTGTGGCAAAGTCTGCTAACGGAACTGATTCATCAGCTGAACCGTGAAAGACAAGTATTTCTCCAACTGTCTTATCATAGTTTTGACCGACTGGAATATCGAGTCCACCATGAAAAGGCACAAATGCTTTTTGCGGGAATCCTGATCGTGCCAACTCGAGAGCAACGGTGCCACCAAAACAGTATCCCATAGTCACACCTTGGCGCACATCATTGCCTTGTTTCTGACCTACGTTCAACGCTCCTTCGAGTAATTTGCGCATTTTCACCCGATCGTCATATAACGCTGAAGTGAGACGTTTCTTGTCTTCAATAGTAGTAGGACGGATGCCCAGTCCAAACATATCCGCAGCCAAAACATTGTAACCTTGGTTTGCTAACATATCGGCACGCTGACGCTCATAATCCGTTAAGCCATCCCAATCGTGAATAAGTAAGATAAAAGGTGCATTAGGCTGGTCAGCTTTTGCGTAATAGCCTTGATAAGTCTGGTTATCTACCGCATAGGTAATGTTTTTGGTAGTGATGGCTGCGGCAGTTTGGCTAACAGCCAATGCCATGAAACTCATTGAGGTTGCAAGAAGTAATGAGCGGAAAGAGATGGTGGGCGAGTGAGCAGAATTTGACAACATAGGCAGTCTCATTATTTAAGGTGAAGAATAAAAATAGTTAGCCAAACAATACTTCTACTATATTTCTACTATCGCTTGGCATTAGTGTTTATCACTAATTTACAGCCTTCTATATCAAGGGTATTACAAGAAGATTATAAGAATGGCTTCTTGATAGTAGCATGTGATCAAAAAAACATAAGATTTATTTGTTGGATGCAAACGTTAACCAAATATAAATAAGGGTCTTCATGTGTAAATTGGGCTTTACGGGTAATATTATTTGCTGATATGACTGCAAGTTCTCTATGATTTTTGCTTAGTGCTAAGCTAATGACCCATCTAAAGGCTAACAACAGTGGTTTTTAAAAACTAACAATAGCCATTAGCATCAACATTAGCAATTAATGCTTGGCAATAAAATAAAACAGTCCGTTAAATATTTATAAGTAGCCTGGTCTAATGCATGAGTATTAACAGGGCGATTATTGAACTATGGACACAACCGTTCACTCAAAACAGCGCACACTTAAACTATCAGCGTTATACTAACGGCAACGAGCTTCAACCAGTGGTTAATCACGAAGCCTAACCAAACATGAAGCCTAACCAAAATAGTAATTTATAACGACGTAAAGGCTATTAATGAATTTATGTGAGATTGTACGTATAGAGGGGTATGTTCAAAGCTCTTATCTAGCGATATATCCTGACAAGCTGTTATTATTAGATGGCTGTTGCCGCCCTGATGTGCCGGTAGTACTGGACTATATTCTGAAAACCTTGGGTCGACCAGTCAGTGATTTAAAAGTGGTATTAGTATCCCATATGCATCCCGATCATGCAGGTGGAGCAATTAAACTTAGAAAACAGACCGGTTGTCTTATCGTGTCTGCGGATAAACCGCAGCAGTGGTACAAAGGTATCGGCGGTCGGTTGATGCATTTGGCAGATATGGGCATGGCTCATTTCGCGGCCAAGCGTATGGGGCGCGTGTTTGAAATTCTATGGTATCCACCACATCTTCATGCTGATATTACCGTACAGGATGGTGATAGTGTACCCAAGTTTGCTGATTGGCAAATATTAGAAACTCCCGGACATACCGATCGAGACTTATCGTTTTTTCATTTGCCAAGCCGCCAAGTTTATACTGGTGATTTGATCATTAAGCTCAAGCGAAAATTTGTGGCTCCGTTTCCGGTTTATGATCCTAAAGTTTATATTCGTTCTTTACAAAAAATCAAAGACTTAAACCCTTCAAACGTCATGATGGCTCATGGGCGCAGCCTTCCAATTGATGCAGCGACTTTTGACCTACTCATTACCCAAGCTCCTGAGCATCCGCGTACGGTAAAAGACACTATTCGCCATAAGCTGCTAGGGGGTCAGGGTATTGATTCCTACTCTCAAAATTTGTCTAAGAAAGGTTAGGATGGACATAAAAAATTGAGTGAACCGACCATAGAGTTGCTATATTATAAAGCTACTATGTTGTCAGGCTGTCTCAACGTAGCACCTGTATAATTTTTAGTTGGTAGTTGGCACATGATTAGCAGCTTAGCTTTATAATTGATTCATGATAGACTATAGTCAATGAAACGTAGTATCGATACATAACCTACTGCTGGCATAAGTTTTTCTTGCTTGCTGTGCCTATACAGACAGAGGCTGCAAACATCTTATACCAGCAGTACCGTCGCGTTTTTAAGGTATTTTAACTATATTTTTATTCTTTATTAATGATTCGAGTATGAAAAGTTACTCAAGAATAGCAAGCAAAAAAAAGCCCAGTCATATTAATGACTGGGCTTTTAGAATATGGTGGGCCGTCCGCGATTCGAACGCGGGACCAATTGATTAAAAGTCAACTGCTCTACCAACTGAGCTAACGGCCCTTGAGAGCGTATAAAAAAAGCACTGCTTTTTTAGCTCTGCAAGTCAAAATCCTTTAAATAGGATTTTGTTAGAACTAAACATCTTAAAGATGTCTTTAAACAATCTTACTACGCTAATGCCGAGTAGGGCAATATACATAATAAGTATCTAGCTAAAAATGGTGGGCCGTCCGCGATTCGAACGCGGGACCAATTGATTAAAAGTCAACTGCTCTACCAACTGAGCTAACGGCCCTGAGCGAGGATAAAATGAAGTACTACTTCATCCGAGCGCAAGTGAATTTACATTTTCGTAAATTCTGTGGAAACTAAAAATTGCATGCAATTTTAGCTTCGCAAGTCAAAATCCTTCAAATAGGATTTTGTTAGAACGTTGCAATCAAATAAGCTATCTACTTGAGCGCAAGTGAACTTACATGTTAATAAGTTCCCTACATCTACAAGCTTAACACTCTATTAAAACAGACAATAAGCTTGGTTCACTGTTTAAATGATTTGTATCTCTAAACGTGAGAGCACATTATATATATTATTGTGATAATTACAACCCCGCAGCTTGAAATAAGTGTAATTGGTGCTAAAAACAGCCGCTTTAATAAGATATTACTTGTCGTCTATATTCTGAAATTTTTAAGTTATTATCAAAAATCTAGCATGTTGCTGTTAATCTCTAGAAAGGGCCTCAACAGGATCAAGTTTGGCCGCGTTGCGAGCGGGTAAGAAGCCAAAAATCACCCCAATGAGCGTTGAACAGACAAAGGCGGCAATAATTGATGTTGACGAGTAGATAACTTTAAAGCTATCACCACCAACACGGTTGATTAATTCACCAATTGTAAATGCCAAACCGATGCCGAGCAGGCCTCCTAAAATACAGACCAATATAGCTTCAATCAAAAATTGCTGCATAATATCACTTTGGCGTGCACCTACGGCCATGCGCACCCCAATCTCATTAGTGCGTTCGGTGACTGATACCAGCATGATATTCATGACCCCGATACCGCCGACTATTAAGGAAATAATCGCAATAGATGAAATCAGTAGGGTAAGCGCCGTAGTAGTAGATTCTATGGTCTGGCGAATGGAGTCGGAGTTGCGAATACGAAAGTCATCCGTACCGTGGCGACTTTCTATCAGTCTAGCAATAGCAGTCTCAGCAGCAGAGGAAGAAATATCATTATCAATCAGTGCCACGAAGCTTTCGATATAAGCACTGCCTATGAGCCGTGACATCATAGTGGTGTAAGGCATATATAGGGTTGGTGAGTCTACACCACCGCCAAACCCGCTATCATTAGGCGCTAATACCCCAATCACTCGTCCTGGTACACTGCCTATCAGCAATACTTCACCGATGGGGTTGGCATTATCAGGGAAAAAGGTTCGTTTGGCGCTACTATCAATAATAATATCTTGAGTACGGCGTAAGATGCTTTGTTCATCAAAGCCTTGACCTTCAGCTAGCGTCTCGCCCGTTACGTCCAGATAGTCCTTACCGACTCCCTTGACGCTTGCTACCTCTTGCACATTGCGGTAGCGCACATCAATATTATTATTAATCTGTGGACTGACACTGATGACATAGGGTTGATCGGCCACTGCTTGAGCATCTTGCGGGGTCAGATTGTCATCGTTATATTGGCGTCTAGGGTCGCCATATGGGTAGCCGTCAGAGAGGGTAATGGTGTTAGTACCTAGGGAGCTAATACTGGTCAAGATTTGCGCTTGTGAGCCTTTGCCCAGTCCCACGACAGATACTACTGAGGCAATACCGATGATAATACCTAGCATGGTCAGTAGGGTGCGCATTTTGTGAGCGCGCATGGCCAGTAAGGACATTTTAAAGGCTTCGAATAAGCGGTCGACAAAGCTGCCAAAAGCGCTTTTACGATGGCGATCCAAAATTGCTTCAGGCTGCGCTTGCGTTTGCTGATAGTGCTCGTTTTTATAGTCGGCAATAATAATGCCGTCTTTAATCTCAATCACTCGCTCAGCTTGAGCCGCTAAAAGAGGATCATGAGTAACCATAATAATAGTGTGGCCTTGCACATTTAAGTCTTGCAAAATCTTCATCACATCGTCGCCAGACTTACTGTCAAGCGCACCAGTCGGCTCATCGGCTAAGATGATGTCGCCACCATTCATCAATGCCCGCGCGATAGAGACCCGCTGCTGCTGTCCACCAGACAGCTGGCTTGGACGGTTATTGACCTTGTCTGCCAATCCCAAGCCTGATAGCAGCTGTTCGGCACGTTGGTTGCGTGCTTGGCCATCCATGCCAGCATATACTGCTGGTACCGCCACGTTATCACGAGCGCTAATATCACCCAGTAGATGATAACGCTGAAAAATAAAGCCAAAGTGTTCACGGCGTAGCTTGGCCAGCTCGTCAGCCTCTAAGCGGCTGACCGGTTGACCAAATATTTTATAGCTGCCAGCAGTCGCTTGATCCAAACAGCCTAGAATATTCATTAAGGTAGACTTACCAGAGCCTGACTGGCCAATGATAGCGACCATTTCACCGTGGTTAATGGTTAGATTGATGTCATCTAGCACACGAATAGTCTGCTCGCCTGCTTTAAACTCTTTAATCAGCCCTTTGACCTGCATTAATGGGACGTTAATCACATCAATTACATCAGTCTTGGTGTTAGAGATAGGATCTTGGTTGGTCATCTTTCCTGCTACCTATATCAATCAATATCAAAGATCACCTGCTACTACGAAACGCTCACTGGGTCATTTTTTACCCTATACAGTTAAATATTACTGCTTAGGGGTGACCGCTAAAACCGCCCTTTGCCATCTTCCGCCGGACCTTCTTCGCTTAGTATCACTTCATCGCCTTTATTTAAACCACTTATGATTTCAGCGCTAACGCGATTGTTTATCCCGACGGTTACAAGTTGATCCACGACCTCGCCATCTGCTTTAAGCACACGCACTTTAGCCATGGTTTCGCCTGAATCTGGGTCATTAGCAACAGTCGTATTATCAGTATTATTAGATTTCTTAGCATCATCCGCAGGTTGTAAGGCAGCGGAAGGAATCAATAAGGCATTTTTGGCTTGATTGATCACGATGTAAACTTGAGCGGTCATATCAATACGAAAGCGACGCTCAGTATTGGGCACTTCAATATAGCCCACATAGTAAATAGCGGCATCGGTTGAGCTAGTGTCACTAATACGCTCAGGGGCCGGTTCAATCGCTTCAAGTATCGCGTCATACTTTTTATCAGGATTGCCAATAATATTGAAATAAACGGGTAGCCCTGCCTTAACGTTGATAACGTCTGCTTCAGAAATTTGGGCGTTGATGCGTACAACTGACAAATCCGCTAAGGTGACAATGGTAGGCGCGGTCTGGTTGGCATTAACGGTTGTTCCTTGTTCGGTAGTGATCGAGACCACTGTACCGGACATTGGCGCGCGAATGGTGGTGTAGCTGAGGTCTTCTTGGGCAGTATCGACGTTGGTCTGTGATTTGCGCAAAGCAGCCTGCTGGCTATTGATATTAGCCGCTGTGGTGGCGATCGCCGCCTTAGCAGTATCGATAGCAGCGCGCGCATTGGCAACCGCGGCTTTGGCGGTATCAATACGAGTGGCTTGAGTGTCGTACTCCTGCTGTGAGATCGCATCGATAGCGACTAATGATTGCAAGCGCGAGAAATCAGATTGAGCTTGTTTTAGCTCAGACTGGCGGCTGGCAAGATCAGCAAAAGCACTTTTTAAGCCGGCTTCTCGACTTAAGGTTTCTGCGCGAGCGCTTTGCAGAGCCGCTTCACTTTGGTCAAGGCTGGCTTGTTGATTGCTTAAGTTATTCTTTTGGGTGACTTGATCAATCTGTGCGATTAAGTCACCTTTTTGTACTTGGTCGCCCACTTCAACAAATAGCCGTTTGACCTCACCAGATACCTGCGCGCCGACGTCAACAGTATTTAGGGCCTTGACTTTACCGGATGCCATCACGTTATTTTCGATATCGCCAATCTCAACCAGCGCTGTGAGATAGTTAGGCTGGATTTCTTTGGGCTTAAAGGTTTTATAGGCCAAAGCCGCTAATCCTAAGACGATTAAGGCTATGATGCCCCACTTAATAGCAGACTTTTTGCTGATTTTGCGCATGATGACAATCCAATTACAATTAAATCAAATATAGGTGTAGTAAAGGCGCCATCCCCAAAAAGGAATGGTAATTAATTTACGAAAGGTCAAGGTAGAAAGAGGCTGGAAGCGGTTTGCTAGGCTGCTAATAAACTCAGTCTAATAAGTGGCGTAGGGATGGCTGAGATTAAAGAATACCAAAAATAAGCAACCGCCAGCCATATTTATTTAGCCACAAATAAACGTTTTCCTGATAACTCTAACGCCGCTTGCAACAACAGTTCCCATGCTGGTTGGCGCACAATACCTTTAATGGCTTGGTCACAGTGATAAATAAGCTTAGGCCACTGGGCCGTTTGTATTTTTGACTGCCGACGACAAGCTTGCTGATATAGCCCTTGTTTGCTACGCCAAATTCCTAACGCTTGCGGGTCTTGACCATCGAGTAAGGCCATAATCTGACGCATATCCTTGCTAATCGCCCACAGCACTAAGGTTGTTGGTTCATCGGAGGCTCTGAGCTGAAATATAATCTTCGCGACTTGTGCACTATTACCCGCTAACATCGCATCGGACAAATCAAACACACTAAACTGCGCGTCGCTGACCAGTGCTGCCTGTAAATCAGTAATATCGAGCGCGACACTTTTGGACGTTGCCGTAGAAGTGCCGCTCCTGTCACTGGCGTCACTGATGTCACTGCCGCTTGCGACTAGCTTGGGCGCAAACAGGTAGGACAATCGCCATAAGGTCTGATAGGCACTCAACAAGTAATGCTCGGTATGTGACATCAATAGTTGCCACGCTTCTTGTGACAATCGTAGTCCGAACTGTTGTGCTTGAATCTGGAGCAGTTGCTGTCGCTGCTGCTCATTGTACAAGTTACAATCAATGACGTGCCCGTATTGCGCAAAAGGAGCAAACCATTTGCTGCTTTGGGCACGGCGGTCTTGCTTGGACGTCAACCATAATAAGCTATGACCATGCGCCCCCGTTTGGGCTTCTTGTGCAAAGCGCTCCAGCTCAGTAATAACGGCTTTATCCGGTTTATGGTTACCCGTCACAATTAAGGCGCTGGCATCATCGAATAATGACAAGCTACCCAGCTCAGACAAGACCTCTTGCCAGCTCTTCACTGATATTAGCTCGATACGCTTGATCGCATAGTTTTGCGCGCGCCAATGTGGACGCAGTACATCAACGAGCCACTGATGTAACAGCGGTTCATCACCATGTGCCAGCCATAAGCCTGCTACTGCAACTGGTGGTTGCAATAGCTTTGGATAGGCTTGAATAAAAGTATCTTGCATAAATGTTGTACTACAAAGTAGATAAGTTCATTAAGAGTCAGGCGCGATAATTGTTGTCACTTCTGCTGCAGTTGCAGGGTTTTTGATAAGGGTTGACGACTGATTGGCACTAGCAGGGGCAACCTTGGGTAGGCTGAGCGCGACATATTGATCGGTAATACGGCGTGCTAAGCTTTCATACAGCCAGTCACGAGTCTGGTCGCCTTGTTGGTCATCAGTACTGACCGAGGCTTCGTTATACTGATAGCTGCGCTCAATTTGAATAGGATTGGTCAAGGTGACAGGTTGGCCGTTTTGCACCGTCTGATAACTGACATCCGCTGACAAGGCCAGTCGAATTTCTGTTAGAACACCAACTAATTCATAACGCTTAAAACGCACGTTATTGACCGTAATAATAGCAATTTGCTCCGCATTGGTATTGTTTGCGCTGTTGTTGACAGTAGGGTTGCTGGTATTTTCTAGCAGCGTCATACTGTCGACCACATCGACTCCCAATGCTTCTAGGCGCCGTGTTAAAGGTAACTTTAGTGGAAATGAGGTGCGATTGTCTTCAATAATAACCGCGGTCTTCGCGACATCAAAGCGCAAGGGGGTATCGTAACCACGTAGCTGAAAGCCACAGCCGGTCAAGATGCTAGTCGTACCCAGTACCGCAATCATTGGCACTACAGCGAGTACCGCTACAGCTATCTTTTGTGCAGGATGTTTTTTGACCCTCTGCTTTTGGGCGGCTGATGATAACTGCGTAGCTCGGTGTTTGTACGACATAATCGCTATCCTTATTTTTTATCAAAAGGCTTAAGGTGCTTAGCCTATCACCACAATGTTGACCAATTTATTGGGAACGACAATCTCTTTTTTAATCTCGCCAGTGATAAACTTAGCCACACTATCAATAGCACGTGCTTGCGCTTTAAGCTGTTCAGGATCGCCATTGGGCGCGACATCCATCTTGCCGCGTACCTTACCGTTGACTTGCACCACCATGGTGACTGTATCTTGCACTAAAGCACTCGCATCAACAGTGGGATAGCTTAGGGTCTTGGTATCGAGACCTAATTGCTCTAATAAATGCTCACCAACGTGCGGCGCATAGACTGACAGTATAATCAGCAAATCAATCAATGCTTCATGCTGGACTTGTAGGTCTTGCTCGTTACTGGCCTTGAAGCTTCCCAGATCGTTAGCAAGCTCCATTAGGCTAGATACTGGAGTATTAAGTGCCAAACGACCACCAAGGTCACCATCAATCTTGGCTATAGTTTCATGAGTTTTACGGCGCAAATCTTTGGCTGCTTTGCCCAAGCCTTCATTAGTTAGCGTCTGGCTGCTCAAAGCGTCTTGATTAAGGGTGTTTTTATTAAGGGTATCAAGATCCAAGTTTGCTGCCGTCAGTGCTTGCATATGTTCATTAGCAATACGCCAGACCTTTTTAACAAAGTTATAAGGGCCTTTTAGGGCGTCATCTGACCATTCAAGGGTCTGATCGGCTGGGGCGGTAAACAGGGTGTAAAGGCGTACAGTGTCCGCACCATATTGGTCAATGGTGGTTTGTGGATCAACTCCGTTGTTTTTCGACTTAGACATTTTTTCGATTTTGCCAATCGTGACTGGCTGTCCATCCGCTTTCAGGATGGCGGTTATCGGATGTCCACGCTCGTTATAGTCGATATCGACATCATGCGGGAAGTAATACGTGGTGCTGCCGTCAGCATTAACGCGGTAGAAAGTGCCAGCCAGCACCATGCCTTGAGTCATTAAATTAGCAAATGGCTCATCTCCTGATACTAGGTTTTCATCACGCATTAGCTTGTGGAAAAAACGAGCGTAGAGTAGATGCATGACTGCATGTTCAACGCCGCCCACGTACTGGTCAACGGGCAGCCATTTATTAGCAGCCGATTTATTGACCATGTTCAGAGCATCTTTCGGGCTGGCAAAGCGCGCATAGTACCAACTCGACTCGACAAAGGTGTCAAAGGTGTCGGTTTCGCGCTCAGCAGGATTACCACATTTAGGACAGCTGGTATTGACAAATTCTGGAATATTTTTAAGGGGGTTACCACGACCATCGGGCACCACGTTAGTCGGCAACACTACCGGTAAGTCTTGTTCTTCAACGGGAACCGTACCGCAGTGCTCACAGTTGACCATGGGGATAGGGCAGCCCCAATAACGCTGACGCGAGACCCCCCAGTCGCGAAGGCGGTATTGAATCTTCTTATTGGCCAGCGCTTGCGGCTCAAGGTTATCTAGCATAGCCTCAAAAGCTTGCTCAAAGTTCATACCGTCAAACTCGCCAGAATTCACTAAGGTATTACGTTCGGTATAAGCACGATTATCGTCGTCCGCGGCGACATCGTCAAAATAACCGTCAGGCATAGCAATGACTTGCTTAATAGGCAAGTCATATTTGACAGCAAACTCATAATCGCGTTCATCATGGGCTGGCACCGCCATCACTGCGCCTGAGCCATAGCTCATTAACACATAATTGGCGACCCAGACTGGTACTTGCTCGCCAGTCAATGGATGGGTGACCGTCAAACCGGTATCCATACCAATTTTTTCAGCTTTGGCCAGATCTGCTTCAGCGACCGAGCCTTTTTTGCAAAGCGCGCAGAATTCAGCAATGACGTCACTGTGTTCAGCGGCATATTGTGCTAACGGATGCTCAGCAGCAACAGCGACATAGGTAACACCCATTAAGGTATCAGGACGGGTGGTAAATACATCTAAGGTATTGTCTTGGCCAGCGAGGTTATAAGGGAAATGCACTTCCATACCGGCACTACGACCAATCCAATTACGCTGCATGGTCAGCACTTCAGCCGGCCAATGACCCTCTAACTGATCCAAATCATCAAGTAGCTCATCGGCATAATCAGTGATTTTAAAGTAATACATTGGAATATCGCGCTTTTCGACTGCCGCACCACTACGCCAGCCCTTACCATCAATAACTTGCTCGTTTGCGAGTACCGTGTTGTCAACTGGGTCCCAATTGACGGTAGCCAGCTTCTTGTAGACCATGCCTTTTTTATATAATTGCAAGAAAAGCCACTGTTCCCATTGGTAGTATTCAGGGCTACAGGTCGCAAATTCACGTGACCAATCCACTGACAAACCGAGTAGTTTAAGCTGAGCACGCATGTTATCGATATTGGCAAACGTCCATTCGGCAGGTGGTGTTTGATTGGCAATAGCCGCATTTTCAGCTGGCAAGCCAAACGCATCCCAGCCCATTGGCTGCATGACTTCAAAGCCTTTAAGACGGTAGTAACGGCTTAATACATCGGAGATGGTGTAGTTACGCACGTGGCCCATGTGCAGCTTACCGCTTGGATAAGGAAACATAGAGAGCATGTAGCGACTTGGCTTATCACTGGGCTCATCGCTCACTTCAAAGCGCTTGTCTGTCGCCCACTTGGCTTGCTGCTGCGCTTCAATGATCTGCGGCTGATAGTGGCTGTTGTTGATAAGTGTGTCACTGGCTAGGTCATTAGCGCTATTAGTATTTGATGGGTCTGCTGTCACGGCGTTGCTCATAATTGGCTCAAAATTGAAAGTTAGCATTAAAAAAGTAGCGGAATTTGGATAAGGTAGAATAGCTTAAATTAGCAAAAATTGCGATGGGCCAAGGCGACAATAGGGCAATAATAGACCATTACTGATACTATTTGTGGTTTGTACAGGGTATCGGTATGCTTGAATGACCATATAGTCAATGAAACGTAATATTGATACATAACCTACTGCTGGCATAAATTTTTCTCGCTTGCTGTGCCTATGCAGACAGGGGTTGCAAAAATCTTATACCAGCGGTACCGTCGCGTTTTTAAGGTATTTTAACGATAGATAAATACTCGAAATTTATCATCTAAAAGTACTCAATAACAGTATTGAATAACAAGGTTGAATAACCAGGAGCAACAATGACCATTACTATTTACGGCATTAAATCATGTAGCACTATGAAAAAAGCATTTATCAAGCTTGAGGAGCTGGGCGTCAACTATGATTTTCACGATTATAAAAAACGCGGTATCGATCAAGATAGCGTACAGCGCTGGGTCGACTTGTTAGGACTAGACCAAGTGCTTAATAAGCGCGGAACCACCTGGCGCAACTTAAGCGACGAGCAAAAAGCGGCAGCAGATGCAAACGATGCAGATGCAATTGAATTATTACTGGCCAATACCAGTATGCTTAAACGTCCTATTGTAGAAGGCCAGCTCGAGAGTAAAAACCAAGCTCGGTCAGTATTGTTATGCGGTTTTGATGCAGCAGACTATGAAGCCAATCTTTTATAAAGTCGTTGTTTCTTAGATGGTGATAGCTATCAAAACAGTCGCACAATAGCAGCAATCAAATTAATTAACCCCGAGCTTAGAACACCCTAAGCTCGGGTTTAATTATTGCTAAGATAAAATACACCAGACTGGCCAGCCAAATAAGCAACACATACATGCGAACTTGCTCGGCAGTTATAAGCTGTGAATGATGAAGGTAAGACACCACAGCACCAAAGTCATCATCTATTCCTAGCTTGACGACCCTAGCTTGACGACCCTAGGTCACGACTGATTAGCGTGCCCACCCCTTCATTAGTAAATATTTCTAACAAGGTAGCATGTGGGACGCGACCATCAACAATAACCGCGCTTTTTACGCCACTACGAACCGCATTAAGGGCACATTGTATCTTTGGAATCATACCGCCAGAAATAGTACCATCTTCAATTAAAGTATCTACAGTTTTCGGGGTCAAGCCAGTTACTACTTGACCGTCGCGTCCTAACACCCCTTTAATATTGGTCAGCAGCATCAGCTTTTCAGCTTGTAAAAATTCAGCAACTTTACCCGCGACCAAGTCTGCATTGATATTATAAGTATTGCCTTCGCTATCGACCCCAAGTGGGGCAATAACGGGGATAAAATTAGAGGCAATAAGCATATTAATCACGTCCTTATTGACGCTGACCACATCACCAACAAATCCCAAGTCTACCGGTACCGCAATACCATCTTCGCCAATTTTTTCCATCATTAATTTTTTGGCAATAATCAAGTTGGCATCTTTACCGGTCAAACCAATGGCGCTACCACCATGTTTGTTAATTAGGCTGACAATGGATTTATTGACACTGCCGCCCAGTACCATCTCGACAATATCCATGGTGCTTTTGTCGGTCACCCGCATACCATCAATCCGTTCAGACTGGCGGCCGAGCTCTTTTAATAAATTATCAACCTGTGGACCACCACCATGTACCACTACTGGATGCATACCAACGGTTTTTAACAACACAATATCGCGGGCAAATGAGCTTTCAAGCGCTGGATCAGTCATGGCATTACCACCATATTTGACCACAATCAGCTTGTCTACAAAGCGTTGAATATAGGGTAGCGCTGTGGTTAACACTTCAGCGGTAATTTTGGCATCATCAAAATTAAGCGACATCGTAAACTCCTAAAATACGGTTTTAAAACTCACGTTCGATCTATAGATATAGGTCAGACGCGGTAAAAAGATTATGTTTAAAGGTTATCGTTATAGGAACGTTATTTAAGAATAGGAACTTTATTTAAGAATAGGAATGTTATTTAAGAAAGTATTACTTTTGAGTTATGAGCTAATTATTATCGTGGTAGCTGGCTATAACCACTCATAACGACCGCCACTTATAGGCAAACTTGCTTATGACTAAAGTTATTCAGGGTAAATGGCTGCAATTTGCTCCGCTAAATTTTTATCGAATGGGCGGCATAACGCTATAAAACGTCTTTGAACGTCTTTAAGATCAGCATTGCTGTCACCGGCCAAGCGCACCGTAAGGCTATTGCTAGTATTGGATTGACGCAATACGCCAAAGCCATGAGCAAAGTCTAACCGAACTCCATCAATACAGGTTAAGCGCGTTCCTGCTGGCAACAACTGCTTGGCCTGTACTAAGCTCAATTGTAGCTTACTATCAACACAAGTACACAGCGACGGTACATCTGCAGGGATAGGTGTCTTACCATAGGAATCGGACACTGATGAGTCTTCAACCAGCTGCTGTAAATAGTGACAAAAGGCATCTAATTGCTGCACGATTGAGCATTCTGTCAGCGCTGTGCTGGGTAGCGGTAAGTAGTGGTCGGCGGTACTCACCATCATAGGTAAATATTGGGTAATATCAGTCAGCTTATAAGGCGTGATGGTCGGTCTGAGCTCGCCCCATGAGTCATTGATTATTGGCAAGGCATCATTAGGAATAGTAGCGGTACGGACCAACCAGTGTAGCAACCGCAACCCGGCATACATGGCGTCATCATAAACTATAAAATAACCATCATTAAAAATAAAATGACCCGATAACTCGCCGGCGAATACAAAATGATTGCGATAAGCTTGTAGCTGTTGCCGCATTAGGCTACTGCCCGTTCTACTCATCACAGGTATTGCACCCAGCTGGGTAAGCAGCTTCGATAAGTGATGGGAGCATTTGATATCAAAGAGAACCTTCGGCGCTGAAATTGACTCTTTTAATGCTTGGGGCCGTTCAGTCAGGGCCACTTGCGCTAATAAATACAGTAGGTGGTCGGGCGTGACCACTTTACCGCTGTTATCGACAATCATCAGCCGATCGCCATCGCCATCAAAGGCCAGACCAATATCTGCCTCATTAATGATAACGACCTGCTGTAGCTCCGCCAGACGATTGGGTTCGGTGGGATCAGGATTGCCGGTTGGGAAATTGCCGTCAGGCATATCATTAAGCATGATCACCTGTCGACAAAATCGCTCAAATAAACGCTGGGCAATATTGCTAGTCGCGCCATGCATACAATCAATGACCACTGTTAAATCGAGTTTAGATAAGGGAATACACTGATTTTCGGTTGTGGTGTTGCTATGCTGATCAATACGAGTAAATACTTGCGTGATGGCATTGATATAAGTCGTCGCTACTTGCATAGCAGGCAAGCGGGTAGTAGGGCCATTATCGTTAGCTATGACATTTGAATTTAACAGGGTGTTTTGATTGTGCGGTACTTTTTTAGGATGGTTGACGCTTTGTAGATGGTGCTGTTTTTGCGACGGGGGCTGTTTTTGATTATTAGTACCCTGCAGTTGCTGATACAGGGCCTGAATATCCTCACTACTAGAAGAGGCGTTGCCTACCAGCCACTTTATCCCTAGCGTGTCTTTCGCAGAATGGCTGGCGGTGACCATAATGCCATGGCCGTCATATTGATCAGCCCAAAATGCCATCATCGGGGTGGTAACAAGACCTAAACCAATAACCGTCAAGCCACGTTGCCGCAAGGTATTTGCTAGCCATTGAGCAATAGTGTCACTACCGTAGCGCACATCGTAGCCGATGACCACGATATTGGTACTATTTTCATTGATAGTCTTAGGGTCATGCACTTGCTCATTATGCTGAGCGACACTGTTGTTTTTTATAGATTGATTCTGCGAATTATAAAGTTGAGCGAAAGCCTCACCTAATGCCTGCACAAACTCAGAGGTAAAGTGCTGCCGTGCACCGCGAATATCGTAAGCACGAAATAAGGAGTGTTGGGCGGAAAAAGATGGCATCGCTTTAATATCCTTATTATCGTATCCATGAGTAGTGAAAAAACAGGTGTTACTGTAAACATTACAACGTTATTGGCTAATTTTATTCGCTCTATTGGCTAAAGTTATTGGCGACCTGAATGTCCAAAACCGCCTGCCCCACGTGCACTTTCATCATCAAACTCAGTCACGACTTCAAATTCAGGACGGGCAACGGGCACGACAATATACTGCGCCATACGTTCGGCAGGATTGAGGACAAAATCTTCATTACTGCGATTCCAAATGCTAACCATGAGCTCACCCTGATAATCGGCATCAATGAGTCCCACTAAGTTACCGAGCACAATGCCATGCTTATGACCGAGGCCTGAGCGCGGCAAAATCATCCCAGCATAATTGGGGTTTTGAATATAAACGGCCAATCCTGTGCCTATTAAATGTGTCGACCCTGCCTTAATAGTTAAGGGCTCATCAATACAAGCGCGCAAGTCGATACCTGCTGAACCATCAGTGGCACGAGTAGGTAGAGAAAATGCTGGATCTTGAGTGATTTTAGGGTTTAGGACTTTGACTTGTACCGCTTGCATAACACGCTCACTTAATAATTTGACTGTTTTATAAAAAATCTGAATAGATTGCTTTTAGCAATATACTGGCATGACAAGGGTAACCCTAACACTTTATAAGCGGCGGTTATTAAATTTAAACGATTAATGACAATTTTAACTTTTAAAGATAAAAACTAGAGTAATAAAATGCTCGCTAACCCCAAAAACGACATAAAGCCGACAATATCAGTCACTGTGGTCAGAATCACTGAGGCGGACAATGCCGGGTCAATATCCATATTCTTTAATACTATGGGAATAGTAATGCCCGATACATTAGCAGCGGTCATGTTAATGGCAATCGCACAGCCAATTACCGCGCTAATTCTAACATCCTGAAACCACATTTGGGCAATAATCGCCATGATAAAGGCCCAGATAATACCGTTTATCGCGCCAACCCACAGCTCTTTATTGAACAACCACCAGCGGTTTGAACCCCCAATTTGCCCCATTGCCATACCGCGAATAACCACGGTCAATGTTTGCGAGCCAGCAATACCGCCCATACTGGCCACTACTGGCATTAGTATGGCTAGTGCCACCACTTTTGCGAGTACCGCTTCGAACTGACCAATCACTGCTGCTGCTAAAAGTGCGGTACATAAGTTAATACCGAGCCAAATACTACGGCTTTTGGCGCTGGTTAGAATAGGCGCAAACAACTCTTCATCTTGACTGACACCAGCCAAGCTTTTCATGGTGCTATCGACATCGTCTTGGATAATCTCCATGATGTCTTCGCCATTTAACTGACCAACCAGCTCGCCATGGCTATTAATTACTGGTGCAAAACGAATGTCTTCTGAACGAAAAATTGCTGCCGCATCTTGGATATCCAAGCGATCGTTGATAGTCACCGCATTATCTATAAAGCTTGAGACTAGCGCGCTTTGCTCATGTTTGATCAAATCCACTAGGCTAAGTAGCCCGAGTAACTGCTGGCTTTGATCGACCACTAATAGCTCTTGGCTTTGATCATCGAGCAATTCAATATTAGCGCGTAGCCAGTCTTGTACCTGCGCCAAGCTAATATCATCTTGCACTTGGACGATATCAGGATCCATATAGCTGCCGACTTCCCAATCTTTATAGGTATCAAGCTTATTAACTTGTATACGAACATCTTCATCTAAAGTCGCCATTACCGAGGTACGAACTGTTTCGGTAACGGTCTCTAAAATCTCTGAGATGTCCTGCGCATCAAGATCTTGAGTAAGTAATGAAATCTCTTTTGAGGAAATGTTCTGCATTAGCGGCTGGCGCGTATCAAATTCCAGCTCAGCGAGTACTTCGCCCTTAAGGTTTTCGGGTACTTGTGCCCAAATCAGCAGTCGATCTTGGGTGGGGAATGATTCTAATAAGTTAGCAATTTCGTACTCTGACTGCTTAGCCAAAAAATCCGTAATAGCAACATAGGCGTCATCAGCGACCAGTTCCTGCAAATACAGTAGCTTATATTCAGCACTATATTCTAGCGAATTATAGTCTGCCCGCGGTTTGAATGGGTGTTTAGAGCTGGGCGTAGAAGCAGGCATGAGTGTTCCATCAATATTAAAAAAATATAAAACGAGATAAGGTTGAAAAATAAATGAATAGTCACCTGATGCTATTCATTGAGACCTTATAGTCAGTTCGAAATAAAAGAGAGTCGTTCATATCAAAGTGCTACTGGTATAACTTTTTCTTGCTTGCTGTTCGCAAGCGTGACAGAGGCTGCAAAAAATTTATACCAGCAGTACCGTCGCGTTGCACTTGGTGTGTTAATCTATGGATATTTTAGTACACAAGCTAGCGTTTACCCAATAACGCCCGAATATTGGCCAAGTACTCATCAGCGACTGCTTCTGGATCTTTAGTGGCTTTTTTCTTTTTAGCTTTGGCGGGCCAGTCGATATGGTCTTCGGGCAACTCGTCTAAAAAGCGCGATTCAGAGGTGACTCGCATTTGTCCACCGGCACGGCGTTGGGTGGCAAGTGTTAAGGTCAGTTCACGGCGTGCACGAGTAATGCCCACGTACATGAGTCGGCGCTCTTCTTCGACCGTTTCACTCATAATGGAGTTACGATGCGGCAGCATTTCTTCTTCTAAGCCCATAATATAGACGTAATTAAATTCTAAGCCCTTTGCCGCATGCAGGGTCATTAAATTGACTTTATTGGTATTCTCATCTTCTTGCTGCTGCTCTAACATATCGAGCAATACTAGCTTGCGGATGATGGTATCAATAGTACGGTCTTCGTCATTTTCCGCGCGGTTGATCAGCGATTGAATACTGGTATATAGCACCTCGATATTATCGAGACGGTTCTTTTCTTGCTGCGGGGTTTTGGCTTCTGAGCGCACCACATCGACGTAACCAGTTTCATCAATCATCTGCCGTACAATAGGCACGGGGTCCGGATGCTGATCTAGGTCGCGGGTATAATGTTCAATAAAATCGCCGAACTCTTTTAAGGTACTATAGGCCTTAGAGGGTAATACATGACTGAGACCGGCATGGGTACAAGAGGCCAGTAACGAGATACTGTGCTCTTGGGAGAATAACCCAAGCTTCTCTAGGGTTGCAGGTCCCATACCGCGCTTGGGGGTATTAATAATCCGCAAAAAGGCACTGTCATCTTCTGGGTTTAGAATCAGACGCAGATAGCCCATGATGTCTTTGATTTCACTGCGGGCAAAAAACGACTGACCACCCGATATCTTATAAGGTATTTGCAATTGGCGTAACTGCGCTTCTAACATCCGCGCTTGAAAGTTACTGCGATACAACACCGCGTAATCTTCCCACTCATTACCGAAACGTAGCTTGTGAGTGGCAATTTCTTTGGCCACGCGCTCAGATTCATCGTCATCATTACGACAATTGATAATACGGATTTTTTCGCCATGACCTTTATCTGACCACAGTTTTTTCTCAAATAAATGCTCATTATTAGTAATAACCGCGTTGGCAGCGGTCAAGATGCGACTGGTCGAGCGGTAGTTTTGCTCAAGCATCACGATTTTTAATTTAGGAAAATCTTCTTTTAGTAGCGCCATATTTTCAGGTTTGGCCCCGCGCCACGCATAGATAGATTGGTCATCATCGCCCACTACTGTAAAGCGCCCTAGTGGCCCCACTAGATATTTAATCATCTCATACTGAGCGGTATTGGTATCTTGATACTCATCGACTAGTAGGTAGCGGATACGGTTTTGCCATTTGTCTCGCAGCTGGGTATTGTCGCGTAATATTTTGGTCGGTAAGACAATCAGGTCATCAAAATCAACGGCATTATAAGCGCGCAAATTACGTTCGTAGAGGGCATATAACGTCGCAAAAATCATATCTTCGGGATCGTCTAAGGTCTCAGCCGCATGTGCGGGGTCAATCAAATCGTTTTTCCAGTCGGAGATAAACTTCATCGCTTTGCCGACCAACTCGCGACTTTCAGCGCCACTTAAGTTGTCGCGCATCATTAATTCCATGAGTAGGCGCTTGCTGTCCTCGCCATCCATAATGGAGAAGTTACCCTTCAGCGGAGTGTGAATCAGCTCATAACGCAAAAACTGTAAACCAAATTGATGAAAGGTCGATACCGTCAAGCCGCGAGTCTTATCGCTGGGCATTAATTTGCTGACTCGGGCCTTCATTTCCCGAGCTGCTTTATTAGTAAAGGTCACTGCGGTAATACGCTCCGCTGGCACGTTGCACTCTTCGATAAGGTGGGCAATCTTACGGGTGATGACCGAAGTTTTACCAGAGCCTGCACCTGCTAACACCAGTAGTGGGCCAGACACGTAGAGCATGGCTTCTTGTTGTTTGGGATTAAGTTGACTCTGACTCATAGCGTGACCTTTGGGACAAATGGTTCAAAAGTAAAAAAGAGGGTAGCCGCGGAATTAACCCGTTAAAGCCCCAGAAAAATGGTTGGGCAAGCGACAGAATAAAGGCAGTAAAATGTAGCGGTTAGCGTAAACATACGCTTAAAATTAGGTAGGCTATTATAAAGCAAAAACCGTACGTTTTGGCGGGAGATGGCAGATAGATATAGTCAATAAAAAGTACTATCGATACCTAACCTACTGCTGGCATACGTTTTTCTTGCTCGCTGTGCCTACGCAGACAGAGGCTGCAAAAAGCTTATACCAGCAGTACCGTCGCGTTTTTAAGGTATTTTAACGATAGTGTGGTTAAAAAAGTGCTAAGAATAAAAAGAAGAGAAAAACAGAATCGCGCCAACTGATCTAAATCAATGGGCGCGAAAATAAGCGTTGTAGCTAATTGTTTCAACTAAATTTTTTAATTCAGTAGACTGGCTTTAAGCATTATTTAACTGGCGTGCTGCTTCTAACGCAAAATAAGTCAAGATGCCATCAGCACCGGCGCGGCGAAAGCCAATCAGCGATTCTAAAATCACTGCATCACTTAACCAACCGTTTTGAATCGCCGCCATATGCATGGCGTATTCCCCAGAGACCTGATACGCAAAAGTCGGTACGCCAAAGGTGTTTTTAACTTCACGAATGAGGTCCAAGTAGGGCTGACCTGGTTTAATCATCACCATATCAGCACCTTCGTTGATGTCCATCGCGACTTCATGTAAGGCTTCGGCACGATTACCATAATCCATCTGGTATTGTTTCTTATGACCCCCTTTTAGGTTGCCGGCACTACCGACTGCATCACGGAAAGGACCATAATAAGCTGAAGCATATTTAGCCGAGTAGGCCATGATAGCGGTATTGAAAAAGCCTTCTGATTCCAAAGCGTCACGCATGGCTTTGATACGCCCGTCCATCATATCGCTGGGTGAGATGATATCGGCACCAGCGCGGGCATGTACCAACACTTGCTTGACCAGCACCTCAACAGTTTCGTCATTTACCACATAACCTTCGTCATCAAGCAAACCATCTTGACCGTGTGAGGTATAAGGGTCTAATGCCACATCAGTCATTACTACCATTTCAGGTATGGCATCTTTGACGGCTTTTACCGCACGGGCACTCAGACCATTTTCATCATAGGCTGTACGACCATCGGCTGTTTTTAGCGCATTATCAATGACTGGAAAGATATCGATGGTGGTCACACCCTCGGCTAGTAATTCTTTCGCGTACTTGATCAGTAAATCAATCGATAGGCGCTCAACCCCTGGCATACTAGCAATTGCTTCGCGTTGATTTTCGCCTTCTAAAACAAATACCGGTGCAATAAAATGCTTGGGATGCAGTTCAACCTCACGAATCATCGCTCGTACATTGTCGTTATAACGCAAACGACGTAGGCGAGTAGCAGGGAATTGGCGATTAAAAGTATAAGTCATTATTATTCCTTATTAGGTTGTGAACTAAATATAAATCTATGACAAGGTCAGACATTACTTGCTGTGCCTACGCAGACAGAGGCTGCAAAAAGCTGATAGCAGCAGTACCGTCGCGTTTTTAAGGTATTTTAACGACAGATATAAAGTAGCGCTCAGGACAGTATGCTTACTATAACCAAAAGTGCCATCTAAAGGCAAAAAGCCCCACCAAGTTGGCAGGGCTAATGGTCAGATGTTTATGCAATAGTCATGCGATAAGTAAACATTTAAGGTTCGATAATCTGGGTCACTGGCACTTGCTCAACCGGTGTTTCTGTGGTGACGATTCCGACGGTGGCATCTGCTTTGCCGTCATTGTTAACATCAACCACTGCAGTCGGATTAAAGGTAGCTGTCGCAGGCGACTCTGACTGTTTAATCGCCACGGCTTCTTGCACAGAAAGTACCCGTGCTGAGCTGGCGGCATTAAGTGCGTAAGTGGCTTTTGCTTCTGCACTATTACCAGGCGCTCTACCTAATTGTGCCACATTGGTATACTGCGGTACGGGAATAATCGTTGGTACATCAAGATTGGCCCCGCCACCAAGTGCTTGATACAACTCAACTTGGCTGATGATTTTTTGAAGTTCTAAATCTAAAATACCTTGCTGAGTTGAGAACAATGAGCGCTGGGCATCGAGTACATCTAGGTAGTTGGAAATACCGGCTTTAAAGCGTGCGTCCGCAATTTGATAGGTTTGCTCAAAGTTATCTTGTAGACGGTACTGCGATTCAAGCTGACTGCCTAGCGTTGCACGAGTTGCTAAGACATCTGAGACTTCTCGGAATGCCACTTGGATAGATCTTTCATAACTGGCAAGCGTCTGCTTACGTTCGATGGTAGCCACATTATAATTGGCATCTAGACGACCGCCATCAAAGATCGGTACGCTGAGCGTGGGGCCGAATGACCAACCGAACGAACCACTGCTAAATAAATCGTCTAAGCTGCCACTCCGCAGACCCACACTACTGGCAAGGCTAATTGAAGGGTAATAAGAGGTGCGCGCCACTTCAATATTAGCGCCAGCGGCTTTTAAGTTATATTCTGCTTGTAGCACGTCAGGACGATAACGTAGTAGCTCGCTTGGTAGACCGGTACTAAAGATTTGTTGCGTGGTAATGTTACTGACGGCTGGCGCCGGAATAAGACCTGCTGGAATTGACGCACCCACCAAAAACTGTAATGCATTACGCGAGGTTAAGATGCTGCTTTGCGCCCTTAATACCGCAAGTTTGGCATTTTCTAGTGAGGCACTGGACTGTAAAGAGGGTAGCTTGGGATCAATACCGGCTTCAAAGCGTTTGCTGGCAATGAATAGTGACCTCTCACGACTCTCTACCGTCGCTTCAGCCAGCTTTAGCTGTGCGAGGCTATAGCTTAAGTTAGCATAGCTTTGGGCAACGTTACTAATCAGGCTGATTTGGGTGGCATCTTTTGCCGCGGTGGTCGCCAAAAAGTTCTGCAATGCTTGATCTTTTAGACTGGCAATCTTGCCCCAAAAGTCGAGCTCGTAGTTGGCCAAGCCCAATTGTACATTGTAACTATCGCCCGTTTGACCACTTCGACCACTTATTTGACTTCCTTGGCGTTGGCGAGAGTAGCCGGCGCTACCATCAATAGAAGGTAGGTCGCGAATATCAGTAATTCGATATTGAGCACGTGCTTTTTCAATAGCTAAGCTGGCGCTTTCAAAGTCTTTGTTATTCTCCAGACTCAAGGCAATGAGACCTTTCAAGCGCTCGTCGCTATAAAAATTCTGCCAGCGTTGACTGGCGAGACTGGGCTGGTCAGCGCTACTAGTGGTCTCACGATCAAAGGCACCGTAAGCCTGTTCAATGGGCAAATTTGGCTCAGCAAGTACCGGGCGCATATCAGCTTTTGGAATAGTATTACAGGCGGCCATGCTCATTGCTAACGCTGTTAAGCCTAGCAAGCGCCCACTATTTTTGCGTACCCGTGATACTGAGAAAGTCGCGATCATAGCGGTAGGGGCAAACCAAGTGCCTGTCATTGGGCGCACGCTAGCAGTAGTGGTAACTACTGCTTTGGTGGCTGAGTTAGGGGTAAATAACGTACTAAAACTCATTTTGTATTATCTCCAAAGCTTAGAGGCTGATAACTCTCAGAGGGAGTTGGATCTTGCATATCATTGGTCGGTGTATCTAGCACTTTTGGCGTAACTAGGGTTTCGTCAGGATCCTGTGAGCCATTGGGATCAGTTGGTCCATCTGGATTGCTTGGTCCATTTGGATCATTGCCGTCATCTTTATCATTCGGATCATTCGGATCATGCGCTTCGTTACCTTTATAAGGGAAAATACTACGCATCCAAATATAGAACATAGGAATAAAGAAGATACCTAAGAAGGTAGCAGTGATCACTCCACCAACCACACTGGTACCGATCGCGTTTTGGCTACCAGACCCGGCACCGGTTGCTATGAATAATGGCACAACGCCCAGACCAAAGGCAAGTGAGGTCATGATAATCGGACGTAAACGTTGCCGCGCTGCGAGCATTACCGAATCTTTAAGGCTATAACCTTCCTCTTGGTGGTCCCTCGCAAACTCGATAATCAAGATGGCGTTTTTGGCAGATAGCCCGACCACCGTGAGTAGACCGACTTGTAGGTAAATATCGTTGGAGAAACCGCGGAACCAGGTAAACAGCACCGCCCCCAATACCCCAAGTGGAATCACCAATAGTACTGAGAATGGCACTGACCAACTTTCATACAGCGCCGCCAGACATAGGAATACCACCAGGATTGAGATAGCGTATAGCATGGGCGCTTGAGCGCCTGACTTTTGCTCCTCAAGTGACAGGCCTGTCCATTCATAGCTAATGCCATCAGGGAGTTTTTCGACCATGGCTTCCATGGCATCCATCGCTTCACCAGTACTTAAGCCTTCAGCCGCATTACCCTGGATGTTCATTGACGCCAAACTGTTATAGCGCGTGAGACCGGGTGAACCGCTTTCCCATTCACTACTAGAAAAAGCATCAAACGAAATCATTTCGTTGCTGTCATTACGCACATACCATTTACCAAGATCATCAGGGTTAGTACGGCTACTAGGCTGACCTTGTACAAACACCCGTTTAACACGACCACGGTCAATGAAGTCATTGATATAGGTTGAGCCCCAAGCGATTGAGATAACACTATTAATACTCGCCAGAGATAAACCATAAGCGGCGGCTTGTTCTTGGTTGATATTGATTTTCAGCTGCGGCGCATCTTCTTGGCCGTTGGGACGCACGCCGGCGACTTGATCATTTTGAGCGGCCATGCCCAGTAACATATTACGTGCTTCAAGTAGACCCTCGTGTCCAAGGTTACCAGAATCTTGGATCATTAAGTCAAAACCACTAGAGTTACCAAGCCCACTAATCGCTGGCGGTATAATATTAAAAACAGTCGCTTCGTTAATTTGGCTAAAGAAGTAACCCTGTGCACGATCAGATATGGCCCGCGCTGTATTTTCATCCCCTTCGCGATCTGCCCAGTCATTTAGTTTTACGAAGGCGATACCGACGTTTTGTCCTTGTCCCACAAAACTAAAGCCCGCGATTGTATACACTGAAGCCACATTATCCGGTTCTTGGCTACTATAATAATCACTCACTTTACCTAGCACATCTTGGGTTTGATCAAGGGTCGAACCAGCAGGTAACTGGACGGCGGTAAACATAATCCCTTGGTCTTCTTCTGGTAAAAATGAACCGGGGATCCGTAAGAATACCACTGCCATAATACCGATGATGGCGGCATAGGCTATGAAGTACACCCATTTAAAGCGGAAACTCTTACCGACAAAACTTTCATAAGAGCGGCTGGCTTTGGTGAAAGAACGGTTAAACCAACCAAAGAAGCCTTTTTGCTGTTCGCTATTGCCTTTTTCATGGCTCTTACTACGTTTTAGCAAGGTCACACAGAGGGCAGGGGTAAAGATAAGGGCCACTAGAGCCGATAGCACCATGCTAGTGATAAGCGTAATGGCAAACTGACGATAAATCACCCCAGTTGAGCCGCCGAAGAAGGCCATCGGTACGAACACCGCTGACAAGATAATCGCGATACCCACTACGATTTTACTAATTTCCCCCATCGATTGGATGGTGGCGTCCTTGATAGAGATATGCGGGTCTTCTTCCAAAATCCGCTCAACGTTCTCTACCACCACAATGGCATCATCCACCAGTAGGCCAATGGACAGCACCATCGCAAACATGGTCAGTACGTTAATACTGAACCCTGCTATATAGAGCACCGAAAAAGTACCCAGTAGTACCACAGGTACCGCAAGGGTTGGGATAATAGTCGCACGCCAGTTCTGTAAGAAAACGAACATGACAATAAATACTAATATAATCGCTTCGATCAGCGTATAAACCACTTGTTCAATAGACAAGCGGACAAATGGGGTGGTGTCGTAAGGAACGACGGACTTTAGACCTATAGGAAAGTTTGCTTCTAGCTCGGCGATTTGAGCACCGACCAATTCGCGGGTTTCAAGCGCGTTAGCACCGCCCGCTAGTGATACCGCAAGGCCAGCGGCTTGTTGGCCATTAAACAATGAAATAGTACTATAATCTTCACTACCAATTTCAACGTCTGCAACATCGCCTAAGCGCACCTGTGCACCAGAGGTATCTGTTTTTAGTAGAATGTCTTCGAACTCGTCAGGTGTTTTTAGATAGCTTTGTACGGTAACGGTCGCATTAATAACTTGTTCATCGACATCAGCAGGTGCTTGGCCTAATTGACCGGCAGATACTTGGGCGTTTTGCGCTTGTACGGCTTTGACCACATCAGATGGCACCAAGTTATAGCCACGTAAGCGTGCTGGATCAAGCCAAATACGCATGGCGTAAGAGGCGCCAAATGCTTGCACTTGACCAACCCCTTCAACACGGCTGAGCGGATCGACGACATTCGAGTTGATATAATCACCGATATCAGCCCGATCCATACTGCCGTCTTCGGAGACAAACCCAAACACGGCCAAAAAGCCATCAGAGGCCTTATTAACGGTGACGCCCTGACGCTGTACTTGCTCAGGCAAAGAGCTCATTGCGGCCTGGAGTTTGTTCTGAACCTGTACTTGTGCTGTATCGGCATCCGTACCGTTTTCAAAGTAAAGCTGTACGGAGGCACTACCATTTGAGGTACTCGACGACTTCATATACATCAAGCCATCAAGCCCCTTCATGCGTTGCTCGATAACCTGTACCACTGAGTTTTCAACGGTTTCAGCGTTAGCACCAGGGTAGCTGGCACTGACCGAAATAGTTGGCGGCGCAATAGCTGGATACTGCTCAATCGGTAGGTTAATAACCGATATTATCCCGATGAGCATAACCAAAATGGCCATCACCCATGCAAAGATAGGGCGATTAATAAAAAAAACTGACATAGTATATCCCTAAGTCTTCCTAGCTTTGAATGGAATTAATTGGCGGCTGCTGGTGCCGGTTTATTGGCAGTTTTGCCATCGGTAGACTTATCCATATTTTTTGCAGCTTGCTGCGGTGTTTTGGCAGCAGTGCCAGTAGGGGCAGCTTGCTTGGAGGGTGCTGGGTTTGGATTTTCCAAAGGCTCAGTGACCACTTCTTGTTCAGGCTTCACTTTTGCGCCACCGATAACCACCACTTTATCGCCACTCTCTAGACCGTCAGTGACTACCCATTGTCCATTATAAGTACCATTAATCGTAACCGGACGAACTTGGATTTTGTTATTTTCATCAACGATATAAACTTGAGTTTCGCTTTTAGTCGAACGCATAACCGCACTTTGTGGCACTAAAGCGGCATTGGTAATGACACTTTGGGTCAAGCGTGCGCTGACATACATGCCTGGGAGCAAGATGTTGTTCTTATTTGGAAATACGGCACGTAAGGTTACCGCCCCAGTTGACTCATCGACTTTAGCCTCTGATAAAGAAAGCTTACCTTTTACCGGATAAACAGAACCGTCTTCTAATACCAGTTCGACGGTATTCATGCCTGTTTGGGCTTTACCCGCAGATATTTGCTGGCGTAGATTGAGCAGCTCAGACGATGATTGACTGATATCGACATAGATAGGATCTAAGCGTGAAATAGTGACCAGCGGATTGGCTTGACTGGCACTGACTAAGGTACCGGCAGTGACGCTCGAGCGGTCACTACGACCGGTGATTGGCGCCCGTACGATAGTACGATTGAGATCTAAGGTGCTGGTATCGAGACCGGCTTTTGCCGTTTGAATACCGGCTTTTGCACTTTCAATACCTGCTTGCGATTGACCGATAGCCGCATTGGCACTTTGCACAGCGGCTTGGGCAGTACGCACTTGGGTTACCGCTTGATCATATTGCTGTTTAGAGATGGCATCAATTTCGACCAAACCACTCAAACGCTGTAAGTCATTTTGTGCTTGTGATAATGACGCTTGGCGACTGACTAGCTCCGCTTTCGCATTGGCATTATTAGCCACGGCGGTCTGATAGTTGGCCTCTGCCTGTGCTACCGCTGCTTGACCACTCACAATAGAAGTCGTGTAGTTATCGGTATTGATACGATATAAGGGCTGGCCCTTTTGGACCGTACTGCCTTCACGGAATAGTATTTCGTCAATAATGCCATTTACTTGTGGGCGAACGTCTGCAGTCTGATAGGCTGCAGTACGGCCAGAAAAGGTCTGTACTTGAGGTACGGTGCCAAAAGTCACGGTCTGGACGTTGACGACGGCAGGTGGCATCTGCTGCTGTGCTGCTCCACCAGCGGCGTCCTCGTTTTTGTCACAGCCAACCAGTACAGCTCCAGATAGTACAGATGCTATTACAAGCGCAAGATAAGAATGCTTCATCAATGTCCTCGGCAATAATATAATATTGATACAGTATGAAAAGTGTAGTGATAAATTTGGAACGTTATCGATATAAACAATAATTATGCAGTCACTGTTGCCAATATTCATTAGCGACTAGGCACGTGTAGGTAGAGAGTAGCACGTGCAAAAACCGGATAAGCAGATTTAATTTAGTAGGCTATTATAAACTATAGGGTCTACCCCGTAGTCAAGCACTCAAAAGCATGTCTGCTCTCATAAAGTTGTATTTGGGTTTTGGCTTTCTATAAAGAACACTGGTAACACAAGCGTTACACGAAAAAACGCTTAGGAAACTTTATAATAACTGGCTGCTTGGCATATTGTTAAGTTTTGTTGTATAAGTGAGTTTGCATAGAATCAGAACAATAATGACTGATCAATACAGTAAAAAAGCGCCTCGTACAGAAAACGAGCGCTTTAGCAATAATTAAATGTGATCGATAAAAAAAGTCTTATAGCAACCGCGCGCTGGCAAGCTCAGTCAACTGAAACAATCCTTGGCGATAGCGATTATTGGGTAGAGTGCTGAGAGCTTGTTGGGCCAGCTTGGTCTCTTCTAAAGCGCGCTGCTTACAATAAGTTAATGACCCTGAATTGCGCACCAGTTCAATTAACTGTGCGGCATCTGGGGTTTTGCCAGTCTGTACCGCGATACGTAACTGATCATAACCTGGTTGGCTGCTATCTTTTAATAGATCGAGCGCTTTGATAGTCGGTAGGGTAGGTTTGCCTTCTGCTAAATCATCGCCTAGATTCTTGCCCATTAACTCACTATCACCACTGTAATCGAGCACATCATCAACAATCTGAAAGGCATTACCAAAATGCTGACCGAAAGCGGCCAATGCAGCAAGGTGCTGGGTTTGTCCTTGCAAGATAGCAGTCCCTTGAGTCGCCATCATAAACAGCCGTGAGGTTTTGCCATCAATGATGCGCAGATAATCCTCTTCGGTGGCAGCCGGGTTATGCTGATGCTGAAGCTGCAATACTTCGCCTTCGGCAATATCACAAGTACCATCTGAGAACAGTTGCAACAGTGGCAAACTTTGAAAGCCGACCAATAAGTTAAAGGCTCGCGCAATCAGATAATCACCCACTAGCACAGCGGTGGCATTGTCCCAAGTTGCATTGGCTGTGGGCTTACCACGGCGTTGCCCTGATTCATCAATCACATCATCATGGACTAAGGTTGCGGTATGCAGCATCTCGGTAATGGCAGCCAAATGCATCGCTTGTTGTGACGGCGCATCATGAAACATTCGTGCACACAGCAAGGTGATCAATGGCCGCATCCGTTTGCCGCCCGCGTCGATCACATGTTTTGAGACGTTCATCACTAGCTGTACTTTGGAATTAAGGCTACCAAAAACTTGCTTATCCATAATCTCAAAATCATCAGCAACGATGCTTTGAATATCGGCATAGCTTGGTGTGGACAGTAGTGTGGCAGATGCACTAGATGAGGCGCTAGACAAAGAAGTAAGGGTCATAGTAAATAGTCATATTAAGTAGAATAAAGAGAGTTTTTTGATAGTGATATCAATTAGTGCAATTGGCTTGCTTATAATAGCATAGCTAAACGCTCAAATCGGTGACTAAAATATGATATAAAATGAGCTAAGAACCAAATGGTTGCCTTACTTACAGCTTAAAAAGCCACCAACATAGGCATTAAACAATAATTAATAGCCATTAATTATTATTTAATAGTAGAGACAAATATATAAGGCATTGTAAGTCACTGATTGTATAAGTTATAATAGCGCTGCTTATGCATAGATTTATGGGCATCATCATTTTTTAGAACACTTTTTAAAATTAGAACACTTTTTAAAAATAGGACGAGCGGCTTGCTTTTATGGGCAAAAAGCCGTAAAATCTTGCCTTTAATTTTTCCCTGTCGTGTTCGTTTACGAAGCGCTGGTATAATATTAGCCACGGCACACGGGTTAAACGGAGTTAGACAATGTACGCAGTAATCAAAACTGGTGGTAAACAGCACCGTGTAGTCGTCAACGAGTTGCTTAAAGTTGAACTACTAAAAGCAGAAGTCGGCGAAACAATCAAATTTGAAGACGTGTTGATGATTGTTGACGGCGAAACCGTCAAAATTGGTCAGCCAGTCGTTGATGGTGTCAGCGTAGAAGTTGAAGTGGTTGAGCATGGCCGCGGCGAAAAAATCCGTATCGTCAAGCACAACCGTCGTAAGCATTATCACAAAGAGCAAGGTCACCGCCAATGGTATACCTTGTTAAAAATCAAAGCGATTAATGCTTAGTTATCAGCTTACTTATTAAAGCTTAACAGCGCACTAAAAGCTTAAGAGTTATCGCATTAGCGATAAGTCACATTAACAAGGAGATTTTCTCATGGCACATAAAAAAGCTGCCGGCTCGACACGTAACGGTCGTGATTCAAACCCAAAAATGCTCGGCGTAAAAATCTTCGGTGGTCAAACCATCGTTGCTGGTAACATCATTGTTCGTCAACGTGGTACAGAATTCCACGCCGGCGCTGGTGTTGGCATGGGTCGTGACCATACTTTATTTGCACTGAATGATGGTGTGGTAAAGTTTGCGACCAAAGGTAAATTTAATCGTCGCTACGTGATGGTTGAAGGCGCATAATTGCTGCTGTGCTACTGGCTTATTGTATTTAAATAAGTCCTTATAGCAAATAGAAAAGTCCCTATTACCAGTTGGTGATGGGGACTTTTTTATGTTTATATTTTACTAATATTTATCAAATAGCGCCTGATATCCATGCCCTAGAAGTAACGAGGTTCTACGGCACTATTTGATAAAAATTCTATAAACACCAGAATAAAATAGGGTAAGTTTTTTAGTTACAAGCGTGTATGGCAGGCGTAGTAATGATTGCAATTCAGGTCTAGGCGCGTAATAAAAAAACTGCCACAATGTGGTCGTTGGTCAATAGCGCTGTGATAACTAATAAATAACACTCAAAAAATTCTACCAGAACAAATACGCGGCTGCTTTAAAGACTAACAGACCAATTGCTAGAGACTAATTGCTATTTTTTTAAAATGAGAGGAAATATGATGACTTTATTAACTAAGCAAACCATTAAACCAACAGCGACTGTCAAACAAAAAATAATGAGTGGCGCTTTGGCTGGGGTATTGATGACCACGCTTGGGGTCGCTGCACCCATGATAGCCTTGACCCAGTCAGCTAGTGCCGCTCCTGCTGACAGTCTAGTCGCTGCCAAACGCTTAAATAAGCTATTGACCAATACCAAAAGTATGACCGCTGACTTTACTCAGACCACAAAAGGCGCAAGCAGTGGTACCTTTAAAGGCTCAATGAGCGTCCAGCGCCCTAATAATTTCCGCTGGGAAACCAAGTCGCCATCACAACAGCTGATCATAGCTAATAGCAGTTCGATGTGGATATATGATAAAGATTTAGAGCAAGCGACCAATCAAAAGGTAGATAGCCAAGTAGGCAATACGCCAGCGCTATTGTTATCAGGCGATCCCAGTAAAATTGATAAAAACTTTAAAATTACTCAGCCTTATGCTAATAAAAACTACTACGTGCTGTATCCCAAATCAGATAGTGCCAGTTTTAAAAACTTATCAGTGAGCTTTAGTGGTGGTAAGCCAGTCATGATGGTGCTTAATGATACCTTAGGGCAAACGACTTCCATTAAGTTTAGTAGTATCAAGCTCAACCCAAGTATCAGTAGCAGCCAGTTTAAATTTACTCCGCCAAAAGGTGTTGATGTTATCAACCAGTAATCGGACATTGAAACTATTATTAGATAAACATGTTTGAATAAATAAAAAAGGACAAACCACTATTTGGTTTGTCCTTTTTTATTGAGTAGCAGGTTGGCAATAGTTTATTTTGATAGCATCAGCCCTTAGCCATAAACAATAGTGAGTGGCTATGTAATAAACGGTAAACGACTGCTTTATGTGTCAATGTTTACTCAAACTAGTGTTTGGACCGGTTGCAATTGGAATTAATAGGTTTACAATATCCGCTAATTTATTGCTTATATCAAGTCACTATGCTGGTTTTTATGCCTTACAAAGTAAAATATAACATAGGCCGTAGCATGGTTTTCTGCTCGAGATACATATTTTGTAGCATATAAAGTGACCGCTCCATACAGTTAAAAACTGGCTTTCAAAGCCTAATATGCGTATAGTAAGTGAACAGTTTATGCCAGTTGTCACGCCATTGTTGACCAGGTGTTAATAAGTTATTAAATCAGTCGCTGTTGAAGCAGTCACTATAATATTGATTTAATAAGTTTATCTAGCGTTGGTAGAGTATGCGTTCGACGACCAGCTTTTATTCAAGCTGGATTTCGTATTTGATGTTAATAGTTTTTCAATACGCTCATTTATTCAAAAACTATTGTTCTGTAATTGCTACTATTTATCATTAGCAGATTGCAGTCAATATCAGTAACGCTCAATGTATAGATAGTTTTACGGTTGCGACCGTTTCGCACTGTCAGCAATAAGCTCGATAATTGGCCATTACCAGTATAATTAATTGTGTTTTTGTTCGTATCAGATAGACTGTTATACCATCACGTTGCTATTGATCAGACTTGCATTAATGTGACCTGCATTAATGTGACCTGGTAAGTGATTGGAGTCTAAGGTGCTTATGATACTCGATTGGGTGAGGAGCACGTATTATCATGTCTGCCTTTAATTGGTCAGCAGTTGCTTTTATTCTAGCCGCTATCGGCCTAGTTGTGTTTATGCTGGTCGTCCCGCGCTTGCTGGGTGGACGTTCTCACGGCTTACAAAAAGAAGAAGTGTTTGAAGCAGGTGTGGTCGGATCCGGCAACGCCCGTATTCGTTTGTCCGCTAAATTCTATCTGGTTGCCATTTTCTTTGTCATTTTCGATTTAGAAGCTTTATATCTGTATGCCTATGCGGTTTCAGTCCGTGAAGTCGGCTGGCTTGGGTTCGCAGCGGCGGCAGTGTTTATCGGCGTCCTAATTATCGGCCTGATATATGAGCTAGGCTTAGGGGCCTTGAATTGGGCACCTGTTGACAAGCTTGGTAAAAAAGCACGACTTTATGCGACGCCTGCTGGCTTTAACTTAGCGGATATTACTAAGTTTGATGGGGTCGATGAGCTGATGGTAGATCCCACCGGCAAGATCCCAGCGCAATCCTCAGGACAAATTAACGTCTCTAACAACATTGAAGCCAATCGTCGCCACTTACAGACCATTGATCATATTAATACCACAGGTAACATTACCTCTGTGGATTTTGCGGCGTCTGCGCAAAACACCAATGTTGAGTCCAACCGTTAACAATCATAGTATTAAGCGACTGTACTACAAATCCAGTCGCCATTGAAGCTACGAACAAATCAAGTTACGAACAAGGCCATGAATAAAGTTACGAACAAACCAAATATTCGCAGGATAATCGGCAGTTATTAATAGCACTGCCATACTGCGCTTCATTTAAAGGTTAACTGTTATGAAATATACCTTAACAAAAGCCAACCCTGATGCAGAGACTTATCCTGCGCAGACCCGTCAAACTGTCAATGATCCCCTTGAAGACGAGGTCAACAAAAACGTCTTTATGGGTCGTCTAGAAGATGTAGTGCACTCAACTGCCAACTGGGGACGTAAGAACTCATTGTGGCCCTTTAACTTTGGTACGTCTTGCTGCTATGTGGAATATGCCACTACCTTAACCGCGGTTCATGATTTGTCGCGTTTTGGGGCAGAAGTTATTCGCGCCTCTCCGCGTCAGGCGGATGTGATGATTGTAGCGGGTACTTGCTTTATCAAAATGGCACCCGTTATTCAGCGGCTTTATGAGCAAATGCTCGAGCCCAAATGGGTTATTTCTATGGGTGCCTGTGCCAACTCTGGCGGTATGTACGATATTTATTCGGTGGTACAGGGCGTGGATAAAATTATTCCAGTCGATGTCTATGTACCTGGCTGCCCGCCGCGTCCAGAAGCCTTGATTCAAGGGCTGATGTTATTGCAAGAGTCCATCACTAAAGAGCGTCGTCCGCTAGGTATTCATGTCGATGACAAAGGGGTCTATCAGCCACAAATGACCCCTGAGCGTGATCGCAAACAAGCGGATCGTATCGCGGTAAAAAACCTGCGCAGCCCGGACAGTGTTTAATATATTAGGGTCAGCCTAACAGTGGATAACCTGTTAGAGCATACCTTAATAGTTGATGTGCTCATCACAATCTGCTCATAAAATCTGGTTACAAACAGTCTAGTGATGATTAATTAGTTATGATTAATGAAGGAAGGCGTCATTCATGGTCACGGTAGTCGAAAATACAGATCCTAAGATCAAACCTGTCCCAGCAGTCATCAAAGAGCTGGAGCTTAAGTATGCCGGCAAGTTCGTCGTCCAGCAGACTGTCGATGAGATTCCGACTGTTTGGGTGGCACGCGCTGACCTGCTAGACGTTCTTTTATTCCTAAGAAAGCTGCCCAAGCCTTACGTTATGCTATATGACTTATCGGCGATGGATGAGCGCTTGCGTCAACATCGTAAAGGGCTACCAGCCAGCGACTTTACCGTGTTTTACCACTTGATGTCACTTGAGCGCAATAGTGATGTGCGTATCAAGGTGGCGCTCAGTGAAGAGGACTTAAACGTGCCAAGCGCTACCAAGATTTGGCCCAATGCCAACTGGTATGAGCGTGAAGTATGGGATATGTTCGGAATTGTGGTTACTGGTCATCCGCATTTAACCCGCATTTTATTACCTAAATACTGGGAAGGTCATCCACTGCGTAAAGAATATCATGCGCGTGCGACTGAATTCACCCCGTATTTCCTTAATACTGCCAAACAGCAATACGAGCAAGAAAACTTGCGCTTCGTTCCTGAAGAGTGGGGCATGAAGCGCTCAGGGCGTGATGAAGACTTTATGTTCTTGAACATTGGTCCCAACCATCCCTCCGCTCATGGTGCCTTTAGGTTGGTATTACAGCTAGATGGCGAAGAAGTCATCGACTGTATTCCTGATATCGGCTACCACCATCGCGGCGCAGAAAAAATGGCCGAACGCCAAACTTGGCATTCTTATATTCCCTATACCGATCGGATTGATTATCTGGGCGGGGTAATGAATGAGCTGCCTTATATCATGTCGGTTGAAAAGTTGGCGGGCATCACTATTCCGGCTCGCGCTGAAACCATTCGCGTGATGATGAGCGAGTTCTTTCGGATTACCAACAACCTACTATTCGTCGGTACCTTTATTCAAGATGCTGGTGGTATGACCCCCGTATTCTATGCATTCACCGATCGCCAAAAGGCGTATGACGTGATCGAAGCGGTAACTGGCTATCGTATGCATCCCGCATGGTTCCGTATTGGCGGTACTGCTGCCGATTTACCACGTGGCTGGCAGCGTTTGGTACGTGAGTTCTTGGATTGGATGCCAAAGCGTCTGGATGAGTATGTCAAAGCGGCGATGATGAACAGCGTACTTAAAGGTCGTACTCAAGGCGTTGCTCAATATGATGCCAAACAAGCATTGGCTTGGGGTGTGACGGGTGTGGGTCTGCGTGCAACAGGTGTTGATTTTGACCTGCGTAAAGCGCGTCCATATATGGGCTATGAAAACTTCGACTTTGAAGTACCGATTGGCTATAACGGCGACGCTTACGATCGCTGTATGATTAAAATTGAAGAGATCCGCCAGTCCATGCGTATTATCAAACAGTGTATGGATAATATGCCCCAAGGTCCTTACAAAGCCGATCACCCATTAGCAGTACCGCCACCGAAAGACCGTACCCTAAATGATATTGAGACCTTGATTAACCACTTTCTTTCAGTATCTTGGGGCCCTGTGATGCCGGCTGGTGAATGCTCAACCATGGTTGAGGCTACTAAAGGTCTTAATAGCTATTACATTACCTCGGATCACGCCACTATGAGCTATCGTACGCGGATTCGCACACCGACATTCGCACATTTACAGCAGATGCCGTCGGTCATTAATGGCTCATTAGTATCTGACGCTATTATGTATTTAGCCTCGATTGATATTGTCATGGCCGACTGTGACCGTTAATGGCGACTAAGTTGAAGACACAATACTTGAAAGCTAGTGTCTAAAACCCAGTGTTTAAAAGCTAGTGTTTAAAACCTAGTACTTACGAGTTAATTGTGGCAGTTGTAACGGATCGTTGTAGCTATCATAAAGAATTTAATCAATAGGTTATCGCCAATAGGCACACCAAAACGCTGTAGCATTTCAATGTGGCGACAGTCGCAACCTGACACGGCGTGATGAGTGAGGATAAAGACAAGATATGAGAATTGTTTCCGATAAAATGCCAAAAGTAGATGTGGCAAGTATTTTAACTGCTGAAGAAATTGCAACCATCAATGAGGTGGTGCGTCATTATCCGCATGCGCGTGCTGCTTCGCTAGATTCGCTGAAAATTGTACAAAAGCGTAATGGCTGGGTTGATGACGCGCAAGTTAATGCTATTGCCAATATTTTAGATATTCCGATGTCCGATATGGACGGGGTAGCGACCTTCTTTAACCGTATTTATCGTCAGCCGGTTGGTCGTCATGTGATCTTAATTTGTGACTCGGTTTCCTGCTATCTAACCGGTTACGAAGCGTTGTCAGCCGAGTTGAGATCTCAGTTAGGTATTGAATATGGTCAAACCACCACTGACGGTCGTTTTACCTTATTACCGATTTGTTGTTTAGGCAACTGTGATAAAGGCCCTGCGGTACTGATTGATGAAGACACCTATGGTCCCGTCCAGCCTGATGAAGTTGCCCAGTTATTGGAGCTATACGCATGAGATTAACTGTTTCAGAGCAAATTGCCCTTCGCAGCCAAGGCAAAGCACCGAGCCAACTCAATGAGCAGCGCATCGCAGTATATGGCGATAAAGCGACTGCTACTAGCGAAACCAAGCCATTAACCTGGCGTTTGGCGCATCATGACGCGGTGTTGGATCTGGCTACCTACGAATCCTTACAAGGTTTTGCAGCGCTTAAAATGGCTTTAAACCAATCGCCAGATGCCACGTTAAAGACCATCAAAGAAGCGGTGATCAAAGGACGCGGTGGCGCCGGTTTTCCAGCAGGTATCAAGTGGTCATTAATGGCACCACCTGATGGTGGGCCACGCTACCTAGTCTGTAACGCGGACGAAATGGAGCCAGGTACTTTTAAAGATCGCTTGCTAATGGAGCGCTTGCCACTACAGCTTATCGAGGGCATGTTGATCTCTGCCTATGCTATTGGGGCAACCGCGGGTTACATTTTTATCCGTGGTGAATATATCCTTGCTGCTGAGCGTTTGACTGTCGCTATCGAAGAGTTAAAAGCCAATAATATCGTTGGTGATAACATCTTAGGTTCAGATTTTAGTTTTGATTTACATGTGCATACTGGTGCGGGTCGCTATATCTGCGGCGAAGAAACCGCGCTACTCAATTCTCTAGAAGGTCGCCGGGCCAATCCACGTACCAAGCCACCATTTCCACAAGTCGCTGGCGCATGGGGACGACCAACTGTAGTTAACAACGTCGAAACCCTACATAACGTGCCAGCCATTATTTTTCATGGCAGCAAATGGTATCAAGACTTGCCAAAAGCCAAGGGCGTGGTCGAAACCCCAGGCACCAAGCTATTTGGTTGCTCAGGATTGGTTAATGATCCCGGTTTATGGGAATTGCCTTTTGGTTATACCGCGCGCGAAATCATTGAAGATTTCGCTGGTGGTATGCAAGCAGGCCGTAAGCTCAAAGCTTGGTTACCAGGCGGCGCGTCAACTGACTTTTTGACTGCGGATCATCTAGATACGGTAGTCGATTTTGACTCCATCCAAAAAGCCGGTAGCCGTATGGGTACGGGGCTGATTATGGTGGTTGATGAACAGCAAGATATGGTGCCATTACTACGCAATCTTGAGATTTTCTTCCAACGTGAGTCCTGTGGTTTTTGTACCCCATGCCGCGATGGCTTGCCGTGGGGGGTCAAACTGCTCACCGCTATTAATGATGGCGATGGGCAAATAGGCGATGTGGAGAAGCTAGAAGGGCTAACCCGTGACTTATGGATCGGCAAAACTTTCTGTGCGCACGCCCCTGGTGCCATGGAACCACTCATGAGTGCGATTAAATATTTCCGTCCTGAGTTTGATCAAAAAATTGCGCAGGCGGTTGGTGTAGATATCATTGAGGCTGCAGCCAGTCAACAGCCAGTAATGAAATAAGGAGAGCGGCATGGCAGTCATACATATTGATGGAACCACTGTCGAAGTAGATAGCAGCGATAACTTGCTACAGGCTTGTTTGTCACTCGGCATTGATGTGCCTTATTTTTGTTATCATCCCGCGCTAGGCTCGGTAGGCTCGTGCCGTCAGTGCGCAGTCAAGCAATACAAAGACAAAGAAGATTTGGAAGCAGGTCGTGGCAGATTAGTCATGTCATGTATGGTGGCGCCCACTGATGATATGTATATCTCAGTGACTGATGACGAAGCCAAAGAGTTCCGTAAGTCGATGGTCGAGTTATTAATGACCAACCATCCACACGACTGCCCAACTTGTGAAGAGGGCGGACATTGTCATTTGCAAGACATGACTTATATGTCAGGTCATAGCCGTCGTCGCTATCGCTTCACCAAGCGTACCCATCACAACCAAGAGCTGGGACCCTTTATCGGTCATGAAATGAACCGCTGTATCGCTTGCTATCGTTGTGTCCGTTTTTATAAAGACTACGCCGGTGGCGAGGATTTAGGTGTCTACGGTGCCAATAATCGAGTTTATTTTGGTCGCGATAAAGATGGTCAGTTCGAAAGTGAGTTTTCTGGTAACTTAACGGAAGTGTGCCCAACCGGTGTTTTTACTGATAAAACCCACTCTGAGCGTTATAACCGTAAATGGGATATGCAGTATGCCCCCAGCATCTGTCATGGCTGTTCTGCAGGCTGTAATATCTCAGCCGGTGAGCGTTATGGCGAGTTACGCCGGATCGAAAACCGTTATAACGGTGAAGTGAACCGTTACTTCTTATGTGACCGTGGTCGCTTTGGTTATGGTTATGTCAACCGTGAAGATCGTCCCAATCAAGCGCTT
This sequence comes from Psychrobacter sp. PL15, assembly GCF_035984995.1. Taxonomy (NCBI): domain Bacteria; kingdom Pseudomonadati; phylum Pseudomonadota; class Gammaproteobacteria; order Moraxellales; family Moraxellaceae; genus Psychrobacter; species Psychrobacter sp. PL15. The sequence goes on from NZ_JAXCIB010000006.1 coordinate 43,794, forward strand.
GAGCTTATTAATAATAAACATGTCAAAATCAATATCGACTATGCCCTTGATGAAACTATCAAACGTCTTAAAGATAAAAAAGTCATCGGGATTGGTTCTCCACGCGCCAGCCTTGAGACTAACTTTGCTTTAAAGAATCTAGTTGGCTTTGATAACTTCTCCACCGGTCTCAGTCATCAACAGCAAGCACTGGTTAACAAATGTATCGAAGTGTTGAGCACGGAAGGTATCTATAACCCAGGCATGACGGATATCGAAAGCCATGATGCCGTGTTGATTTTGGGTGAAGACATTACTCAAACCTCAGCACGGGTGGCTTTATCAATACGCCAAGCAGCGAAAAACGAAGGGCTCAAAATGGCCGCTGCTGCGAAAACGCAAGCATGGTTGGCTGAGCCAGTACAGCGTATCGCTCAAGGCGCCCTGAGCCCGGTCTATGTTATTGACGTGACCCAAACCAAGCTTGATGACATCAGTAAATTCAGCGTGGTGGCAACCCCTGAAGACATCACTAAGCTGGGCTTTAAAGTGGCTGATGAGATTAAACTATTGGCCGATGACCTGTCGCAAATAGTAGACCAGCAAGCGTCCGATTCATCATTAGCACCGACTGATCAAGCGCAGTCAGAGTCTGATCCGATGCAAGCGCTGGCACAGCAAATTGCTTATGACTTGGTACAAGCCGACCGGCCATTAGTGATATCAGGTACCAGCTTATCTTCTACCGCTTTGATAGAAGCTGCGGCGCAGATCACTCAAGTACTGAGCCAAAAACGTGCCGCCATTAAGGCGACTGAGCTCAAACATATTGAAGCTCACAATGCGACTGTTCGTGATGCGACTGTTCGTGCTGCTGAAGCACAAGCGCAAACGGCGCAGCCTACTGATGATCAAGAGCTGGTCGCTAAACCAGCCAAGCCAGAAATCGGCACCAATAAAGAGGTGCAAGACGATGTCGAGCGTGAGCCGGCAACCAAGCTTGAGCCTAGAGAAGGAAATAGTAATTATTGCGCCCAAGCAAGTATTTATTTAATCGTTCCTGATGCCAATAGCATGGGTGTCTGTTTGCTGGGTGGGCGGTCAGTAGAAGAGCTACTAGCGACTGACTTTGATGTGGTGGTGGTTGCTGAAAACCAGCTCACCGATGCCATTGATGCGCAGAAGCTCACGCAGCTAATAGTCGATAAAACCGTGATTGCGCTCGATCATCAGCTATTAGACTGGCATAAAGATGTCGATATTGTACTACCAGCGGCCAGCTTTGCCGAAGCAGACGGAACTTTGGTGTCCGCGGAAGGCCGTGCTCAGCGCTTTTTCCAAGTGTATGACAACAACTATTACCACCCGCTGAGCAGTATTAAAGAAGGCTGGCGTTGGTTGCACGCGGTTCATAGTAGCTTAATGGGCAAATCGGTCGACTGGACCCAACTCGATGATGTGATTAACGCTTTAATAGCGTCTCATCCTAAGCTTGCGGGTATTAAAGGCGCTGCTCCTGATGCTGACTACCGGATTACTGGTCTAAAAATAGCCCGCGAACCGCGTCGTTATTCCGGTCGTACCGCGATGCGCGCGCAAATATCAGTACATGAGCCGATGCAGCCGAAAGATTTAGATACTGGTTTAACCTTTTCGATGGAAGGCTATAGCGGTGAGCAAACGCCAAGCTCGATGATTCCGTTTGCCCATTCGGCTGGCTGGAACTCGCCCCAAGCTTGGAATAAGTACCAAGACAAGGTGGGTGGTAGTCTAAAGAATGGCGATCCTGGAATCCGCTTATTTGATCAGCTAGAGCGCCTAGCGCTGCGTCAATATATTGCGCCAGAATCTAGCTCGCAAGCGACCACTGATATACAGCAAGGGTACGCCAAGCTAGTGCCTATCCACAATATTTATGGCAGCTCGATGATGGCCTCACGTAGCCCAATCGTCGCTGAGCAATTACTGACTGCCACTTGGCATATTGGTATTGATGATGCTAAAGATTGGGACATTGGTGCTGGTGATTACTTGGCTATCGAAGTCGATAAGCAGCAAATCACTTTACCCGTGCAGCTGGTACAATATCTAGCAGAAGGCTGTATTGGTTATCCAGTTGGACAGGTGAGTATCATCCATCCTTCCATGCCAGCTTCAGTACGTAAGGTTGATGCGCCGGTGGCTTTCGTTACCATGACTGGTAATATGGCCAACGATACGGCGCCAACCGCTGATTCTGATTTTAATGCTGACCGTGCCACGCATGTAGCACCACATGCAACAACAGCACCGACTACTACTCAGGAAATGTAATATGCAAGTCACCCGTATTATTCCTGATGTACCCAGCTTTTTGGCCAGCAGCATGACGGTTGACAGCTGGTCAATTTTATTTATGGTCGTACAATCGATTGTCATCTTTTTGGTGGTAGTGGTGGTAGCGGCCATGATGATTATCTATGAGCGCCGCATGCTCGCGCTTTGGCAAGATCGGCATGGTCCTAACCGTGTAGGGCCGTTTGGCTCTCTACAATTGGTCGCTGATATGCTCAAAATCTTCTTTAAAGAAGATTGGACACCAAAATTCACTGATAAGTTTATTTTTGTTCTAGCACCTGCGGTCGCCATGTTTACCGCGCTGGCGTCCTTTGCCATTATTCCAATATCGCCAACCCTAGGTGTGGCAGATTGGGATATCGGTATTTTATTTTTCTTTGCTATGGCCGGTATCGCCGTTTATGCCGTGATGTTCGGTGGCTGGGCGTCGGCGAACAAATTCTCGTTACTCGGCGGACTGCGTTCTGCTGCGCAAACCATCAGTTACGAGGTGTTCTTAGGCCTGTCATTGATGGGTGTGGTAGCGTTAACGGGATCATTTAACTTACGGGCGATTGTCGAGGCGCAAGCGGATGGCTGGTATATTATCCCGCAGTTTTTTGGGTTTTTAACCTTTGTGGTAGCAGGGGTGGCGGTCACCCACAGACATCCCTTTGATCAGCCAGAAGCGGAGCAAGAGTTGGCCGAAGGCTATCATGTTGAATACTCTGGCATGAAGTTCGGCATGTTCTTTATTGGCGAATACGTCAACGTGGTCTTGATTTCAGCCTTGATGACTTGCTTGTTCTTTGGTGGCTGGTTGGCACCGTTTAACTTAGATATTCCGTTTGTGCCCCCTGCCTTTTGGTTCATGATTAAGACCCTGTTCTTTATGACCCTGTTTGTTTTGGCTCGAGGTTCACTCATGCGTCCGCGCTATGATCAGGTGATGAATTTTGGCTGGAGAGTCTGCCTACCGGTGACCTTGATTAATTTGCTGGTTACCGCTGCGGTCATTTTGATTTTTTCTCCCACGCTGTAACTTTGCGGATGATCTAGAGTGATGCTGATAAGGATAATAATCCCATGTTTACTACGATAAAAAAGATTGTCATTGGTATGTTTACCATTGTTCGCAGCATGTGGATGGTCAATAGCCATGCAATAAGGCCGCGCGATACTATCTTGTATCCTGAAGTGCCGGTACCGGTACCGCCACGCTTTCGTGGGCGTATTATATTGTCTCGCGATCCTGATGGTGATGAGCGCTGCGTTGCTTGTAACTTATGTGCGGTGGCCTGCCCAGTTGGCTGCATCTCTTTGCAAAAAGCTGAGCGTGAAGATGGGCGCTGGTATCCAGAGTTTTTTCGGATTAACTTCTCACGCTGCATTTTTTGTGGACTGTGCGAAGAAGCTTGTCCAACGACCGCTATTCAGATGACCCCTGATTTTGAGATGGGCGAATATGTGCGTCAAGACTTAGTCTACGAAAAAGAGCATTTACTGATCTCAGGACCGGGTAAATATCCTGATTATAATTATTATCGCGTGTCTGGTATGGCGCTGGCAGATAAACCAAAAGGGGCGGCACAAAATGAATCGGCACCTATTGATACAAGGAGCTTGCTGCCATGATGGATTTTTTCAGTCACCCTGATCTAGTAGGGTTTTATGCCCTAGCAGCGGTGGCCATCTTTGCCAGTTTGCGGGTCATTATTCATCCGAATGCGGTACATGCCATCTTAGCGATGATTGTGTCGTTATTGGCGGTTGCTGGCATACTGTTTATATTGGGGGCGCCATTTGCAGGCGCGTTGGAAGTTGTGGTGTACGCGGGGGCGATTTTAGTACTGTTCGTGTTTGTGATCATGATGCTCAATTTAGGTATGGCCAACGAGGCACGAGAAGAGAGCTGGCTCGATGCCAAAACTTGGGCGGTACCGACTGGATTGACCATAATTATCGCGGTTGTGCTGTATGCGATGATTGGCTTAAACCCTAATGAAGCCGCCGTTATTGGCGGCATTAGTATTCCTGCTAAAGCAGTGGGTGTCGCGCTATTTAGTAAATATATTGTGCTGGTCGAAGTCGCGGCCCTATTGTTATTGGCAGCGTTAGTAGCCGCTTATCATTTGGGCAAAGAATCAATTACTGATGAAATTCTTGCTGATGACAGCCAGAATATTGACCGACGTGGCGATGACTTTAAAGACTATTTGACTAATAATAATAACCAAGATATCGATACACGTGCCGATGCTATGACTGAAACCCCTGAAACCTATGAGTATAAAGAGGTCGATCCCCATGACTACGTAGGTATGCAGGTGGGCAGGCAGAAAGACACGCGCAAGGAGTCAGACTGATGGTACAAGCAGTGAGCGTGGCACAAGAGCTGTCAAACGTGCCGTTCGCCCACGAGGTAGCAGGCTTGGTACAGCCAGTTGCTGAGGCGCAAAATGTACTGGGCCTGATACCCATGAGTCACGGACTGATATTGGCAGGTATTTTATTTGCTATTGGTCTGTGCGGGGTCATGGTACGGCGTAATTTTCTATTTATGCTGATGAGTCTGGAAATTATGATGAATGCCGCAGCGCTAGCATTTGTGGTGGCAGGCAGTCGTTGGCTCGATCCAGATGGCCAGGTTATGTTTATCTTCATTCTAACCCTAGCCGCGGCTGAAGCAGCAATTGGTCTGGCGATATTACTACAGTTTTATCATAAGCGTGGGCATCTCGATGTCGATAGCGCCAATGAGATGAAAGGATGATGTCATGAGTTTATTACCATTAACCTTTATATTCCCGCTCATTGGCTTTTTAATCCTAGCCTTTATGCGCGATCGGTTAACTGAACAACTAGCCGCGTTTGTTGGTGTCGGTAGCATGTTGCTATCAGCACTCTGTACGCTAGTGGCTAGTTTTACTTTTTTAACGACCTATCCGGCGGGTACGGTATTAGAGATACCGCTATGGACTTGGTTTCAAGTAGGCGATTTTGCGCCAAGCTTTGGCTTAAGCTTTGACGGTTTAGCACTGACCATGATGGGTGTGATTACCGGCGTTGGCTTTTTGATTCACTTATTTGCCGCCTGGTATATGAAAGGCGATACTGGTTTTGCCCGCTTCTTTAGCTATATGAACTTGTTCGTTGCCAGTATGATTTTACTGGTATTGGGCGATAATTTATTATTGTTATATCTTGGCTGGGAAGGCGTTGGTATTTGTTCGTACTTGCTGATTGGTTTTTATTACCAAGACCGTGCCAATGGTCGCGCAGCCATAAAAGCCTTTACTGTCACCCGTATTGGTGATGTATTTTTAGCTTTCGGGCTATTTTTATTATTCCGTGAATTTGGCACGCTTAATATTCAAGAGATTATTACCCGCGCCCCTGAAATATTCGATGTTAATAACCCCACTATGATTTTGGTCACCATGATGTTGGTTGGTGGCGCGATGGGTAAGTCGGCACAATTACCGTTACACACCTGGCTGGCCGATGCCATGGCCGGTCCAACGCCGGTATCAGCCCTGATTCACGCGGCAACTATGGTAACAGCAGGGGTTTATTTAATCGCCCGTATGCATCCATTATTCATGCTGACCCCAGGTATTTTATTATACTGGGTTGGTGGGGTCGGTGCGTTAACCTTGGTAGTGGCTGGCTTTTGTGCGTTGGCACAAACGGACATCAAACGCATTCTTGCGTACTCGACCATGAGTCAAATTGGCTACATGTTCTTAGCGTTAGGTGTTGGGGCATGGCAGGGCGCTATCTTCCATCTGATGACCCATGCCTTCTTTAAAGCCTTGCTATTTTTATCGTCAGGTGCGGTGATCCTGGCCGTTCACCATGAGCAAAATATCTTTAAAATGGGTGGTTTGCGTAAGAAGATACCCTTAGTATTCTGGTGTTATGTCGTTGGTGGCGGCGCGCTTGCTGCCATACCCTGGGTGACCGTTGGTTTTTATTCTAAAGAAGCCATCCTTTGGGAAACCTATGCTACCGGTCATCAAGTCCTATTCTATATGGGCGTATTCGGTGCCTTCTTGACCGCGTTATATACTTTCCGTATGATTTGGATCATCTTTTTTGGTGTAGAAAAAACCCCCGCGCACAAGTTATCTGGCATGTCATATTGGCTGCCACTGAGCGTATTGTTAGTACTATCGACTGCGGTTGGTGCGCTGATTACGCCACCATTGCAAGGGGTATTGCCAGAGAGTGTTGGACACTTATTAGAAGTGGCCAATCAGGCACAGGGCAAACATACCGCGGAATACATCGCCATGGGTGCGATGGCTGCCGGTTTGATTATTGCTGCATTCTTATATGTGGTGAATAAAGGCCGCTTGCTAGCGAGTTTCAAACAGTCACGTATTGGCGGGGCATTATATTATTGGTGTTATAACGGTATGGGCTTTGATGCGCTATATGATTTAATTTTCGTAAAACCTTTTTTATTCATTGGGCGCTTATTCAAAGCCGACCCTGTTGATAAGACCTGGCTGGTGTTACCAAAGCTGGCGTCAGTGGGCAATAAAATGTTGTCCGCGACCCAAACTGGGTCACTTCGAGGCTATGCCGCAAGCTTTGGCTTGGGTATGGCTGTGCTGTTGGTGCTGGTAATGATGACGGTGGTATAAGATGATAGATTTACAACAAACGTGGATGCTGCCAGCATTAATTGCCATACCCTTTATTGCCGGCTTGTTATGCTGGCTGGTTGAGCGCTTTAATAGACGTCTGCCGCGCTGGATTGCTTTAATCGGCATGATGCTGACTTTTGTATTGTCGTTAGTGCTCTGGCAGTACGGCGATTTTGGCGGTATGAGTAAGCAAGTGATTGTGCCTGATGTTGCGGTGCCATGGGTCGCTGAATTTAGTGTGCCATGGATACCGAGCTTTGGTATTAGCTTCCATTTAGCGATGGACGGTTTGTCGCTAATGATGGTGGCCTTGACTGGATTACTAGGTGTGGCCGCGGTGGCCTGTTCGTGGAACGAGATTCAGCGTCGCGTCGGCTTCTTCCACCTGAACCTACTGTGGAGCTTAGGCGGGGTCATTGGGGTATTTTTAGCCATTGATTTGTTCTTGTTCTTCTTCTTTTGGGAGATGATGCTGGTTCCAATCTACTTCTTGATCGCGATTTGGGGTCATGACGTTGTTGGCGGTAAGACCAAAGAATATGCAGCAACTAAGTTCTTTATCTATACCCAAGCGTCCGGGCTTATCATGCTGGTCGGTGTTTTGGTATTGGTCATTATTAGCTATTCCTTAAGCGGGGTAGTTAGTTTCAATTATAATGATTTACTCGGTACGCCACTTGGCAGCTGGGAATATCCGATCATGTTGTGCTTCTTTATTGGCTTTGCGGTCAAGTTACCTATTATTCCCTTTCACGGTTGGTTACCTGATGCGCATGCGCAAGCGCCAACTGCGGGCTCGGTGGATTTGGCTGGGGTACTGATTAAGACCGCCGCTTATGGTTTGCTTCGTTTCGTGTTGCCACTGTTCCCAGTCGCGTCACAAGAGTTTGCACCGATTGCCATGACCTTGGGTACCATTGGTATCTTCTATGGCGCGTGGCTGGCCTTTATGCAGACCGATATGAAGCGTTTGCTGGCTTATACCAGTATTTCGCACATGGGCTTTGTGGTATTGGCGATTTATGCTGGTACTTTATTAAGCTTGCAAGGTCTAATGATTCAAATGCTGGCGCATGGCTTAAGCTCAGCGGCGCTATTTATCATGGCCGGTCAGTTATATGAGCGTCTACATACCCGCGATTTGACCCTGATGGGCGGTATGTGGGGTCAGTTTCGCTACTATGCACCGATACTGATGTTCTTCTGTGCCGCGCTACTCGGTATTCCAGGTACTGGTAACTTCATTGGCGAGTTTATGATTTTGCTAGGTGCCTTTGCGCAATATCCGGTGTTTGTGGTGTTCGCCACCTTTAGCCTAGTATTGGCGGGTTTATACTCGTTGATCCTAATCCATCGCGCGCTATTTGGTGCTAATAATACTAAAGAATTGGCCATGCATGAAACCAAGTCAAATGGTTTGCCTGAACGTCCATTAAAGGATTTGGGTAAACGTGAGTTGTCATTACTACTGATGTTAGCAGTGGGCTTGGTATGGCTCGGACTGTATCCACAGCCGTTCCTTGATACCTCAAGTCACGCCATGCAGTGGATTAATAATGCATATATTTACAGTCAGGTGACACAAGTAGATGCGTCGCAGTTACTTGATGCAATGGAGGCACGTTAAGTCATGAATGAATTTACGATGAATGATTTGATGGGGCTGCTGCCTTACGCGCCAATCATGGTAGTGGTGATTACCTCATTGGTGGTGATGATTGCTATTACCATCAAACGCTCGCATGTGGTTACTGGCACACTGACAGTGGTAGGGTTGAACATCGCCCTGTTTACCTTGCTCGGACAAATAACCGGGATACTCAGTAATGGATCGGTAACGCCAGTCGCTGAGCAGCTGTTCGTGGTTGATAATTTTGCCCAGTTCAATATGGTGGTGATTCTGATCTGTGCGCTGGCGTGTTGTACCTTGTCATACGCCTATTTAGCCAAGCTAAAAGACAATAAAGATGAGCTGTATTTGCTGATGTTGTTATCGACTACCGGCGCACTGCTCATGGTCTGTGCTCAGCATATGACCTCATTCTTTATGAGTCTAGAGCTATTGTCAGTACCTTTATACGGTCTGCTGTCTTATACCTTTTTACGTAATAAATCGCTTGAATCAGGGCTTAAATATTTGGTCCTATCAGGGACAGCGTCCGCTACCTTATTAATGGGTATGGCGTTTATTTATGCGGAAGTGGGCTCGTTAAGCTTTAAGGCTATTAGTTTCATGTTGGGTGATTTCTTTGAGTCGCCACTATTGATACTAGGGTCGGCGATGATGATGTTTGGTATTGCCTTTAAGCTATCGGCAGCGCCTTTTCATGCTTGGACCCCAGATGTGTATGAAGGCGCGCCAGCTCCTATTGCGACTTATCTGGCATCAGTCACGAAAGTGGCGATGATGGCACTGGCCGTGCGTTTCTTAATTGATACCTCCTTATTGGCCTTGCCATCGGTACAGATGCTGATCATGGTCATGGCGACTTTATCAATTCTCATCGGTAACCTATTGGCTGTGCGTCAGACCAATCTCAAACGCCTACTGGGTTATTCTTCTATTGCCCATATGGGTTATGTACTGATCGTTATTGTCAGTATTGGCTCGGCTGCTGATAGTATTTCTAGCATGTATATGGCGGTTTATGCCTTTACCTCTATTGGTGCCTTTGGGGTCGTGACCCTGATGTCGAGTCCTTATCGTTTGTCTAGCGATGCCAGTGAATTGATCCATTATCAAGGGTTATTTTGGCGACGTCCGGTATTGACGGCAGTAATGACTATTATGATGCTGTCGTTAGCAGGTATTCCATTAACCGCAGGCTTTATTACCAAGCTATTCGCTATCTTGTCTGCGGTACAGGGGACCCAGTGGTTCTTAGCCGCGATGATTATCTTAGGCAGTTCAATCGGCTTGTTCTACTATCTGCGTGTGATGTTAACGCTATTTAAGCGTCCAAAAGAGTTTATTGAGTTTGACGCTGCCGGGCAGTGGGGTATTCGGATGGGCGGTATTATGGTGATTGCTGTGACCGCGATGATTGTGTTCTTTGGCGTATTACCAAACAGCCTCATTGTATGGTCAAGCATGGCGCGTATTTGGTAGGCTAAGCGTGAGGATGTTATGATAAACAGTAGCCAGCAATACATACAGCCTGACGATTAAATACATAATAATGACTATAAGTGAATAATCTTTATGAGCGAAGACAATATCCAAACCGTTAAAGTCCTTAGTAAAACCACCTGGACGCCCAGTCTCTTTAGTTTTACGGTCACCCGTCCGGATAGCTTTAAGTTTACGGCGGGGCAGTTTGTGCGTTTGGGACTCAACCCTAGTGATCTGCACTACTATCAACAACTAGGTAAAGACTCGCAACAAGATTCAGAATCGAGCGCTGACTCAACCACAGTACTGGCGTCTGATGCCGCGCCGAACGAAGATATTTTTCGCGGCTATTCTATTGTGTCATCGCCATTCGATGAAATATTAGAATTCTTCTCTATTGTTATTCCTGATGGTGCCTTTACTTCGCAGCTGCAATATCTCGAAGTGGGCGATGAGCTGTTACTCAACACCCTGCCATTCGGGTTTTTAACCTTAGCGCGTTACCAAAAGCCATATCCCAAAGACTTATGGTTATTGGCCACTGGAACTGGGCTGGCACCCTTCTTGTCGATGCTACAGGATATGCAGACCTGGCAGGATTATGAGCACATCATACTGGCTTACAGCGCTCGCACATCCGAAGAGCTCGCATACGTCGATAAGATTAAGCAATTGCAAGATGACTTTGGCTCACTAGTCGACAATCCAGCCCGCTTGATCTTTATTCCGATCGTCACTCGCGAGCATGTCGAAGGGGCGCTAACCGAGCGTCTACCCAAGCTATTATTAGATGGCACGCTACAACAGCAAGCTGGCATTGCATTGGATGTTGATAGCACGCACGTGATGTTATGCGGTAATCCGGAGATGGTGGAGGACACTAAAGAAGCGCTTAAAACCCTAGGATTAGTGATGAATCGCCGCGGTGAAGGTAATATCGCAGTAGAAAATTATTGGTAGAATCATTGGTAGAATCATTGGTAGATTGATTGGTAGATTGATTGGTAGATTGATTGGTAGATTGATCAACATTAATCTAGATTAACACAAAAAAGCCGCGGCCTTATTAATACTAAGGTCGCGGCGTTTTGGTTTGGGTAAGAGCTACAGTCAATGAAACGTAATATCGATACATAACCTACTGCTGGCATACGTTTTTCTTGCTTGCTGTACCTACGCAGACAGAGGCTGCAAAAAATTTATACCAGCCGCATGGTGTCCTTTTAAATGGGATCGACTACAGCTGCAATGCTAATATCTGGTTTGATTAGACCTGGCTCGGTTTGGTCGCGTCCCCTAAAGGATTAATAGGGCCGTGCATGAGTTCGGGTTCATCGTCATCGCCGATGATGTCTTCGCCGCTACTACCGCTTAATAAATCACGGTAATTAATTTGCGCCTTTAACACCAGCTGCTCTTCTTCGACCTCGCCATAATTGACTTGCACCTTATGTAAGGTGCTCATAATTTTTTTATTCTTTTTGAGCCAGCGATGAATATCTAGATAAATGATGTCATCTTTGGCACGCGCAATATTGATATAGGACAAAATAACCCCTAAAGGGTCTTTTTTGAGTACGCTGTGATAAAACCAGATGGCCAGCTTAACACCTTGGCGCTTGGCAAGGGACTCACAGCGCAAGTTAAGCACGTCGGTATTGGTCTGTTGTTGAAAGACCAAGCGCTGTACATTACGGTCAAGCTGGGCATGCACGAGATAAAAATTACTGGCTACTTCCACATAAATACCCACAGCATTGACCGTACAATACAAGCGAAACCAGTCATCATGCAGCTCAACACGCAGCTCTAAGATCGCTTTAACATTGTCAGTAACGAACTTTTGTAACGCATCATTGACGTAATTTTGTGCGACTGGCAAGCGAATCTCGTCATCAAGCTTGTCGGTAGTTTTGTTATAGAGGTTTTTGATGGTTTGGGTTAGGCTGTCCCAACCATCACTAAAGGACTCTTCAAAACGGTAACCGAGATTGTCAGAGAAGTGATCAAAATTATTAGTATGATCAAGGTCATCAAATTTGCTCAAACTTATTATCCTTATGACTGATTTTGGTAGGGCTAATTAGGGTTGTTTAACACCTCGGCGCAGAATTCCCCTACTTCTAAAGTAGTGGGATGAATGCGTATTTTTGGGTTACTATTTGGTGTATATGTTATATTAATTAATAATTATACCGCCAATGACAAACAACTTCTATATGAGCAAACAAATCCTTAAAGCCCATAAAATCAGACTGTACCCGACAGAGGATCAACAAATATTCTTTGCTAAGTCATTCGGCTGCGCTCGTTTTATATGGAATAGAATGCTTGCTGATAAAATAAAACATTATGACTGTCATAAAGAAAGCTTAAAAAACACACCCGCTCAGTATAAAAAAGAGTTTGAATGGTTGAAAGAAGTGGATAGCTTGGCATTGGCCAATGTGCAAATCAACCTGCAAAGAGCCTTCCAAAGCTTCTTCAAATCACCTACTTTCGGCTTCCCAAACTTCAAACACAAAGGTAAAAAAGACAGTTATACCACCAACAATCAAAAAGGCACGATTGCGGTTGGCTTGAACCGTATTAAGTTGCCAAAAATCGGTCATATCAAAGCGACCATTGAGAGAAAAATCACAGGGCTGGTTAAAAGCGCCACCATTACCAAGACCGCGACTGGTAAATACTTTGTCAGTATTTTGGTTGAAACGGTAGCCGTCGATCTACCTAAAACCCAATCAAATATCGGTATTGATTTAGGATTAATAGACTTCATCGTCCTATCAGACGGGTCAAAAGTTGCTAATCCTAAATTTCTATCAAAATTGCAAAATAAACTGGCGCGAGAACAAAAAATATTGGCCAAACGCAGATTGGTTGCTAAAACTCAGCAGCGCAAGCTGTCTGAGAGCAGCAACTATCAAAAGCAGAAAACAAAAGTCGCTAAAATTTATGAAAAAATAACCAATGCACGCCAAGACTTCCTACATAAACTCTCGTTCAATCTCATTAAAAACCACGATGTTATTGCAATTGAGGATTTAAACGTCAAGGGCATGGTTAAAAACCACAAACTTGCCAAAGCCATATTGGACAGCTCATGGTCTACTTTTACCACCATGCTTGCGTATAAAGCAGACTGGTATGGCAAAGAGCTTGTCAAAATAGATAGGTGGTATCCGTCCTCTAAAACCTGCTCAGGGTGCGGTCACTTACTGACTAAAGCTGAGCTGCCACTATCGGTAAGATCATGGGATTGCCCGAGCTGCTTGCAAAAAAATAATCGAGATATCAATGCCAGCCTTAATATCTTAAACGAGGGATTAAGACTGGTAACACTCAAAACTGTCGGTGCGACAGGGTTAGCTTAGTGAATTTGCCTAACCTCTGATACAGAATATCGTATCAAGTATGGGTATTACCTAAGAAACCGCCACCTCTATAGGTGGTCGGTAGTTCATGTATGATTGTTTGAATACGATTCTTCAAATACGGTTGCTTAACTACGGATATTTAGGTCCAGCCCGTTGCGAATAGGGCGCTAAATAAGAACACAGCTAGTAAAATAGATCTTAAAAATAGTATATAGCAAAATAGCATGGTGCAAAACTGAAGGCACCACATTGTAGCAAATAACCTAAAGAAGGTAACGAATAATGCTAAACTGCCCGAGTCGTTGTTTGAGCTGGGTGTATTTAAGTTTGAATATGCGAAAAACGTCAACAACTGCGCTAAAGACTGCGTTTGAGAAACAGCGTTAAAGTGCGTATTTGACACTATGAGTACTTGACACTATGAGTACTTGACACTATGAGTACTTGATACTATAAGTACTTGATACTATGAGTACTTGATACTAAGTGTAATCGTCGCTTTAAAGGTTATAAAACTTAAAGTTTATAAAAAATAAAACTATAGTCAATGAACAGTAATATCGATACATAACCTACTGCTGGCATACGTTTTTTTTGCTTGCTGTGCCTACGCAGACAGAGGCTGCAAAAAGCTTATACCAGCAGTACCGTAGCATTTTTAAGGTATTTTAACTATATTTAATAAAGAAGAGTAGGTATGGAGTTTTTAGGGTTTACGCTTGATGTTGCGGCACTGACAGACAGTGCCTTAACATTACTACTTAAAGTGGTCTTGGCGTTAGTAATACTGTTGGTTGGACGTTGGCTGGCTAAAAAAGCCATTACTATCGCCAATCGCATCATGTTACGTAGTCGTTTAGATGATACAGTCGCCAGCTTTTTGAGCCGGTTGTTATACGGCATTTTATTGGTGATCGTGGTGCTAGCGGCGCTCAGTAAAATAGGCGTACAAACCACCTCAGTCGTGGCTATCTTGGGTGGTGTGGCTATCGCGGTTGGTCTGTCGTTAAAAGATCAGCTGTCAAACTTCGCTGCTGGCATTATGATTGTGACCTTTCGGCCCTTTGTGCGTGGTGATTTTATCCAAGTCAACGGCTTCACGGGTACCGTGACTGAGATTACCTTGGTCAATACTCATATAACCACGACCAACAACCACGATATTATTTTCCCAAACAGCGATATCACTACTTCAGCCACTACCAACTATAGCTCGCTACCCAATCGCCGCGTGGATATCACCATAGGTATTGGTTATGATGCGGATATCAAAACCGCCAAAAATATTATGCTAGATTTGGCCGCCAGCAATCCGGTTGCTTTTAGTGATCCTGCGCCTATCGTGCGAGTCACTAACTTGGGTGATAATTCGGTTGATTTGACTTTGAATGTTTGGACCACTAATGCGGACTGGTGGGACATGCAGTGCGATTTACTCGAGCAGCTTAAATACGCGCTTGATGACAACAAAATCGATATCCCATTCCCGCAGCGCAGTGTGCATGTTAAAGGCTTGGATCAGATGGTCAATAATATGAATCAGGCGCAAAAGCCGTTGCCAGATAAAGATTAATGCCATCTATTACTTGAACCCTCATCCACAAACTCAAGCTAACGAGGACAGTGATGGTAAGCAGTACCAGCCGCACTGTCTCTTTTTTGAATTGTCTCAACTGTACTGTTCTTAATGCTGCTATTAATTTTCGAGATAAGGGTTAGGCAGTGCTAAGCGCGCCAAAATATCAATCTCAAAGTTTTCCATTTCATCCTGCTCAGCTTGCCCAGTCATATGATCAAAGCCGAATAAGTGCAACACGCCATGGATTAATAAATGGCTAATATGCTGTGCCACAGTCTTGTCTTGCTCAGCAGCTTCCCGCACCATCACTTCATGACATATAATCAGTTCACCCAATGGTATGGTTGGCATCAGCTCAAACACGGCGGTAGGCAGATCGCTTGGATAAGACAAGATATTGGTTGGATAATCTTTACCAAGCGCTTCTAAGTTTAGTGCTCGCCCCTCATTACTATCAGTGATATAAATATCCAAGGCTTTAGGTTTTTGTTGCCACAACGCCTCATCTATATCCACAAAGTAAGGCAGCTCAAGACCAGTCTTAAGCCGCTGATTCATATAATCTAAAGTCGCTAATACGACTGGTAGCAAAATATCCTCGGTATAAAATGTATTGAGTAGCTCGGCATCAATGCTATCCGCACCGCTGATCGTTAGTTCAGTAGCGTTTTGGTCATCATTGCTCATAGGGTCACTTTCGTCATTGGCTTGCTTCATTTTTTTTTCCTCTTATTGTTGTCAATCATAAAAAAGCCGCATATCTGATGCGGCTTTTGCGACTTAATATTAGCTCGTTGATAGTACGGGTGCGGGACTATGAGTTACAACCTAGCGGCCGCGTTTGCTATCGCCTGTTTATGTTCTTGTTCAGCCAGTCGCTCTTGCTTACGCCGTTCTTTGAGCATTTCTTCTTTTTCGTCAAACACATCATAAGCTTCAACGATTTTTTGTACCAACTGATGGCGTACCACATCCTTTGAATCAAATTTAGTGATATGAATCTCTTCTATATCACTTAAGATTTCCATTGCTTGCGTTAGCCCAGACTTAGTACCACGCGGTAAATCGACCTGGGTAATGTCACCAGTAATCACCGCCCGTGAACCAAAGCCTAAACGGGTTAAAAACATTTTCATCTGCTCAGGTGTGGTGTTTTGGGCCTCATCTAAGATTACAAATGAATTGTTCAACGTCCGGCCGCGCATATAGGCTAACGGGGCGACTTCGATCACTTGACGCTCAAGCATTTTGCCTACTTTTTCAAAGCCTAGCATTTCATATAGCGCATCATACAAAGGACGGAGATAGGGGTCGATTTTTTGGGTTAAGTCGCCTGGCAAGAAGCCAAGTTTCTCACCAGCCTCAACCGCAGGACGTACCAGTAAGATACGTTCAATCTCGTTGCGCTCGATCATATCAACGGCACAGGCTACCGCTAGATAGGTCTTACCAGTACCCGCAGGGCCGATACCAAACGACACATCAGACGATAGAATATCTTTAACATAACGCTGCTGATTACCACCGCGTGGGATAATTTTGCCGTTACGAGTGCGCAGGCTAATAGGGGTAAAGTCGCTAGGCGAGTCTAAATCATCTGGATTTTCGCTAATTTCTGTCGGCGCATCGTCTTCCACGTCTTGGTCACGCGCAATACTCGACTGAATGATCAGATGTAGCTCTTCTGGAGTTATATTCTTAGTGTTCTGAGTTTCATCAACCAGTTTATATAAGATACGCTCAGCGCGCTCAACATCTGCCAAATCACCACTCAGGCAAAAATCGCCTTGGCGCTGACTGATTTTAATATTAAGGCGGGTTTGGATATATTTCATGTGATTATTATATTCACCAAGCACGGTTTTAAGTTGGGCTGGGGTCAACGATTCAAATTTTACACGGCGGCTCATAGAGTCAGTCAAGCGATTATCCTTGTATTAATGGCCTGATATCATGGTCACAACGTCATCGTTATAACACCATAATATGGATAGGCTAAATATATAAAGTAGTCAATACGGTAATGTTAAATTCAAAAAGCTGTTTTTTTAAGTGTGTATTTAAATGTGACGGTTAAAATGTGACGGTTAATAGAGTTGCTGGTCAGTTATTTTAATAGAGGTGAAAGTAAGGGTACTGCTATCATTATGGTTGATAGTTTCTAAATTTCAAGCATTGTGTAGCGCTAGACTAGGCTGTTTTGTATGTGGATTGCAAGCAGCTGAGCTAAAGCCATTATTTGTGTCATTTATCACTAAGAGTTTGTGCTGATTCTGCTATCGGCTAACCGTTAACTCACTCATAGCAACCGCTTAAAAGTCATAATTATACTCGGCAGACACAGTGACACTCACGGAAATTTAGCCAATCTGTGGTAATCTATTAGGCTCTAGTAATTGTTCATTCGTTATCTGTTAATAGTGCTCAAATATGTATCTGGGTTACCAGTAATATGGAAAACAAATAAAAAGTTAAACCAACTCTATGTAAAAAAATCACATAACAAAGCTATAAAAATAATGCTACGAGCAGCCGCTCTATCAGAGATGACTGTAATGATGGTAACACCTTAATAGGATCAATGATGATGGATAATAATGGTTTGCAAGATTCAAATGCTGAACAATCCAAAGCAACTGATAATTCAACTGACAATGCGACTGATAACAACCAAGCGAGTGAGACGCTTAACCAAGCAAGTACGGCAAAACTGACCGAACAGCAAGTGCTTATCGTTGGTGGTGGCCATGTCGGTTTATCATATGCTTTACTGTTAGCGCATCACGGTATTAGCAGCACCTTGTTAGAAAAAAACAACTATCCAACCATCAGTCCCAATGATGACAGCAATCGTAACCATTATTTAGACAGTCGCAATACTGCGCTATCACGGCGGACGGTACAGATCTATCAAGAGATTGGCCTGTGGTCAGCGCTACAAAGTCACGCCTGCCGTATTGATGCGGTGCAGATTAGCGAACAAGGCAGTTTTGGGATCGCGCAGTTGAATAAAGCTGATGAGCAAGTCGAATCATTTGGACAAGTGATGGAAAATGCGTGGCTGGGGCGTAAGCTATTATTAGCGGCGCAACAGGAGTCGCTGATTACCTTGATAGACAATGCCAATGTCACCGCTATTAAGCAGCAGTCAGGGTCGCAATCAACTGCTGGAGTTACCCTTAGCTTCAATTATTATGATAGCGACGAGCATGAGCAGCAATTACAGGGCAGTGTATTAGTGGCCTGTGATGGTCGTGATTCGACTGTGCGTCAGCTGTTAAATATTGGCACGACCACCTATGATTATCAGCAAACCGCTATTGTGGGTGTGGTCGAGACTGATCAGCCGCATGAGCATGTCGCTATTGAGCGTTTTAGTCCAGCAGGACCGCTGGCTGTATTGCCGCTGACTGATCCGAACGGTGATGGCAATGATGAGTATCAGACGGGCTACCGCCGTTCTGTGGTTTGGGTCTGCCCAACGGGTGAGGAAGCACAATACCTAGAAGATGATGCGCATTTTTTGCAGACCTTGCAGCAGGCCTTTGGTGAGCGCGCTGGCACGTTCGTCACTGCGGGTCGCCGCGGTGCTTATCCACTAACCAAGGTACTGGCAGATGCACAAGTGGATGGCCGCTGCGTCATCATGGGCAATGCAGCACATACCTTACATCCGGTAGCCGGTCAGGGCTTTAACCTGTGTATGCGCGATGCGCATGTGCTCGCGCAAATGATGAGTACGCAAGTGCTTAAAGGTGCCGATATCGGTGATCCACAACTGTTAAAACGCTACGAGAAGTCACGGCAAACCGATCAAAAGCGGGTGATTCGCTTCTGTGATGCGATCGTACATGGCTTTACCCATCCCAATCCGGTTATTAAGCTGGCACGTAATGTGGCCTTGGTTGCCTTTGATAAGTTACCCAATATCAAACCATTGATTGCTAATTATGCGATGGGTCTAAAATCTTAAGCTTTAACAGAGTTTTTAAATAGTAACTCGAACCACTTTTAGCTTTGTCAGCTGCTATTAATAAAGGATATCTTATGAAAAATGACCATACGCTTATTATTGGCGGCGGTATCGTCGGTGCCAGTCTGGCGCTAAAGCTGGCACAAGCAAAGCGGCCAGTGACATTGGTCGATGCGAGGCCTAAACGTGATGATGCTCATTGGCAAGATAAGCTCAGTCAACGAGATGCCCGTGTCTATGCGCTCAGCCTGGCCAGCATTGGTTTGTTAACAGATATTGGTGTGTGGCAGAAGATAGCGATATCAGAGCGCAAAGCCGATTACTCACAAATGCAGGTCTGGCAACTCAATGGGATTGGCGAGTTAAAGTTCGGGGATGACTGTGCTGATAACAAGAGCACTGATAACAAGAGCACTGGTAACAAGGGTACTGATAATAACGCTACTGGTAATAACGAAAAGGGTAATGAAGGCAGTGATACGCCCAAGCTACTCGGTAGTATGGTAGAGCCTACGGTCATTGAGTATGCCCTTTGGCAGCGCTTGTTCGAGGATGATGTGAGTGATTATCTGACCGTCATCGCTGGCCATAAGGTGATGCAAATGGATTGGCTAGGATCTGAACAAGGCTACCGTATCACTTTAGATAATGAGACGGCTATTGAGGCGAATCTGCTAGTTGGCTCTGATGGCCGTGGTTCGTTTGTGCGCCGGCAAGCTGGAATTGAGCTGGATACTTTGGATTATAAGCAGACCGCGATTTGCTGTGCCATTCAAACGGCAAAACCGCATCAAGCGACCGCTCGCCAAGCAATGCTGCCTACTGGTACGCTAGCATTATTACCCTTGGCTGATATTACAGATGAGGATAAGGTCAATCCGCAGCATTGGCAGTCAGTGGTCTGGACTTTGCCACGCAATCAAGCGCTTGAGCTTGAGATTCAAGAGCCACGAATTATCGCTGACAAATTAGCAGCGGCCAGTACTTATGAGCTTGGCGCTATCAATCAGATTGAATCGATTGCTAGCTTTCCATTAATGGCCCAGCAGGCGCGCAATTATGTCGCTGATAACTTAGTTCTGATTGGTGATGCCGCGCACGGGGTGCATCCATTAGCGGGTCAAGGGCTGAATCTTGGTATGCTCGATGTGCAGGCATTAAGTGATCAGCTCGAGCGTGACTTTGCTCGTAGTGGTGGCAAATTATGGGGAGCCAATCAAACGCTGCGCACTTATGAGCGGATGCGTCGTCCGCATAACAGTCTAATGATGCATAGTTTTTCTGCGCTTAACTGGCTGTTTGCTGGCGAGTTTGCTCAACTGCGACCGATACAACAATTGCGTAACGAAGGCATGTCTCGGGTCAGTAAAATCAAACCGTTAATGCGTTTGTTTGCCAAGCAGGCGAGTGGGGTCTAGGGTTTTGACTTAGTGAAGAGTAGAGTATGAACGTTAAGTTATGGACAATAGCGACGGTTATGATAGGTGCCTTAGCTCTGACCGGTTGCCAAACAGCCGATTTGTCTAATCAGAAAATTAAAACTATCAATATGCCAATTGTTTCGATTAGTTTGGATAGAGATGGCGATGGCGTATCTGATGATATAGACCAGTGCCCAGCCACTCCGTATAACGTGATAGTAGATGAAAGAGGCTGTCCTTTTACGCTTCCTGGTATAGGTCTAAAAATGGAGTATCGCGCCTTTTTTGCTAAAGGTAGTAGTGAGTTATCGCTAGAGTATCAGCTTGAGCTGGATAAAGTAGGAATGAGATTGCAAGAGTATAAAAACGCCACCATATTGATTGAAGGTCATAACTCAAGAACTGAAGTCGATAGCGCTTCTATAGACAAAGCGAATGCTTTAGCGCAAGACAGAGCGAATAAGGTTAAGAATTATTTAATATCTAAATATAACATTGCCTCTGAGCGCATCACGGCGACTGAGTATGGCGCAAGAAGACCGATTGCGCCGTCTGATAGTGAAGAGGGCAATATGTTGAACCGGCGCGTTTATGCGATTGCGTCTGAACCTCAAGAATAAACAATCAATTTATTATTAAAGCCACTCAAACTTAGATAGGTGTATCGAGTTTTAAATACAGCAATCATAAATTAGTGAATGTAAATGGCGTGAGTTATCCTTCTTCAGTAACTATCAATGATAATTGGCTTTTTCACTACGTTAGGTAAGATAAATAATGACTACGAAACTGAAACTCAACAGTGCTGTTTTGTTAGCAGCCTCTATAACATTAGCTGGCTGCCAGACTACCGAAATTGTACCGCCCAAAACCACACCTCAATATGAAAATATCAGGACGATGCAAGCAGATATTCCTGATTCAGATGGTGATGGAGTACTTGATGATATAGACGAGTGTCCTGAAACGCCACCTAACGTAGTGGTCGATGCTAAAGGCTGTGAAATAATAATTGAGGGAGGCGATGCACTTGAAATGGAGTTTAGTGGATTTTTCCCGTCAATGAGCAGTCAATTACCTGCTATTTATGATGCGGAATTTGTAAAAATAGCAGAAAAAATCAATGAGTATCCAGAAGCCAGTGTTTTTATTTTTGGTCATGCAGCCACAAATGAAATTGATGAAGATGTTTTAGCGACTTTTGGTTTCGATTCTTTATCACGCAATCGCGCGCTTATCATCAAGAATACTTTAGTCTTACAACATAACATTGATGCTAAGCGTATCCGTACTTATGAGTGCTCAAATAAATTATTAGTCAAAGATACAGATTATATAAATCCTAGTTTTGAAGCGCTTAATATGAAAGGTCTTGAGGCAAAGCAGCGCCGTGCAACGTTGATGGCGAGCAGTAACGTGAATGACTTAATGGATCTTGAGTATGTCTCCTATAAAAGAAAATATGGTGAATACGCAAAGCACTGTGACAAGTTTGAATAGTTATGATTAACCATTATTATTTGTCTTTACCCCAACGCCGAAAACACCACCATCAGTACTGGCGAGACAATATTAATAATAAAGCCAAAGCTGATGGCTAATGGCACGACTTTTAGTCCGCCAGATTGCTGAATAATGGGTAAGGTAAAGTCCATACTGGTCGCGCCGCCAAGCCCTACTGCCGCTGACGGATACTGACGCATAAACACTGGAATAAATAACAACGCAAAAAACTCACGTATCAAGTCATTAAATAACGCCACACTGCCCCAAATGGCCCCATAAGCATCGGTCATCACAATCGCCGATAGCGAATACCAACCGAAGCCCGACGCCAATGCCAGCCCTTTAGTCCATGACACGTCGGCAAACAACAGCGCGAACACCAGGCCACCAACCAATACTGATAGGGTAAAGATAACACTCATCTCCACACCACGTTTATTCAGCAGCACTTCTTTGAGAGTGATGCCCGAGCCCTTAAGGCCGATACCGACCAGCAGGATTAATAGCATCAGCATTATGGTCATGCTGCTCTCATGCGGCATATAAGCAGCTGGCAAAAAATGCCCAATCACAAAGCCAATAACCACACAAATTACTTGGGTTAAGCTGCCACGGATACTGACTCGGTGTTGCTGTGACTTAGTGCTTGGTTGTTTGGCATGCCACGGTCGCCAATGATCAAACAGCATCAGCGCAAACAGCCCAGCGGCAATGGTCAGTATCGACAATACGGCCACATATAAGGCAATTTCGCCCAATTGACTGCCAAGCTCTTCCACCTGTGACAGCTCAATACCGATAAGCGTTAGGATAATAAATACTAGATAAGACAAGCCCTTTTCAGAAAACGCCGTCAACTTTGGGTTGCTAGGAATAATAAAGCCAATAAATAGCGGCATTAAGACTAAAACAAGGGTGATTATGCTTTGCATGAGGGGCAGGCTCGTAAGATTTTTGGCAAACCTAGGATTGTAACATATTAGGCGAATAATGCTGGCATGAGCGTGCAAAAATCATGATTTGAGTAAGGGCTTGCATACCAAGCCCCTAAAGTTAAATATGAAGCGAGCGTAAAACTAGTAAATAGCTGTAGTCGTTAATCTTAGTAGCAATCAGGCTAAATTACCAAGGTCATTAGACCGCCACTGCCGTTTGTAATTGCTTAGCACGATTATGACTACTTACGAGAGCCTGTGGTAACCACGCTATCGGTTCCTCTATCGTATCAATTACATCAATGCTATCAATCGCATCAACGCTATCTGTGTTGCTTGTGAAAGGCTCGATAATACTTACTAACGGCGTGCTGGCCAACTGCGGGTAGTCCTGTCGATAATGGCCACCGCGACTTTCACAGCGCTGATAAGCGGATTGAATAATCAGGGTCGCTAACTGCAATTGCCGCGTTAGCTGAAAATTTGCCAGCTTTTTAAGAGTAGCAGAGCTATTAGCACTATTAGCTCCATTTAAGTCATCTGTACTTGAATGCTCTGTAGCTAAATCCTTTAACGCACCGCTCTTTGAAGTCAAGCTCTCTGAGATTGAGTCAGACTCTTTAATCGTTTGTTGCCAGTGTTGGATCTGTATCATTGCTTGCTCTAACTTCTCAGCGTTACGCATGATACCCATATTGTTGCTCATTAAGGCTTTTAGCTCAGCGGTAATATCATCAGTACTTACATTAGTACTTACATCAGCACTCGGATCAATACTAGGGGTATAATCAGTATGAGCCGACATGACAGCTGAAGGCAGAGTAATAGATTGCGTACCCAGTATTTTTGGTGACGTCCAAATGGTAGCAGCTAAAGCTACTGATTCAGCATCAAGCTCAGTATCAGGTGCAGTATCAGGTGCAGTATCAAATTGGCTAGTAGGTTTAGCATTGGACTTAGCATTGGACTTAGCATTGAACTTAGCGTTGAACTTAGTATTGTACTTAGCGTTGAATTTGATGTCGACCGGTAACTCAGGCGTCGCTGCCAGATAGCCAGGTAGGTGAGCGGCAATATTACGGCCGACCACCACACACTCTAATAAAGAGTTACTCGCCAAGCGGTTGGCACCATGCAAGCCAGTATAAGCGACCTCACCAGCAGCATATAACCCTGGTACATCGGTTAAGCCATCCGCACAAGTAACCACGCCGCCACAACTATAATGCGCAGTAGGTGCGACTGGAATGGGGTCGGTAGTGATGTCGATACCTAGGTCTAATAGGGTCTGATAAATCTGCGGAAAATGCTGCTGCAAGAATTCTGCTGGCAAGTGGCTGACGTCAAGATGCACGTAACCGAGGCCATTACCTGTGATTTGCTCGCTAATTGCTCGAGCGACAATATCTCGTGGGGCCAGCTCTGCACGCGAGTCAACATCCAGCATAAAGCGTTGGCCGGTCTGCGGACAATACAACCGACCGCCTTCACCGCGCAGGGCCTCTGAGACCAAAAAGCTACTATTGCCCAATGCCAAGCCAGTCGGATGAAATTGGATGAATTCCAAATTTGCTAAGCGACAGCCTGCTTGCCAAGCCATCATCACTCCGTCACCCACACAGACGTTGGGTGCGCTGGCACGTTGGAATAACTGTCCCAAACCACCGCTTGCCAACACTATCGCGCGACTATAAAAAGTTCGTCGGCGCTGAGTGTTATGGTCAAAGACCAGCGCGCCCTTTGCGTGTTGAGAAGGGTGGCGATCATGAGAATGTTGCGACTGGCTGGACGTCTCAGATTGGTTGGTGACAGTATTACTCAAGCGTTCTGTGAAGGGTTTTGTGACTGATTCTATGACCTCTTTTGTGAAGGGTTCTGTGAGAGGCTCTGTCAATAATTCTAGCGCCTCATGGTAAGGTAAAATAGTGATGTTGCTAGCGACCTGCGCTTGGGCCGATAGCGTCTGCATGATATGCCGACCTGTAGCGTCGTCAGCATGTGCGACCCGGCGACAGCCGTGACCGCCTTCTTGAGTCAAATGTAAGTCAGCAGTTTTTAACTCAGCTAGAGCGTCAGTAGTAGGAATAGCGTTGGCTATTAGATCTTGTGGACTTTGCTGGGGAATCTGAGTAAAAGGCACGCCTTGTGCACACAGCCATTGTACGGCTTGTTGCCCCGCGCTTAAAATAGTAGTGGTGTTATCAGTGGCACACAGTCCTGCACCAGCGATTAGGGTATCCGCTACATGGTCAGCGACCTGGTCATTTTTATCCAAGCTGGCAGCAATACCACCTTGGGCATAGTGACTTGAACAAGTCTCAAGTGCGGCCTTACTCAATAGAGTAATGCTTAGCGATTTTGGCAAGGCCAGCGCGGTACTTAGCCCTGCCAATCCTGCACCAATAATTAAGACATCGGTATGGATAGCGTCGTTACTGTTATTATCATGGATATGAAAAGGATTATTAGCAAGTTCGCTATTAAAGCGCCCATCAAAATCATGAGTATCTTTTCCATTAACACTACTATCATCAATGCTAGGTTCATTAGCGTTATGTTGGTTAACACTAGTATCGTGCAAGCCCGGCTTATCAAGGCCCATTTTATCAGCTGTTAATACTGTGTTCATATTAGGCTGCTCCGACGTTGGCAAACAGGGGACGGTCCTTGACAATATCACCACTGGCTGCCACCCGTTGCTGTTGTGATTTGGCGAAATCAAGCATACGTTGCAAGGGCTTTCTGGCCGCTGTTGCCAGCTCTATCATTAAATCGACTTCGCCGCTGTTATTGGTCAAGCATTGCTCAATACCTTGCAGACCATTCATCGCCATCCAAGGGCAAAAAGCACAGCTTTTACAACTGGCACTTTCACCGGCAGTTGGCGCGGCTAGAAAATGTTTGTGCGGTGAGCGTTTTTGCATTTCGTGCAAGATACCCAAGTCAGTGGCAACAATAAAGGTATCGGCGTCCATTTCATAAGTGGATTGCAGTAACTTGCTGGTCGAACCGACCACATCAGCCAACTGTACGACGCTATCGGGCGACTCAGGATGTACCAACACTTTTGCCTGTGGGTGTTCTTGTTTTAATTGCATGAGTTCGGTGGCTTTGAACTCGTTGTGTACCAAGCATGAGCCTTGCCATAACAGCATATCTGCGCCGGTTTCTTGCGCAATGTACTTACCCAAATGTCGATCAGGGCCCCAAATAATCGGCTCGCCTTGCTCATGTAGGTGACGGACAATGTCAATACCCACTGATGAGGTCACTACCCAATCTGCACGCGCTTTGACCGCTGCACTGGTATTGGCATAAACCACCACTGTACGCTCAGGATGGGCGTCACAAAAGGCTGAAAACTCATCGGCAGGGCAGCCCAAATCAAGTGAACACTCTGCCTCTAAATCGGGCATCAGGACGGTTTTTTCCATGCTCAGAATTTTTGCAGACTCGCCCATAAAGCGCACCCCGGCCACTACTAGTGTCTGCGCGCTATGCGCTTGACCAAAGCGTGCCATCTCTAATGAGTCGCCCACACAGCCACCAGTTGCTAGGGCCAAGTCTTGAATGAAAGGGTCAACATAGTAATGGGCGACTAATACCGCATTATGCTCCTTTAACAGCTGTTTAATACGGTCTTCAACCAGCAAACGCTCGGAACGCGGTAAGTCTACCGGTATCTTGGCCTTGGCATATTCGATATTAAGCTGGATCGCACTGCGGTTATCAGTACTGAGTAGCGGAGCGTCATAGGGATACGTTTTCATAGGGACAAGCCTCTGGTGCGATAGCGATAGTAATAGTCTTCTCAAGTAACAGTTTTCTCAAGTAATAGTCTTCTCAAGTAATAATCTATAGTCAATGCAAAGTAATATCGACACATACCGTCGCGTTTTTAAGGTATTTTGACTATAGTATCAATAGGCTCAGTCAGATTTATGTAGAATCCCTGAGCTTATTGATGGCTGTACTTGCCTTGGTATCAGTCGTTATCTTTACTTTTTGGGATTGATAGTAGTAAACAGCTAAAAGTGGGTGAGATAGGGCAGAATAAAACAGCTGTTTTGATACAAGGGCTTAATTATGCTCTTATTGAGCATAAGTGCAAGTGGTTTTTGCGGAACTTTTGTTAAAGTTGCCATTGATCATTAAACATATTCTCTGTAGTCAATGAAAAGTAATATTGATACATAACCTACTGCTGGTATACGTTGCTCTTGCTTGCGTAAGTTGCTATTGCTTGCTGTACCTACGCAGACAGAGACTGCAAAGAGCTTATACCAGCAGTACCGTCGCATTTTTAAGGTATTTTAACTATAGCGCGGTTTTGGACATGGTTTTTCAGTGTGGCAATTCAGTGTGGCAATTCAGTATGGCAATGATGGCGTCTAAGAAGATAAGTTCGCATTCATAATTATGCTCATGCTATCTTCACCCTACATTCACGTTATACTTATACTTGGCTATTGAGCTATTATTTTGTCAACAGATCAGCCACTCATTAATAATAAAAGGTAATCACAAATAACCATGACATTGTCTTATTCACATGCGCACCAGCAGGGCAGTGGCACCACTGAAGTGGTCGCGGTGTTAGTCGCCATCACTGATCATACTGCGCGGGTCCTAACGGTAGACCAGGGTAAGCTATTGCCTAACGGGCCCTTGATGCCGTTACATCGCTCATTGCAGGCAGGTGTGCGTCAGTGGGTTGAAGAACAGACCCAACAGCCACTGGGCTATTTAGAGCAGTTATATACCTTTGTCGATACTAGTCGGCGTAATGTTGATGGTCATGCGTTGGTCTACGTCAGCTATCTAGGACTGGTACAAGAGACCCAAACCGCTAAGTTACAAAGCCAAGCTTTATGGCGCGATTGGTACGATTACTTCCCATGGGAAAATCACTTAGAAGGCACACCCGATATTATTATGCGCTTGCTTGTCCCAGCCTTATTGGCTTGGGCAGACACCGCTGAAGATGTTTCTGTCCAGTACCGCCGTCGTCAGCGTATTGGCTTGTGTTGGGGGGTGGGTACGGAGCTTTTAAACAATAACCAAGACAAAGACCAGAATATTAATGATCAAGTAAGCGACTGTCATGAAGACCAGCGTCATGAAGACCACGGTCACGAAAACCACAGTGACCAGCACGCGGGTAGTGAATACGAACATGAGTACGAGTGGGTTGCAGAACATGTCTTGCTGCGTTATGAGATGTTATATGAAGCCGGTCTAATTCCTGAGTCGCCTGACTATTTACCTAGTTATCCACCCAGCTATCCATCCACTCACTTATCTAATCATCAGCCTAATAAGCTACCCGCAGATTGGTCGCAAGTGATGGGGGTGCCGATGTATTATGACCACCGCCGGGTGATCGCTACCGCTATTTCAAGGCTACGTGCCAAGATTGAATATCGACCGCTGATCTTTGGCTTGATGCCTGAAGTGTTCAGCTTGTCGCAGTTACAACAAAGTGTGGAGGCCTTATCAGGTGTGCCTTTGCACAAACAAAACTTCCGCCGTTTGCTTGATTCGCAAAATTTAGTTATGCCCACTGGGGACAGTAGTAGCGCCCAGCGTGGCCGCCCCGCAAAACTTTATCGCTTCCGTCATGATATCGAACTACAAAGCTTGCTGATGGACAGCAAATTACCCAAGCGTAAATAGCTGTATTTTTTGCTTGATGTTCGGCAGTGTGACAGCGGCTGCAAAAAATCCATACCAGCAATGTTATATCTTTTTTAAACGCTGTTCTTTTTAAATTGGATCAGCTATAGGCACTTTTGATAAATATTTACGAAGAAATGCCCGTAAATAACTGCTCATAAAATTCCAGTTATTCTATCCAAATATCTATTGTGCCTCGTGAGCCTATTGGTTTTATCTTGCGAGCGCGCTTGCTTTACGCTATATTTATGCCCCACTACTTATGCTCATTTTGAGTTTAAATAAACCATTAAAATTAAGTAAGTGGCTGAACTTAAGTGATCCTTGAACTCAAATGATAGTTAAATTTAAGTGTTCATTGAACTCAAGTGACGGTTAAATTTAAGGAACGGTTAAGTTTAGACAGACAGCGTTCTAACAAATAGCACTGTAATAAATAGCACTCTGATAAACAGCACTGTAATAAACAGCATTGTAATAAATAGCACTGATATTAATAAAGCGTCAAGTAAGGGGCAGATATGACAAATAAAGTAGAACCAGCGTTGGATCAGGTGTTGCTTAAGCCGTTAGTAGCAGCGGCACTGACGGAAGACTTGGGTCGGCGCGGTGATGTGACTTCACAGGCCACTATTCCAGCAGACATGCAAGCGCAATTACAGATCAAGGCACGCCAAGCGGGTGTGATTTGCGGTATGGATTTAGCGCGATTGGCTTTTGCCTTAATCGATGCGCAGATTGAGTTTGTCGCAACGGTTAGCGATGGTGAGCGTGTGGACGCTGACACAGTATTAGCCACCGTTCGCGGTAATGCGCGCCATTTACTGACTGCAGAACGTACTGCACTGAATTTTATGACTCATTTGAGTGGTATTGCGACCGCTACCCGGCAGATTGTCGATAGCGTGGCCGATTATCCGGCGCAGATTACCTGTACCCGTAAGACCATTCCCGGACTGCGAATTGTGCAAAAGTATGCGGTACGTTGTGGTGGTGGACGCAACCATCGCTTAGGATTGGATGATGCTATTTTGATTAAAGACAATCATATCGCGATTGCCGGTGATATCACTACTGCCATTCAGCAAGCGCAAGCATTTGCTGGTCATCTGATTCCGATTGAGGTCGAGGTTGATAACTTGGCGCAACTGGCACTGGCACTAGATGCTGGCGTGAGCCTAGTGTTATTGGATAACATGGCCCCTGAAATCTTGTCTCAGGCGGTTGCGATGTGTAAAGGACGCGCAAAGACCGAAGCCTCAGGCGGTATCACCCCTGAAACGGTGCAAGCCGCCGCAAAAACAGGCGTTGATTTTATCGCTATGGGTTACCTGACTCACAGTACCACTGCGCTGGATATTGGCCTTGATTTTAGTGCTTAGTTGTTATGCTTAGTATTAATAGGATGTTCAGCGTTGACTGTTAAAGGTGGCTTTATGCATGGGTTTTACGGGTTTCATATTATCGTAAACAGGCTAATATTTAATTAAAAATACAGATCTGACAAATCCTCTGAAGTTAATGATTTAACTCGCTTATCTGCTTATGCTACAATGCCATTGTTAATCGAATATTGGGTCATCGTTGCACACGCACGATGGCCTTCTCTTTTTGCCGATGGAAAAGTGAGCGTTCAGTGGATACTGAAATTATCAAAATTATTTTAGCCTTTATGGTGCTGATCAATCCATTTAGCGCTCTGACGTTATTTTTGGATTTGACCCGCGGCTACTCGATGATTGATCGACGCAAAGTGGCGCGTATTGCTTGCCTGACTATTTTTATTACCATTAGCTTCTTTACTGTGGCCGGCGAGACCCTGCTTAATCTGCTGGGTATCTCAATTGGTTCGTTCCAGATGGCGGGTGGTATTTTAGTCTTTCTAATTGCCATTAATATGATGAATGGTGAGGGTAACCCGGTTAAGCCTGATGCTGACAACTTCGACGTTGACCACATTCAAGACCGGCCGCCCAGTACCGCTTCGGCCGTCGTACCACTGGCCATTCCGATGATGATTGGCCCAGGTGGTATCTCAACCGTTATTATTTACTCGTCACAAACTTCTGGCATCCTACGAGTGTCTGCGGTAATTATCGCGGGCTTATTGATTAGTATCTTTTGTTATCTGGCCTTGATGGCGGCCGGACGTATCAGTCGCGTGCTGGGCGATACTGGGCTTAACATCATGAGTCGGATTATGGGCATGTTACTGGCTGCGGTCGCTATTGAGATTATCGTCAGTGGCCTACGCACGCTATTTCCTGATTTAATATAGCTGTGATCTGCTAACCAGAGGCAAGGTTGATGAAATGACCTTGAAAAAACTCACCCCAATAACACTGTGCCGTCCCTAAATCTATGTATGTTTCCCACTTTTTATTCTGCAAATAGCAGTTTTAATAGCCGTGCGTATTACTCCTCCCTGCAGTCCTCCTAGTCGTAAAACCAATACCTAAAAATGGCATTCATGAGAATATGTTATAATAGGGCTCATTTATCGTTAGCGGGAGCTGATTTTGAGTAAGACAAAAATTGCTATTTTAGGTGCAGGTCCAAGCGGTTTGGCACAATTAAGGGCTTTTGAAGCGGCTCGATTGGCCGGTGTTAAAGATTTGCCAGAGATAGTTTGTTATGAAAAACAAAATGATATCGGCGGGATGTGGAACTATACCTGGCGCACTGGTTTAGATAAGCACGGCGAACCAGTACACGGCAGCATGTATCGTTATCTGTGGTCGAATGGCCCCAAAGAATGCTTAGAGTTTGCAGATTATTCGTTTGAAGAACATTTTGGTCAACCAATTCCGTCGTACCCGCCACGTGAAGTGTTAAAAGACTACATCATGGGGCGCATTAATAACCAAGACATTCGCAAATATATTCGCTTTGAATGCCCTGTACGCTGGGTTACCTTTGATGATGATACCCAAAAGTTCACAGTGACGGTCATGAACCATAAAACGGGTGAGCAAGAAACCAATGAATTTGATTATGTGGTGGTGGCGACTGGTCATTTCTCAACGCCCAACATGCCCTATTTTAAAGGCCTAGAAGAATATCCTGGCCGAGTAATGCATGCCCACGACTTCCGCGATGCCTTAGAGTTCAAAGACCAAGATATTTTATTGATTGGTAGCAGTTACTCCGCCGAAGATATTGGCACCCAGTGTTATAAGTACGGTACCAACTCAGTGACTATCAGCTATCGTAGTAACCCGATAGGTTATGACTGGCCTGATGGCATTAGTGAAGTGCCGCTACTGACCCATTTTGAAGGCGATGTCGCGCATTTCGTCGATGGCACCAGCCAACGTTTTGATGCGGTGATTATGTGCACCGGCTATCTGTTCCATTTCCGCTTTATGCCTGATGAGTTGCGCTTGCAAACCCATAACTGCTTGTACCCGGCTAATCTATACAAGGGTATCTTTTGGCAGCCGAATCCCAAGCTAATTTATCTTGGCATGCAAGATCAATACTTCACCTTTAATATGTTCGATGCCCAAGCTTGGTATGTGCGCGATGTTATTTTAGAGGATATTAAATTGCCGGATTTAGCCACCCGTCAAGCAGATGAACAACACTGGCTAGCGGACTATGCGCAGGTGAATAGTGCTTATGAAGAGATAGATTTCCAAGCGAGCTATATCCGTGATTTAACCAATGCGACCGATTACCCTGAGTTTGCAGTAGAAAAGCAAGGCGAAATCTTTAAGCAGTGGAAGAAGGATAAGACCGCCAACATTATGAGCTTTAGAGAAAAAGCGTTCCGCTCTACCTTAACCGGCACTTTAGCGCCTAAATTACCGGTGCCTTGGTTGGATATTCTTGATGATTCACTAGAGCATTTTTTGAACTTATCATTTATCGAAAGTAAAAAGACCAAAAAAGCCTCATAAATACTGTTGAGTCATTTTATATAGTCTGCTAAATCTTAAATTGAATAAACCAGATCAAGCCAAACACCTCAATATTAAGTGTTTGGCTTTTTTAGCTCTGATATAAATGCCATGCCAAGTACAGCATCAATATGCCTACTAAAGCATCGAGTATATTCCAGGCTTTTGGCTTGGCAAATAATGGCCTAAGCAGACGGGCACCATAGCCTAAGGCAAAGAAGAATAAAAATGAAGCACTGACCGCGCCACTGGCAAATACTAATTTACTACTGGCGCCGGTTGAAACCATGCCTACTAAGACCAATGTATCTAGGTAGACGTGCGGATTGAGCCAGGTAAAGCCGAAGCATAACAGCAGCGCTTTTTTTAAGCTGGTGACCACTTGTCCGTCAGCAGTCAGTGCATGAGACAAGCGCATACTGGCATACAAGCTCTGCAGGCCATAGCCGAGCAAAAATATCACGCCAGCGAGTTTGGCCACAGTGACCACTTGCGGATAGCGGGCGGTCACTGCGCCGAACCCTGCGACGCCAGCAGAAATTAATAAGGCATCACTAACGGCACAAAATAGACAAATGAAGAAGATATGTTCACGCTTGAGCCCTTGTTTGAGGACAAAGGCATTTTGCGAGCCAATCGCGATAATCAGCGTTAACCCTAATAATAGACCCGAAAAATAATCAGTGGCATTCATAATAATTTACTTAATATTTAAGCAGCAAAACACTGACGTTTGCTTACTGGTAGACTGGTAAAAAGCTGTTAAGATAAGCTATCGAGTAATTGAGTGCAATAGTAATAAATAGGTAAGGGGCAGAGTAGGTCATGGTCATAAGTTTGACGAGAATGCTACAGTCATTTGGGCAAGCACAAGATGACCTGCCAACCACGGCAGCTAAAAATGCCAAGCAGGCGGCGACTAATGCCACTAATAATAGTGCAAATGGTAACAATCATAGAAATAGGGGTGTCGATGCGGCACAATCAAATACTGCTCAAGAAACAGCCATACCACAAAATACTGGCGAGTTGCCGCTTAATGCCCCACAGCAGGTTGACCGTATTTGTGATGCGTTAGC
Source organism: Psychrobacter sp. PL15 (assembly GCF_035984995.1). NCBI lineage: Bacteria > Pseudomonadati > Pseudomonadota > Gammaproteobacteria > Moraxellales > Moraxellaceae > Psychrobacter > Psychrobacter sp. PL15. The sequence continues at coordinate 77,304 of NZ_JAXCIB010000006.1, forward strand.
ACAGGTGAATGATATTCGTTCGCCAACCCCGCTTACCGATCGCTATTTAGCCAATCGGGCGCAGATGGTATGGCCCAATCGCCCGCCTTTTAACCCGGATACCCTATGGTATCTCAAACATGGACGCTGCCCTATCATGACCGAACTTGTCGATGTGGTTGATGAGGCCACCCTAAATGCGATGCCTATTGAAGCCGTAGCGGTCTTAGACCGAATCAATGGCAAGCTCAAACGTTATCGTGACTGGAGCCATGAGCTCAATGAACAACAGCAGCAACAGCACAATGAGCGGCAGTTTGCCATTGACAAGCTGGTGAACGAAAGCATTCCAGAAGCGCTACATCATTATGAGCAGCTGCTACGCTTTAGTCCGCACCGTACCAAGAACAACAAGGTACAAGGCAATATGACCGCCGGTGGCATGCTGACGGACTTATTCTTAGAGATTGATTATGAGCTGGATGAGCTACTAGATCAGCTGCATCAAACGGTCATGAATAGCCTAGCCTCTACCCATCGTTATGTTAAGAGTCGCACCAAAAGCTAAGCTTGGTTTCATTCGAGTTTTAACAAGGACACCATAATGACCCAAATAACCGCCATGCTAGTGATGTTTGTATTGTACGGCGTGCTACCGGCAGCTGGCTTGTATCTAGGCTATCGTGGGATCAAAAAGGTCACGGCACCCAAGATGCTGGAATACAAGGCCATGCCGCAACTGGGTTATATCCCCGAAAAAAGCTTACCGGAAGTGATCAAAAGCTCACTGGCTGAGATCAATCAAAAAGGTGAAAAGCTACGGGTGATTTATGGCGATACCAATAATGATGGCAAAATCGATGACAAAGACACCGTCAACGAAACCTATATCATGATTCAAAACTTAATGGATACTCATATCCCGCAAGCAGTGGCCGACTATCGACGCTTACATGACCTAGATGGTGGCCATGTTGATACCACTAAGATAAAACATTCTGATGTCACGGGCAAAGAGGCGCTACTAGAAGTACTGGGTACCATTAACACCCAGTTTGACGACCTGCTGACTGCTTCTTATCATCAGGATGGCCAAAAGCTACTGGTGACCCATCGCTATCTACAACAGCGTTTTGAGAATCCATCATCCAATGCGCCGCTGCAACAGCTTACCAATGATTCTGCTAATAACAATAATCCTGCTAATAACAATGATCCTGCTAATAACAATGAGACGGTTATCGACAAAACTTTATAGTCAAAATACCCCTAGATTAACACACCAAGTGCAACGCTAAATGATGTTAAAGAATATCTGATTCGGTGTTTTGAATCCCAATCGCCAATACGGGATCGGTCTTCGACTACTTGCGGACGCTTATGAATAGAGACCCTGTCATTGATGCGACCACGAGTCTCGTCAGTCAGCCTTTGACGGTAAGGTTTGGCTTTACGTCTTAAACACTGCCATAACCCGCCACCTTGTCTTTTGTCTGTCCACAGGTAGCGATAGATACTCATGTGGCTGATACCGCCATGGACGCCTGCTATTTGTTCCGGACTCCATTGTAACTTTAGCTTAGCAATGACCCAATCCCAGACGTTTGAGACAATAGTGAAGGCGTTGTTTGCTCGCCGCGCTTTAGCCGTTGTGTGGGCATGCTTTGGCCGGTAACCTCGTAGGCTTTTATTGCGTCTAAGCTCTCTTGATATGGTGCTAGAACTTCTATTTAATTCGCCTACTATAAATTTAATGCTGTGGCTTGCCTCTTTAAGGGCATAAATCTGATATCGCTCCCCTAGGCTTAGATGTGTATAGCGCATCTAGGCCTCTTTTTCACCTGCTGTTTGAAATTGCACTTCACGTGTTAATCTAAATACCTTAAAAACGCTAGGGTACTGCTAGTATGACGATAAATATATTCTATATTTTATATATAATTAGTTTAACTTTAATATATAATTATTTTTATTTTAAGATACAATCATTTTTATTTTAAGATACAATCATTTTGTTTGTTATTACAGTAAAATGTAACTTAACGTTAACAAAACTATAGCAAGCGTTTCATATTAGATAGATTTAAACATCAATAGATTTAAACATTAATATACGAATACTTTTGCCATCGTTTAATTACTCATGCAGTTATTTTCTAAGGGTGAAACAATGACATTACAAACGCTAAAGCGAATGTTGTTTTATAGAGTAGTGGTTTTAGGTGTATTTCTAAAAATCCCACTATCAGCTAAGGCCATGAACTTAGTAGTTTCTACAAATTTAGCAGAAAATGGGGATATGTCAGATCAGTTCCACCTTGGTTCAATGTATGAAAATAGCAAAGGTGTTCACCAAAATTTTGCTATAGCAATTAAATGGTATCAGAAGGCTGCTAATCAAGGTCATGCTGACGCTCAGTTCCGTCTTGGATCAATGTATGAGAATGCCAAAGGTGTTCAGCAAGACTACTCTATAGTAGTCAAGTGGTATCAGAAGGCCGCTAACCAAGGGCACATTAAATCTCAATTCAAGCTTGGGTCCATGTATGAGAACGCCAAAGGCATCCAGCAAGACCTTACCATAGCAACTAAATGGTATCGTAAGGCAGCTGACCAAGGTCATGCTGACTCCCAGTTCCATATCGGGTTAATGTATAGGAACGGACTTGGGGTTCCACAAGACTACTCTATGGCAGTTGAATGGTTTCAAAAGGCGGCTGATCAAGGCCACATTAGATCTCAGTCAAATCTTGGCTTGATGCATAAGAATGGATTCGGGACGTCTCAAGATTTTCTTATGGCAGTGGCATGGTTCCAAAAAGCAGCTAACCAAGGCCATGCTGACTCTCAATTCAATCTTGGGCTGATGTATGAGAATGGATTCGGTATCACTCAAGATATTTCTGCGGCAGCGCAGTGGTATGAAAAGGCAGTCAATCAAAATCACCTATCAGCACGAATCAGCCTTGGAGAAATATACTCGAGTGGCCAAGGCGCTCTACAAAACTATACCAAAGCACTTGAGCTGTTTCAAAAGGCAGCGGAACAAGGAAGTCATTCAGCTGAATTTAATTTAGGACTTATGCATCTTGAAGGATATGGTGTGCGCCAAAGCAAAGTGATAGCAAAAGAATGGTTTGGTAAATCTTGCGACAATGGGAATCAATGTGCCTGTGATCGATATAAAATACTAAATACAGAAGAAAAATAGCAAGTATTAACCCATAGCCATCGATATTTTGACAATTAGATAGGCGTTTGAACAAGTAAACCGTGAACTTCGAAACAATCCCAGGTGAGCTGCCGTTAAGTTATGATGAGTAGCGGAATAGTGACGGAATAGTGACGGACTTTGGGATGGGCTTATAGATGCAGGATTCACAGACATGAGCATATTATTAGGTGTGGGTATTGCTACTACGATTGTTATCCTTTATTTGGGTAAAAAGGGCTGGCAAGCATTACATAGCGCAGTTGGCATTACTCCAGGGGTGCTGACTTATCAAGACCCCAACGCGCCTCTATCATTGCCTAACCTGACTTGGCAGCAGCTCACCTTGAATAGCCAGCACCTGAGTGTGTTATCAGACCACCAGCTGCGTCAGTTACAGCACATTGATAATAAAGTAGCGACTTATCAGCGTTATCAGCTAGACTCCCAAGCACAACACCGAACGCCAGCGCTGACTGAGCAGCAATTTGTGCTGCACAAGCTGTTACAGTTACGGTTACCAGAAATGTTAGCCAGTCATTATCATTTAGCAGGGGTTAATGGAGGTGCTGAGGCCACTAATAATAAACGCACTGAGGCTGAGCAACTCTTACAAGACGCCTTGAATAATATTGACAGCCGTTTAGATGAATTATTAGAGCAGGTAGACAGCCAGCACTTGCAGGACTTACGGGTAATGAAGAAATATATAGACAGTCATAATAGCTAAAGGGTTATAACGCGCCATAAAAAAGCTGCCAGCGATATGTAATCGCTGGCAGCTTTTTTATGTTTGAACATCGTTCGGCTAGCAAAAATTTTCTCGCTTGCTGTGTGGCGATGCCACTCCAGAGGCTACAAAAATTTCCCCCAGCCTTACGATAACCATTTTGACTTAGTGTAAAGCCGACTGACTATAGCAGGGGTTTATCTTAACGGCGATTGTTGCGATCAGGGGTGTTACGCGTACCACGATTGGCTGGCTTGGTACTGTCGCTAGATTTTGGACCCTCGTTAGGCTTGGGCTTTTTATTATGACCGCTGTCGCTACGGCGCGCTTTAAGGGGCTTATTTTTAATACGTTCTTGCTTGTCTTTGGCGGCGCCGTGTAGACCCGTACCATAACGTGGACGCATGCTGACCAAGTCGGTTAAGGTATTGATGTCTTTTCTATCCAACTCTAAGAAGCGACCGGTACGCAGCTCTTTTGGTAGCGCGATGCCGCCGTAGCTTGTGCGTAATAGCCGGCTAACTTTCAGGCTTTGTGATTCAAATAGACGGCGTACTTCACGGTTACGGCCTTCTTTTAGCTTGACGTGATACCACTTATTGACCCCTTCGCCGCCGCCTTCTTTGATATCTTCAAAGTGGGCCATGCCATCTTCTAGCATGACGCCAGTAGTCATGTTACGGGCGATATCTGGTGTGACTTCACCCAATACGCGTACGGCGTATTCACGGGTCACTTCACCAGAGGGATGCATCAAGCGATGGGCCATCTCACCATCATTGGTAAATAACAATAACCCGGTAGAGTTAATATCCAAGCGACCGACCATCACCCAGCGATCGTGGGTCAGTTTAGGCAAGCGTTCAAACACGGTTGGACGACCTTCTGGGTCACTAGCAGAGCAGACTTCGCCCTCAGGCTTGTAGTAAGCCAAGACCCGGCGGCGCTTTTCATGTTCAGAGGTATATTTAATCTGACGGCCATCGACGCGAATCTCGTCGCCTTGCTCAACTCGATCACCGATGGTGGCAGGCGCATTATTGACCGTTACACGGCCCGATTTGATGACTTCTTCCATCTGACGGCGTGAGCCAAGACCCATACGGGCGAGGGCTTTTTGTAATTTTTCATCTTTCATAATGATATCCTGGAGTCGGTTAGGGCTACATTTCTCAATGTAGGAATTTTGGTAAGGTAATTTACAGCCGCTATTCTACGCTATTTATGAGGGCCTATCAGTAAATCTGTACATTATTATGAGCTATTTTCATCCGCTCTATTCGAAATTATTATTCTTATCTTGTCTTTGATAACGATTAATTAAGCTCATCTTTACAGTAATTCTAAAATTTTAATCATTGGCCGATAAAACACTGCTGGATGCCGATAAAAGGTAAAAAATAGATTATTTATTAAACCTTTATGCTAGTATGCAGATATTTTGTAGACGTTGAGAAGTAAGCATAGAGATTCGTATATTTTTTATAGTAAATATATGAATTTATTATAGTGAATATTATTATTTGTTTTACTGAATATATGTATTTTAGTCGTGCTAGAGTTTATAAGGTCAAGGTTATGTATCAGTCTTCCAAGGTTCTTTTGTCAACACTTGTATTACTAGCGACCCTGCTCTCTGGTTGTGCCACCACCACTATTAACTCTGGATTACAAGCTGGCGACTTGCCACCTAATGGCGCGTTTACAGCGGCCAATGGCATACAATTTAATGTCCAGCCTTTAAGCCTAGCCACGCTACCGCCTAAGCAAGTAGTGGTACCTAGCAGTGACTTGTCTCGTTTGATAAAATCCTCTGGCCGAGTCGATTATCGTATCGCGCAAGGCGATATTCTAAGCATCTTCTTGATTGGCTATCCTGATATCACCCCGCCTAATGTTGGTAATAGTACCAATCCGTATGCCTCTGGCTTCCCAGTAGATCAACAAGGCTTCGTCCAATTTCCATTAATAGGGCGTATTAAAGCCAGTGGTCTAAGTGTGCCGCAATTTACCGCCAATCTACGTGGACAGTTGCAGCGCTATCTCAAATACTCTGACCCGCAAGTAAAAATTATTAACTATCGCGGCAATAAGTTTTTTATTGATGGTGAGGTCAAGCAGCCTGGCGAGTTTAGTATTGACGATGCGCCTATCTCATTGTACAGCGCTATTTCTATGGCAGGTGGGGCAATGCCCACTGGTGATTCGAACAACATCATCTTGAATCGTAACGGCGTTAGCTACAACCTAGGATTGAAGTCACTACGACAAATGGGTGCCTCAGCCAATCAAATCTATTTGCGAGATGGCGATTCTATTCATGTCAACAGTCAAAGCCGCAATAGAGTCTATGTGCTAGGTGAGTTCGGACAAGTGGAACCGGTGCCTATCCTGGAGCAAGGAATAAGCTTGGCGCAAGTATTAGGCGAGTCTAAAGGTCTTGATTCAAATACAGCCAATGCGTCTAAGATATATGTGGTGCGTGACAGTGCTAATAATCCAGCCTATCCGCTCACCAATATCTATTATGTAGACATGCAGACCCTTACTAGCTTTGCGTTAGCCAATCGCTTTGAGATGCAACCCAATGATATTGTTTATGTTGATCCCACTGGCTTGACCCGTTGGAATCGGGTTATCAGCTCGCTATTGCCATCTACCTCTACAATTAGAAGTTTTTCACGCTTATAGGTGTAATAACTATGGCATTCGAACATATTTTAGTGGTTTGCGTGGGTAATATCTGCCGTAGCCCGATAGCTGACGCTCTACTGAGTGATCGTTATCCACAAAAACATATCGATTCTGCGGGTCTGTCGGCAGTCGTTGACCACCCCGCTGATGACAAAGCATTAGCAGTGATGACAGAACATAACTCAGTCGTCAATGCAAGTATGAGTAACCATATCGCTAAGCAAATTAGCGAAGAACTAGTATCAAAGGCAGATCTTATTTTGACCATGTCCACCAGCCAGAGTAAATGGATTGAAGCGCAGTGGCCACAGTGCCGTGGCAAAGCCTTCAGAATTGGCCATTGGATTGATAAAGATATTGCCGACCCTTATGGGCATGCTGAATCATCATTTGAGATTGCTAGGCAAGGTATTATTGATAGCTTGGACCAGTGGTTTAACAAAATTAGTTGAGTCGTGAATATTTATGAGTACAAATTCAAATAATCTATCAAAGCCTAGTGCTGAAAAAGACGACGAAATCGACTTGTTGGCCTTGCTACTAGTATTACTACGCGGCTGGAAAGTGGTGGTTTTTTTTGCGCTATTGGGTTTGGCTATTGGGGTGCTATACAGCCGCTATGTCAACCCTACTTTTAAGTCAGATGCGCTGATTCAGATTGACGACAAGTCACAAGGGATCTCGGCGCTGGGTGAAAACATCTCTGAGCTGGTCGGGTCTGAAGACAGCAAAGCGCAGACTGAAACTGAGCTGATTAAGTCGCGCATGATACTCAAGCCAGTTGTAGACCTGCTGCACCTAGACATTCGCTTAAGCGATCCATCAGTCAACTCTATAGATAGAATAAAAAACAATCGCACGGAAACCCAAGTCAATACTCCTGAAGGGGTGGCACTTGAAACCGAAGACGGACGCGTGCAAGTCAGTCAATTCAACGTCTCACAAGATTATCTCAATCGACCTTTCACCTTGGTTCGTTCTGGCACTGATGGCTTTGTACTCAGCAATGAATTTGATGACTTCACAGGCCAGTTCAATCAACTGCATCGCTTCCGAGGCTCAGACGGTATTGTAGAAATTACCGTTACTGACTTACCCAATACGCAACACCCGATTACCATTGCCAAGCAGTCATTGCAGACCATCACTAATAATATTAATGGTGCCCTATCAGTAGTAGAAAAAGGCAAGCAGACCGGTATTATTCAGCTGTCTTTTACGGGTGCCAACCAACAGCAAGTCAGCTTAATATTAAAAGAAATCATTATTTCTTATATCGATCAGAACCAATCACGGGGCTCTGAAGAGACCACTAAAACCCTGACCTTTATGGAAAGCCAAATTCCAGCGCTAAAACAAAAGCTAGAGGCCTCTGAAGCGATATTCAACGAGTTCCGTAAACAGTACGGTACCATCGATGTCGGTAAAGAAGCAGAATTACTGTTGACAGAAAACGCCCAAATTGACGCGCAACTGAATGAGCTAAAGCTCAAAAGAGCGGATCTGACTACCTACTATACCGAAGAGCATCCGCTAGTCATTCAAATCAATGATCAGCTCGACGTGCTAAACGCTAGAAAGCAAGTGATAAACGATAAAATCGCTGGGTTACCTGAAATACAAAGAGAGTTTTTAAAGTTATCAGAAGATACGGGCATCAATAGAGAAATTTATCTCACCATGCTCAAAAATTACGAGCAGTTAAAAATTGTCAAAGCCGGCCAAATTGGTTTTGCACGTGTTATTGATTTACCCATTAATACTTTTAAAGCCATTGCCCCGAAAAAAGCATTAATAATACTACTGGCAGCGATGCTAGGGGCGATGCTAGGTACCATGCTGGTATTACTCAAAAACCTGCTTAGAAATGTGGTCAAAGACCCTGATCGTCTAGAAGCAAAGACAGGGGTACCAGTGATTGCCACGATTCCACGCTCGCCCTCATTATCCCGGCTATCAAAGAATAAAAAATCGCCAAATCGCCTGCTGGCTTATGTTGATCACAATAGCTTGAGCTACGAAGCGATCAAAAGCTTAAGAACGCATCTGATGTTTGGCATGCCAACCGAAGGCAAGGCCGGTCAGCGCGCTAAGGTCATACTCATCTCAGGTGAGAGCCCAGGGGTGGGCAAGTCGTTTATTGCTGCCAATCTAACAGAGGTATTCGCGCAACTTAATAAAAAGGTGTTAGTCATAGATGCGGACATGCGCATGGGCGGGTTGCATCAGATGTTTAGTGTAGATGAAAGCACTGGTCTGGCAGATTATTTGTCACAGCACGATGACACGGCGCAAAACAATCTTGATAGTGGGCAAGCTGCCAATACTATCGTTGACTTTATTCATCCGACTACCATGGATCATATTGATTTTATGCCTCGCGGTCAGCAGCCACACAATCCAACCTCATTGTTGGCCGGCGATAAGTTTGGCAATCTGATGTCACAGCTGAATGCGCATTACGATTATATTATCATTGACTCCCCACCGATATTGGCCGCGTCAGATGCGGTTATATTGTCACAATATGCGGATAAAGTACTGATGGTCACGCGCTATGACAGCTCGATAGAAGGGCAGTTAGTCTATGCTATCAATCAGCTGGCCAAAGCTCAGGTACAGGTAGATGGCATCATCCTTAATGATGTGCAACAGGGTCTGACCAGTAAATATAGCTATCATTACAGCTATGCCTACGGCAATAACAAATAGTCAGTCGTCAATCAATTGAGCGTTATATCTATGAGTTCAGATCTTAATCCTACTTATCATAGCTCTGCCACCAGTGTTAACAACAGTGTTGATAGCATTGATGGTAGCACTGATGGTAGCGATAGCGTGGGCAATGCCAATAACGCTAGCAAGTCGACCAGTCGGCTACAGCGCTTTGCTGAGCGCTTATTAGCGCTGCCGCGGCCGGTTAAAAAAGGCATTTTGATCAGTGCTGATTTTGTCATGGCAGGGGTCTGTCTTTATTTTGCGTTGGCCTTAAGATTTGGTTATATGGACAACCATATTAGCCCAATAGCCTTAGCACTTTATGCACTGATGCCTATTATAGGCCTGTATGCTATCGGCTTTTACAAGGGTGTGGCCAGGGTGTTTTTTGATACCGTTATGCGTAGTGTTTTACAGATGTTAGTGGTGTTGATCATTATCTATGAAGCCATTCTTTATTTTGAGTGGATGCCTCGCATACCACGTTCAGTGCCTATTTTTTATCTGTTCTTATTCTTTATGTGGCTTTGGAACAGTCGTCTGACCATTAGAGAGCTATTAACCCGCTGGCAGGGTCATTTACCACAGCGCCGTAGTAAACGTGCTGACTATGACAATGTAGTGATCTATGGTGCAGGCAGTGCTGGTAGAGAGTTGTTCGAAGGCTTAGGCGACTCGCATAAGTATAATGTGGTGGCTTTTATCGATGACAATCCGCACTTGACCGGTGGCTATATTTTGGGCAAAAGGGTCTATGCCGCGCATGAACTGATTAATATCGTTGATAAGCTAGATATCGCGCAAATATTTTTAGCCATGCCGTCTATTAGCCGTGCGCACAAAAGACAGATTATAGATAAGCTGGCCGATATTTCTATCAAGATTAAAGAGTTGCCCAGTTTGCACGAGCTTGCGGATGACAAGGTCACGGTCAGTCACATGCGTAAGATAGACATATTGGATGTGTTAGATCGGCAAACAGTCGAGCCAGATGAGCGGCTACTACAAAAAAACATCACCAATAAATGTGTGCTGGTCACGGGTGCAGGGGGCTCTATCGGTAGCGAGCTGTGTCGACAGATTATAAAAAATAAGCCCAAGTGCTTGGTACTGTATGAGCTGTCCGAATTTGCCCTATACAGTATTCATCAGGAGCTGCTAGCAAAGCAGGCCAATAATCCCATTTATCAGCATATCGAGATCGTCGCGGTCATTGGTAATGTGACTAACGAAGCCAATCTGATTAGACTATTTAGCCTGCATCAGATACAGACCGTCTATCACGCAGCTGCCTATAAACACGTGCCTATCGTCGAGCACAACCCCTTTGAAGGGGTCATCAATAACAGCAAGGGTACCTATCACTGCGCTCGCGCGGCTATTCAGGCCCAGGTTGAGACCTTTGTATTGATTTCGACTGACAAGGCGGTGCGGCCAACCAATGTGATGGGTGCGTCCAAGCGCTTAGCAGAGCTGGTCTGTCAGGGACTAAGCAAAACTAACAGCCAAACTAACAGCCAAACTCGGATCAGCATGGTGCGCTTTGGTAATGTTCTGGGCTCATCCGGCTCGGTCGTACCGTTATTTACCAAGCAAATAGAAAAAGGACAAGCAATCACCGTTACTCATCCTGATGTCACACGTTACTTTATGACTATTCCAGAAGCCGCTAACCTGGTCATTCAAGCGGGTGCAATGGCAGCGGGTGGTGAAGTGTTTGTGCTGAATATGGGCGCGCCGGTCAAAATCGTCGATCTGGCGCGGCGGATGATTCATTTGAGTGGCAATGAGCCCAAAGACGCAAACTACCCTGATGGCGACATCGAGATTGTCTTTACCGGACTACGGCCAGGTGAAAAGCTCTATGAAGAGCTGATCATCGGTGAAGACAACGTTGAGGATACCTCGCATCCCTTGATCATGCAGGCGATGGAGCATAGCTTCCCGTTAACTGATATTGAACAGACCTTGTCTGAGCTCACCAAAAAAGCACAACAGCATGATGTCGATTGGCTAAAACAAAGGTTTAAGCATTTCGTAGCCGGTTATCAGGAAGGGACACCGATTACAGTGTCTGAGAAATCCAAACAACATACCATCACAGCAATCAAAAAGGTTGGTTAACAGGACATTATGATAAATATCAATAATATTAAGATAGCGGTGATTGGCTATAACGGCCGCTATTGAGCTTAGATGAAAATACAGCGACTTCGCAGCTTGTATCTGAAATATTAGAAATAACAAAATGTTTATAAGGCTTTTAAATTGACTTATAGTTTCTCTAAATTATTATACATTCTGGCTAAAGGTTTTATGTAAATAATGCGTAATAATAAAATATTGAAAAACACCTTGGCTCTTTATGCCCGGCAGGTAGTTGTTATATTAATTAGCCTTTATACGTTACGCGTTGTTTTGAACGTACTGGGTGTCGAAGGTTATGGAATATATAGTGTAGTAGCCGGTTTTGTGACTTTGTTGGCATTTTTACCGGGTACTATGGCTTCAGCAACTCAGCGTTTCTTTTCATTTGCTATGGGTCAACAAGACAACCATAAACTTAAGGAAACTTTTAGTGTTAATTGGTTGTTATACGCTGCTATTGCCTTGATAGCTTTTATTATTTTACAAACTGCTGGTTTATGGTACGTGACTGAACATCTAAAGATTCCAGAAGGTAGGTCAGAGGCAGCAATCAGTTTATATAAGATGGTCGTACTTAGCTTTGTGGCTTCAATTTTCTCATCGCCGTTTATCGCCATTATAATAGCGCATGAAGACATGCATATTTTTGCTTTTCTATCAGTTGTTGATGCAGTTCTTAAGCTGGTTGCTGCCTTATTATTAGGTTATATACAAGGTGATGTGCTGGAATTATATGGGCGATTTTTATTAATTACTGCAATAATTACGACTAGTGCATATATTATTATCTGTGTAAGAAAGTACGCTGAGTGCCAATTCAGAAAAATTTACTGGAACAAACGACTGTTAAAAGAAATTATCGACTTTACTGGTTGGACATTATTAGGTCAGTTAAGCACTATTTTTAGGAACCAAGCAGTGACTGTCCTCATTAATCAGCTCTTTAATCCAGCAACTGTGGCTGCTAGAGCTATTGCACTCACAGTAGCCAACCAAGTGATGGTGTTTTCTAGCAATCTAAATACTGGATTGTACCCACCAATCATTAAATCCTATGCTGCTGGTCAGAAAGAAGATATGTTGAATCTTGTCTTCAATGGATCTAAGCTTACGTTTTTTCTAATGTGGGTATTTGCCTTACCTATGCTGCTAGAGATGGAAGCTATTTTAAAAATATGGTTGAAAACACCGCCACCTGAAGCGTTATTGTTCACTCAGTTAGCACTCATTGAGTCTCTAATTCTCTCTATTAGTATGCCGTTAACAACAGCAGCTAGAGCGCCTGGGAAAATGAAGCTGTATGAACTTTCCTTAGGTAGTATTCAGATTGCTATCTTTATTGCTTCATGGCTAGTTTTAAAAGCGGGTTACCCAGCATATTCAGTATTTATCGTGGCTATCATTGCTAATCTATTGATGTTTCAAGTGAGGCTCTTACTCGTAAGAAAATTAATTGATTTTCCACTCACTCCCTATTATAAAAAAGTAATTATCCCTGTCATATTGGTTACTTTTCTTTCAGCTTTGCCAGGTGTTATTCTAAATGTCTGGTTGCCAAAAGGATTGTTATCAACTGCATTGGTTATATTCGTCTGTATGACCTCTGCTACGTTGTGCATGTATTTTCTGGGACTAGATAAATACTGGCGAGAAAAATCAAAAGATGTACTAATTAGTCGTTTATTTAAATTTAGAACTAAAGGATAGAAGCATTAATATTTTGTGGGACAGATACTATTATCATATTTTTTTTGCTTGATATATTAGATTACTTTAGCGCAATTCATTAATGCAAAATGGTAATACCGCATGGTTAGTCAGGAAGCGTGAGTTTTTATTGTTTCATAAACTGTTATGTAAGTAATAAACTATATTATTAAATATTTAGTTATCTAAAATGAGTATGAGGTAAGATTTTAGTATTATTAAAATACTGCAGAATTATTCTGTGTAATATATGTATCGCTTCTAAAGCAATACAAATTATATATAACTGAAAGTATAACTCCAATAAAGTAATATTATTATAATACTAATTGGAGCTTGTCTTTATAGAATTTAAAAAATAAGAGAGATTGTTCAAACATGAAAAAAATATTAAAATCGACGTATAAATTGCTTAAACGTACACCTTTAATTTTAGACTCATTAAAAAAGTCATATAAAACTGGAGGATACTCTACATATAATTTAGTGACAGTAAATCATGGCAGTATACTCAATGGAAAAAATATATTAATTACAGGCGGTAGTTCAGGAATTGGTTTGGCTATAGCAAAAAAGTGTCTTTCTGAGGGTGCTAACGTCATTATAACAGGTAGGTGTGAAAAAAAATTAGCTAGCGCTCAGGCTGAAATAAATAGCTCGATGTTGAAAACGATGGTTTGGGATGTTAGTCAAGTAAATGAGACTAATAATAAATTATTAAGCGCTATCGATAATTTTGGTGGCCAGATAGACGTTTTAGTGAATAATGCGGGAGTGTTAAGCACAAAAGGATTTTTAGATGTAACGGAAAAAATATGGAATGATATATATTCTGTAAACTCTAAAGGACTTTATTTCTTAACTCAGGATATTTGTAGTTTATGGCTAAACGAAAAAACTATAAAAACTAGAAAAATTATAAATATATCATCACAAGGTGGCTTCGTTGGTGCTTTATATCCTTATCGAATGACTAAATGGGATGTTGTCGGCCTGACTCAAGGTCTTGGGATAAAGTTAGCTGACAAAGGAATTATTGTAAATGGTATTGCGCCAGGGGTAATCGCTACAGAAATGCAGCCTGGATGTTTAACACAAAAGGAAAATATGTATTATCCATATAATCCATCAATGCGATATGCAATTCCTGAAGAAATAGCTGAACTTGCATTATTTTTGATTAGTGATTCAAGTAATTTTATTGTTGGTCAAACAATTGTATGTGATGGTGGATATTCAATTAAATAAATTTTTTCTTTTGAGGTTGAAAATAATTTCTATATTTTTTAAATGATTATTTCTCTCATAACAACTTGCTGGATAGCCATATGAACTTCTCGTATACCAACGAAAAAAATGCACAAATAATTCTTTGTCTGCTTAAAGCACATAACATAAAACATGTCATAGCATCGCCTGGCTCTACTAATACTGCACTAGTGTCTAGCATGCAACAGGATTCACATTTCATCATGTACTCGTCAGTTGATGAACGCTCTGCTGCCTACATGGCTTGCGGTTTAGCAGCAGAACTGGGTGAGCCTGTAGTCATTAGCTGTACCGGCGCTACAGCATCACGCAATTATTTGCCAGGTCTGACAGAAGCTTATTATAGAAAGCTGCCAGTACTAGCAATTACTTCGATGCAGGATTTTAATAAAGTTGGTCATCACGTAGCACAGGTGATAGATCGCAGTTCTATGCCCAAGGATACTGTGAAGCTGAGCGTGTCATTACCTATCGTGAAGGATGATGAAGACATCTGGGACTGCGAAATGAAAGTTAATAGAGCCATATTAGAATTAAAGCGTGGCGGTGGTGGACCTGTTCATATCAACTTGCCAACGACCTACAATAAGCTTTATTCTACAAAAAAACTACCAGCTTACCGAGTTATTGATAGAATTACTGTGCATGATAATCTCCCACAGCTTAAGGGAAAGATAGCGGTGCTGATCGGTTCTCATAAAAAATGGAGTGATTCAGAAACTAAAGCGCTTGAACATTTTTGTGAAAGTCATAACGCAGTTGTTTTTTGTGACCATACCAGTGGATATCATGGAAAGTACCGACTTCTTTATTCTTTAGCTGCATCTCAGACCATGTTGGATAACTCTAAGTACAAACCTGATGTATTAATCCATATAGGCGAAATAACTGGTGACTACGCTATTACCAGTATGGTCGGCAAGCAGGTTTGGCGCGTGAGTGAGGATGGTGAGATCAGAGACACTTTCAGGCGTTTGCGTTATATATTTGAGATGTCAGAAAAGTCATTTTTTCAGCAGTACTCTCTAAAAAAATCAGCGGGAAATAGTTATTATCGAAGTTGTAATAAGCATTTAGAATCAATCAGAGCAAAAATACCAGAGTTGCCATACTCTAATATTTGGCTTGCCTCTAAGCTAGCACCTAAAATCCCTAAAGGTTCCACAATTCATTTTGGTATATTAAACAGTTTAAGATCATGGAATCTTTTTGAGCTGCCAGCAACCGTAACAGCCGCTTCAAATGTAGGTGGTTTCGGCATCGATGGCGGACTATCCTCCTTGGTTGGTGCTTCTTTAGCCCATCATGATAAACTTTGTTTTTTGGTTGTTGGCGATCTCGCTTTTTTCTATGATATTAACGTACTAGGCAACCGTCATACTGCCAATAATTTAAGAATATTACTTGTAAATAATGGTAAAGGAACGGAATTCAGGCTATATAGTCACCAAGCTACCCGTTTTGGTGAGTCTGCAGATGAGTACGTTGCAGCAGCTGGACATTTTGGTAACCAATCACCGACCTTAGTTAAAAACTTCGCTACTGATTTGGGTTATGAGTACATGGCTGCTTCATCAAAAGATGAGTTTGAGGCTTGCTATGAAAAATTCATAACGTCGGAACCTTTAACCAAGTCAATTGTATTTGAAGTATTTACCGATAGTGAAATGGAGAGTGTAGCATTGGAAACTATGCAGAACTTAGTTTCCTCACCAAAAAGACAAGCTAAAGAACTGGCTAAAAAAGTGCTAGGTGCAAAGGGAATTAATACAATCAAACGTATGGTTAAAAGGTAAATCCTAAAATGAAAATAGCAATAATGACACAACCGCTTGGTAAGAACTATGGCGGAATTATGCAAGCTTTTGCTTTACAAAAAGTTTTAAGAGATATGGGGCATGAAGCAGTCACGGTCGATTATAACTCTAAACAACCCGGCTTTCTGTATAGTAAAGCTAGACTTGCTTATCGCCTAGCTAAGAAAGTTACAGGCAAACGAAAAGCAGCCATAAATTTTGAAAAGAATATTGGTTTTTTCACACAAGACAATCAAAATTTCATTGACAGTAATATAATACAGTCTAAATACATAGATAATGATCGCGATTTAAAAAAGCACTTTAAAAAGAATAAATATCAGGCTGTTATTGTGGGAAGTGACCAAACTTGGCGACCAAAATATTCTCCTAATATTTATAATTACTATTTAAATTTTTTAGTTAATAGAAAGAAAATTAAAAGAATAGCTTATGCATCATCGTTTGGTGTTGATAACTGGGAATATTCAGCTGAAGAAACAAAAAAGTGTGCCAAGCTTGCTATTTTATTTGATGCAATATCTGTTAGAGAGCAATCGGGCATCGAGTTATGCAAAAAACATCTCGGTGTCGATAGTGAGTGTGTCTTAGATCCAACAATGCTCTTAGACAAAGAAGACTACTTAGAACTGATAGGGGATAGATATAAAGAAGGTAAAAGTGAAGGTGTCTATACTTATTTCCTAGATAGCAATGAAGATAAGGTGACAGCTGCTCAATATGTAGCAGATAAACTAAATACACACACTTATAAATGTCAAGCCAAACGTAGTCTAGATGACTTGAGTAGTAAGGATTTAAATGATTATAGAATTCCAGATGTGCAGGATTGGCTAGCGTCTTTTGCTAATGCAGAATTTATATTAACAGATTCATTTCATGGCATGGTTTTTTCAATAATTTTTGGGAAGCCATTCTTAGTAATTGCAAACAAAGAGCGTGGTTCTGCACGATTTGAGTCATTATTGAAAATACTTAGTTTAGATAGTCGCTTAATATCATCCAGTTATGGAGTTGATAGCGGAAATTTAAATGGTATAGATTGGATTAAAGTTAATAAGAATCTACTTAATGAAAGAGAGAAATCACTTAGTTTCATTAGTAACTTTATATAGTCATATGTCGCTCTACGCAATATTTATATGTTATTTATAGGAATGAGTAATGAGTGTTTTAGAATCTGATACAACAATTATTATAACGACATATAACGATAGTGTTGCGGATTTGCGCTGTGCGCTAAGATCAACAATAAGTCAAAGCTTACTCCCAAAACATATCTTAGTTGTAGATGATGGATCTGATACCAATACAGCTGAGATGGTTGTATTAGCTGAGCAGACTGACTCTATTGTGCCAATTACGCTGCTAGTGAAAAAGAATGGAGGTCCATCGTCAGCCAGAAATTACGGTTTACAGCATTGCTCTACGATGTATGTAACTTTTTTGGATTCTGATGATGAAATGCTTGAGACTAACGTTGCAACAAAGGAAAGCTGCTTACGTTCACTTGGAGATGATTATCTTGGCGTATATGGAACGTATATAAAAAATCCAGGAGGATTACATGAATATATGAATCATGATGGCCTGATAAACGCAGATTTAGTTGGGAAAGAAAAAGGTATTCCAGGTGGTGTTCCTACCTATTTATTTCGTACAAAATATTTGGCTGATATCGGTGGGTTTGATGAGTGTTTAGTTCATAATGAAGACTTTGACTTGATTATTAGACTTGCAAACAATGGGCTAAAAACCAAGGGGAGCCTAGGTGCTGGGTTTACTCGTAATTATAGGTATGGCTCTGTTAGCAGGAATAATAGGTATTTTGAAGCATATGAAAATGTAAACAGGTTTCTAGATAAAGCTGAAATAAATAATTATTTCTCACAGAGCGAGCTAGCTGTGCGTAGAAGTGGTAATGAAATTAATCTTGGGCGTAAGCTGCTGATGCAGAATGGTTTACGCAAGCAGGGATTATGCTATCTCAATAATGCTTTTGACTATGCAAACCCTAAAGGGCTGAAGCAGCATCTTGCATTTATTGTTGCTCGGAGCAGTCGTGTGTTTTTAAGATTTTTAAGATGAAGAGTTATGTATATTCATGAATTGACTTAATAGTTTTATAAATAAAACCATCTTAATATTCAGTAATTATAATAGTGTTTTAGTAAAAAATTTGAATATGAGTTTGAATAACTATACCTACTTTTTAAACCAACTTAATAATAAGTGATAATTTTATTATGATTAGAGTGCTACATATAGTTGGAAAAATGGATCGAGCCGGTGCCGAAACGATGCTAATGAACCTATATCGTCATATTGATCGCACCCAGGTTCAGTTCGATTTTATAACTTTTACAAGTGAAGCTGGTGATTATGATGCTGAGATTAGAGAGTTAGGTGGGAGAATTATACCAATTTTAGCTAATAATCCGATCAAGCGAATGTTGAAGCTTCAGCAATTTCTAAAAACTCATCCAGAGTACGAAATTGTGCATGCTCATATGTTATTAAGCAATGCTTTCCATCTGCTTGCTGCTAAGAGTGCTGGAGTGAAGCATCGTATTTCACACTCACACAATACCAGTAATGGTTACTCTAGCCCAATTAAAAAAGTTTATGAGAAATGGGCTTTAATAACTAATCGCCGAGTAGCAACTTATAAAATCGCCTGTGGGGAACTGGCCGCTGAGTATTTATTTGGTACTACAAAAGATATTTTGTTATTACCAAATGCTGTTGATATACAAGAAATGACTAAGGTTGCAAATAAATCTCGTGATTACATAAGCCGGGAATTTAATGATTTTGGCCTCAAGCTTATTCAAGTTGGCCGTCTGAGTGATGTTAAGAATCATCAGTTTTCTTTAAAAATCGTAGAGGAACTAAAAAAACGAAAGGTAGATTTCACGCTATATATCGTGGGGCAAGGTTCGCTAGAAAATGACCTAAAGCAGCAAGTACAAGATAAACTATTATCGGATAATGTTAAATTCTTAGGCGTTCGTAGTGATATTACAGAGTTAATGGCCAGTGCTGATTATATGATAATGCCATCATTACATGAAGGCTTTCCTGTTGTATTAGTAGAGAGTCAAACCGTTAGTTTAACTGCGATAGTCTCAGATCGAATCTCAATAGAAGTAGATTTAGGAGTTGGGTTAGTTGATTTTTTACCTATTAATTCAGCGGATGCTTGGGCAGATCGTTTGCTAGTATCCAAAAAATCAGATGTTAATGAAAAAACTATCCTAGATTCATTAAAGTTGCAAGGTTTTGATGCAGCAACTAATGCGCAACAGTTGATGCAGGTTTATATGAGTCTTTAAACTAAATATTATTTTATTAGAACTATATTAGACCTCTTGCATAAGTCATCGCTAGCCCTCGTAACTCCATCAGTGGAAGTCAATGAACTGGTACTTTCACAAGAGGTCTATTATAATTTTTACTTAAATCTAATTTTAAAAAAATATACATACGGTAGAAAATATATACAATGTTAATAGATGAGCTTACTTTCTTCTTTTCTTATAATGTAATTTACTTTTTCACAGCATTTTTAGTTGTTACATCAATATTATCTGTTGATTTCAATAGGGACTCTATAAGACAAAAAAAAATAGGAAGCGTCTTAATTTTTTTACCAATTCTTTCCCTAATCCTATTAATTGGCTTACGTGATCTCTCTGTTGGAACTGATACATATAGTTATTATGATATATTATGGCTTAGAGATATAGATTTAGAATTTGGTAATGATTTTTTGTTTGCATTGTTAGCCAAGATATTAAGATATTTTAACTTGGGATATGGTTATTTTTTATTTTTAATTGCTTTTTTGTTTATGTTTACTACATATATTGCTTTAAATAAAATATCTAAGTTTTATTACTCTAATATTTTATATTTATTTTTTACTTATTTAAGTTTCTTCTTCTTTTTAAGTATGAGCATTAATATAATTAGACAAGGAATTTCACTAGCATTTCTTTTGCTAGCCTACTCTTATTTTATAAGTAAGAATAATAAAAGTAAAGTAATAATATTTATTGCCTTTTCGTTAGTGTTTCATAGCACTTCAGTAATAGCCCTGATTTTATTTTTTATTTCAAATAATAAAATTAAGTACATTAAGAGTTATCATTATTATATTTTATTTTTTCTATGTATTATTCTTTCTTATATGAATTTTGGGTTGTTGAATATATCACCAATTTTAATCGACATAATAGGTAGTGACGATAGAAGGACTTCATATTTAAGTGGTGAAAGTTCTATTTATATTGTTGGGTTCAAATCTCAATTTGTTTTGTTTAATTCCTTATTTTTACTTGTAGCATCATTTTTAAAAACAAAAATTAAAAATGAATTGTGGCTATCTAATTATAATGTTTTAATACGTTACTATATTCTAGCAAGTTGTACGTTCTTTATGGCGTTTCAAATACCTTATTCTGATAGATGGGGTTTATTATCTTGGTATATAATTCCATTATTTTTTATACCATTGTTTTCTTGCAGATATGTTAAATCTAGCATCAAAATTCATTGGGTTTTCTTATTGATTTTAATTTTTATAGGCTTTAGATTTTATGGTTAAATTAGAAGATATTTCTTTAGTTAGTATCGGTATACCATTCCATAATGCAGAAAGATATCTATCATATGCTATATTGTCTGTGTTAAATCAAACATATAAAGAATGGGAACTTATTTTAATAGACGATGGTTCAACTGATAATTCTCTAAAGATTGCGAATGAATATTCTGAAAAAGATAGTAGGATTAGAGTTATCAGCGATAGTGAGAATAAAAAGCTTCCTGCTCGGCTGAATCAGCTAATAGTGGAATCTAAAGGCTCGTATATTGCTAGAATGGATGCTGACGATATCATGCATCCTGAACGACTTGATAAACAACTTTGTTTTTTAGAGTCTAATAAAAATTATGATCTAGTGTCTACTGGATTGATATCTATAGATAACTTTAATATAGTAAAAGGATTTCGAGGGGTTTCTCATATTTATAATGAATTCTCCACTATTAAGCTTGGTTATCCTATTGTTCATCCATCTGTCATAGCACGTAAGGCTTGGTACGAAAGAAATGAATATTCAGAGAGCTATCCTAGAGCTGAAGATTTTGAATTATGGACTAGGTCGATAGTGAATAGTGACTTTAAGATGGCTGTCATACCAGATTTATTATTGTTTTATAGAGAAGAAGGTAATTTATGTATAGACAAAATCATAAATTCTTATAACGACACTCTTAGAATATATGATAAATACCATTCAAAAAATAGTTTCAATATTAATGTATTAAAATTAAAATTAAAATTATTAATAGCTAAGACGCTACATTTTTCTGGTAACTTACAAAAGTTAGCTAGCCGTAGGAACACTACTTTTACTCAAAAAGAGCTGATTGATTTCCAGGTTGTCCTTGACAATATCACTAACGTAGATTAAAAAATATGTCTAAAATAGTTATCATTGGTACGGTCGCTTCTAGCTTATACGGTTTTCGCTCTGATCTGATTAAATCTTTGCTGGAACATCAGCATATAGTCTATGCGTTTACCTCTGAGTACACCCAAGGCGAGCTTAAAAAAATAGAAGCCTTAGGCGCTATTCCGGTAACTTATGAGCTTAATCGTGGTGGACTAAATCCTCTAGCGGATATGAGAGCAACTTACATACTTTCAAAGCAGATTAAGGTAATAGCTCCAGATCTAGTATTCTCTTTCTTCTCAAAACCAGTAGTTTTTGGAACCTTAGCTTCTAAGCTAGCCAAAGTACCTCGAGTGATTGGTATGTTAGAAGGACTGGGTTATGCCTTTACCGATCAACCTAACGGGTTGAGTAAAAAAGCACGACTCATAAAAAGTATACAAGTTTTACTCTATAAGATCGCATTACCACAACTAGATAAAGTAATATTTTTAAATCCAGATGACCCAAAAGATTTGTTGGAGGAGTACTCAATAAAAGTAAAAAAAGTAAATACACTAGGTGGTATTGGCTTAAATTTAAGCGAATATCCTTATCAGCCTGTGAATAGTATTAAGTTACCTATTAATTTTTTATTTATTGGTCGTCTCCTTAAAGAAAAAGGTATCCATGAATTTATTTTAGCAGCAAGACAAGTGAAAGAAAAATATCCTGCAGCTCAGTTTACGGTTCTAGGAGCAATAGATGCCTCTAACTTAGGTGCGTTACAGCAATCAGAGTTAGATTATTTAATAGCATCAAAAGTGATTAACTATCCTGGTCATGTCAATAATGTAAAGGATTGGATTGCTGACAGTCATGTGTTTGTGTTGCCCTCTTATCGTGAGGGTGTTCCACGTAGTACCCAAGAGGCAATGGCTATAGGACGTGCTGTTATTACGACTGATGTTCCTGGCTGTCGAGAGACAGTTATCGATGGTGTAAATGGTTTTCTAGTTGAAAAGTGGAACCCGCGAGCATTAGCTGACAAAATGACTTATTTTATAGAAAATCCTGAGCAGGTCGAAAAAATGGGCTATGAAAGTTATAAGATAGCCCAAGAAAAATTTGATGCTGATAAAGTAAATAAACGACTACTAGATATTTTAGGTTTATGACATGCTAAAAAGACTATTTGACATCACCGCTGCCAGTACTGCGTTGTTGGTTTTGGCTCCGGTATACGCTGTTACCGCCTATAAGGTGAACAAAAATATTGGCGCCCCAGTTCTATTCCGTCAAATTCGCCCGGGCTTGGATGGCAAACCTTTCGAGATGATCAAGTTCCGCTCAATGAAAGACGCCATAGATACAGAGGGCAATCCTTTACCGGATAGTGAACGTTTGACTGCATTTGGGCAGACCTTACGCAATACCAGTATTGATGAGCTGCCTGGGTTATGGAATGTACTTAAAGGTGATATGAGCCTTGTCGGTCCACGTCCGTTATTGATGGAGTATTTACATCGAATCACTGTTTCGAGGTTATCGGCCCTTGCTGACAATGCATAGACTATGATGAAAATGATGTCTTTTCACGCTGTCTGTATAAATCATTTTCGTTACTATTCCCATTTTAATACTATGCCAGCTCACTGTGAGTGCGATACTGCTTAACTGCATTAAGTAACGATGCTGTGATCAGTGTGACGTTGAGCTACGTAAGACAAATGGCTTAATTGCTGTATAGCTAATCGATATATAAGGTTTATATCAAGAGTCTTGCAATAGTTAAGTGTAATTAGGATTAAATAGTATTTAGTCCTAATTACACTGATATAAGATATTATATATAAATAATTTGTTGACTATGGAGAGAACAAAAATGTTTAAAACTATTTCTATCAATCCAAGTAATCCGAACCCAGCTTGTGAGGCTTTGCTTACAATTTGGGATGATATTAATGTAAAAGTTGTCGTATTAGATCCGACTTCTGAATTATCTGACGTTAAAGACTTTTATGCAGCTCTATTTCCGCAGCTGGGTACTGTTGCTCCTTTAGCTGAAGATGCTACTATCAGTGACAGAGGATCACAACGTACTGGTGAGGCATGGATGGAAATACGTTATGATCCTAAAATTCAAAATGCTTACCGCCACTCTTCAGAAGCCCAGCCACTCCACACTGATGGTAGCTATATACCCGGCTTTCCAAACTCTAGTTTATTATGTTGTGTGACCAACGCAGGAAAAGGCGGCGAAACTACTTTTATTAATGGTATTGATGTCGTTAATGCGTTAGAGAAAGAAGCACCAGAATTACTATCCTATCTTACCTCTAATGTAGTTTCTCACTCGCGTTCGGGCGACAGTAGGCATGACAGGGTTATTGATAAAAAAGATGGTATTTGGACTGTGAATTGGAATTATTACTGCGTAGATAATAATGTTGATCAGAAAACTAAGGATATAGTAGAGAAGTTTCATACCTTTCTCATACAAAGCTCTTTAATACAAGATAAGATACTTTCCGTAAAGTTAAAGCCTGGTCAAGCAATTTTATGGAAAGATAATGAAGTGCTTCATGGTAGAAATTCATTCTTAGCCAATAAAGAAAGCGAAAGATTTATTTGGAAGTGTGCTTTTGATGTAGGTAACTTTTTATGAGTCCAATTGTTTTTGGTTCAATGAGAATGAGCCAAGATAAAGGAGATGAGGAATACTGGGCAGAATTATTGAGGCAAGCCTATCACGCTGGAATAGATACTATACATTCATCTATGGAGTATGACTCGTTTACTTTACTGCAAAGCACGTTGCAAAGGTTGTCGAAAATAGACAACTCAATACATTTTAAACATATCGTTAAACTAGCAGAACCTCATTTCTCCAACGATGAATACTCTAGCAACAGGCTGAATGAGAAGGTAAATAGCTATCTTGAGGCGCTGCAAGTTGATAAATTGGAAGCAATTCAGTGGATGTGGCGTAGTAATTTAAGTGACCAGAAAAGGGTTGTTAATTTCACAAAACAATCAAAACAAATCAAAGAAGGTATAGATTCATTAAAACGTAAGGGTCTAATTGAAACCGCACTATGTTTTCCTTATTCAGTAGAATTTATGCGAAAGGCTTTAAAGCTGAAAGTATTCGATGATTTTTGTGTCTATAGAAATCCTATAGAACAAGAGTACGATGAGATATTGAGCAACTGTAAGAAAGGCACTGCAGTTAGCATACGACCATTTTTTGCAGATAAAGCATTCGTCGTGAAGGAAGGCCCCATTAAGTTGTTAGAGTATAACTTTTCAGAACCTGCTATCAGAAGCACTATTTTGTCTATATCTTCTTTATCTCAACTCAATGAAATTAAGGGTTTTTTAAATGCTAAAGCGAGTTTTTGATCTTATTCTAGTATTGGGAACCTTGCCTATTTGGTCATGTATTTTAATTGTCGCCTCTTTTGCAGCATGGTTCGATTTAAAGGCATTTCCTTTTTTCTTCCAGAAAAGAGGAGGTAAAAATGGTGAAGTAATCACTATTTTTAAGCTTAAAACTATGACAGACGAAAAAGATGAATACGGAAATTTACTTGATGATAAGTACCGTATAACACGTATTGGCAATATGTTTAGAAAACTTAGCCTTGATGAGTTACCTAGCCTTATTAACATATTAAAAGGGGATATGAGCCTAATAGGACCGAGACCGTTTCTAAAAGAATATCTACCCTTGTACACAAAAGAGCAAAATCGACGTCATGAAATATTACCTGGTCTTACCGGTTGGGCACAAGTAAATGGACGCAACTCCCTCAGCTGGGAAGAAAGGTTTAAATTAGATGTTTGGTACGTAGACAATTACTCATTTTGGCTAGATGTAAAGATACTTTTTAAGACAGTCAAAAAAGTATTAATTAAAGATGGCATTAGCGCCGATGGCGAAGTAACTATGAGTAAATTTACAGGTTCAAAAGTCATGGAAAACAGCTATGAAATAGAAGGCAAGCATGAGTGAGGTGTTTGCAGTGTATGGCGCTGCGGGCTGTGGTCGTAGTTTGATGCCTGTCGCTACTGAGCAGTTACAACGATTGGACAATGATAGCCAAGTGGTATTTATTGATGATGCATTGGATCACAATGCTGTTGTGAATGGTCATGTCGCTATGAATTATGATAGATTCACAGCGCTAGATAATGATTGTAAATTTGTTCTTATTGCCATTGCCAATAGCAGCATTCGTCAAAAGATCGTAGCCAAGCTAGTGAATGATGGTATAGCGCTGTGGTCAGTTCAAGGCGCATCCACATTGATTATGGATAGTGTCAGTATTGGGGCAGGGGCAGCGCTAAGCCCGTTCGTGACTATAGCTTCAAACGTCACTATTGGTAAGTGCTTTCATGCCAACCTGTATAGCTATGTCGAGCACGACTGCGTGATTGGTGATTATGTCACCTTTGCGCCCCGCGTGAGCTGCAACGGCAATATCCATATTCATGACCACGCTTATATCGGTGCAGGGGCAGTTATCAAGCAAGGTACGCCTGATAAGCCTTTAATTATTGGTGCAGGTGCTATTGTTGGCATGGGTGCGGTAGTGACCAAAGATGTGCCAGCAGGCGCAGTGGTTGTAGGTAATCCTGCTCGTCCATTACAAAAATGGTAAGTATTAAATCACCAGTTAGCAATTATTCATCAATCCGTCATCACTATTGGGGCTCGTATGCTAAATACTCAATTTTCACCCTGGCCCAGCTTCACTCAACGAGAGGCCGATGCCGTTAGCCAAGTGCTATTGTCTAACAAGGTTAATTATTGGACCGGGCAAGAAGGCCGGCAGTTTGAAAAAGAGTTTGCCGATTGGGCGGATAGTAAGTATGCGATAGCCTTAGGTAACGGCACTCTAGCATTGGATGTGGCCTTACAAGCACTAGGCATTGGTGCGGGTGATGAAGTTATTGTCACCCCACGTACTTTTATTGCCAGTATCTCCTGTGTAGTCAATGCGGGTGCCACGCCTATTTTCGCAGATGTTGATGCCGCCACTGGTAATATAACCGTTGACAGCATTAGCGCAGTACTGACCGATAAGACCAAAGCCATTATCTGTGTCCATCTAGCAGGCTGGCCATGTGATATGGATGCCATCATGGCATTGGCAAATCAGCATGATCTATATGTCATAGAGGATTGTGCCCAAGCGCATGGTGCTAAATATAAAGGCCGTAGTGTGGGTAGTATTGGTCATATTGGCGCATGGAGCTTTTGCCAAGATAAGATTATGACTACCGGTGGCGAGGGTGGCATGGTCACTACTAATGATGAGCAGCTATGGCGCAAGATGTGGGCCTATAAAGACCATGGCAAAAGCTATGCTGCGGTATATGAAAAACAGCATCCACCGGGCTATCGCTGGCTACATGAGAGCTTCGGTACCAACTGGCGCATGTTAGAGATGCAAGCGGTCATCGGGCGTATTCAGCTTGAGCGTATGACTGACTGGACAGCCAGCCGTACTGCCAATGCCCAGGCAATTTTGCAAGCCTGTGATCAGTGGGCAGCTAAAGGTTACCTATCGGTACCCAAGTTAGAAGACACGTCGCAATTTGCAGACTCTAAGCACGCCTATTATAAGCTCTATGTTTACGTACAGCCTGATAACTTACCCGACGGTTGGTCGCGTGATCGTATTATCGAAGAAGTTAACCAACTCGATGTACCTTGTTTTTCTGGCTCTGCGTCTGAAGTTTATTTAGAAAAGGCTTTTGATAATACTGGCCTGCGCCCAGAGCCCAGGTTGCCGATGGCCAAGCAACTGGGCGAGACCAGCTTGATGTTCTTGGTGCATCCGACCCTTACTGAAGCAGAAATCGCGCAAACGTTACAGGCAATAGATACGGTATTTGCAAATATGGACAGCTGTAGTCAATAATAGCTATTTTTTAGCCTTTGTATGTCGTGTGGTGTTAACTATAGTAGGCCTATTATAAAACGGATACAGAGAACATGGCTGTGGGAAATTTTCGGAGCCTCTGGAGTGCAAAGCGCACAGCAAGCGAGGAAATTTTGCCAGCCTTGTGAATTTTATCAAATAGCGCCGTAAAACCACGTCACTTCTAGGGCGTTGATATCAGGCGTCACCTGTTGTCATCTAAACTTGAAACCATCTTGCGAATCCAAGTCATTGAGATCATAATCACCCTATGAAAACGCTCAAATTACGCATCAAAGACAAACACGCTAATCAGCTAAATATCTTGGCTGGGTCGGTTAACTTTGTCTGGAATTACGTCAATGAGTTGAGCTTTAAACATCTCCAGCGCACGGGTCATTTCTTTTCAGCTTATGATCTAAGTGCTTACACCAAAGGCAGTGGCGAGTATTTAAACCTGCATAGTCAGACATTACAAGCCATTGCTGAAACCCATGCTAAATCTCGTAAACAGTTCAAAAAAGCCAAATTAAAATGGCGTACCAACAACCCTAAGTCAAAGCGTAAAAATCTTGGTTGGATTCCCTTTAAGAAAACCGCAATTAAGCATTTAGCCACCCGTCAATCGGGTAAAAAGAGTTTAAAAACCACCCTGCAATTCAGTCTAGCTAAGGGTAAAAAACTCATCATTGATTTGTGGGACAGCTATAATTTAGCGCTCTACACCATCAACACCTGTGAATTGGTACAAGATTCTCGCGGCAGATGGTACGCCTGTATCACCGTTAAAGAGTTTCCAAAAACGGTGTGCGGTGATGGTAAAGTTGGTATTGATTTGGGCTGTAAAGATTCAGCAGTCACCAGTGATGGCGACAAACTACAAACCAAAATCACTCATCAATATGCTGAAAAACTAGCGACCGCCCAACGCGCTAAGAACAAAAAGCGCGTTCGTGCAATCCATGCCAAAATCAAGAACACTCGCCAAGACCTCATTCATAAATTCACCAATAAACTGGTCAAAGCTAACAATCTAATCGTTGTTGGAAAAATAAAATCTAAATCATTTACTTCAAGCAAACTTGCCAAATCCGTCTATGACGCTGGTTGGTTTGAAATTAAGCGGCAACTGGATTACAAATGCGCGAACGCAGGTTGCCACTATATTGAAGTCAATGAAGCGTACACAACCCAAACCTGCTCGTGTTGCGGCTCTCGCCAAGACAGTCCGAAAGGTAGAGCGGGTCTTGGTATAAGAGTGTGGTTCTGTAGTTCTTGTAAAACTACCCATAGCAGAGATGTTAATGGAGCAAAGAACATACTCGCGGTCGGGCTTGACCGTCTTTAGTAGGAATCCCCTTCGCTTTTAGGGAGGGGAGGAAGTCAAGTGGGGCGGAGAGGGCAGACCAGAAAGTTTTAGCTCTTTTACTGATGCGATATTAGGGACGAAAGATAATGGTGGTAATGAGAGAGGAGACCCTGCCAATCAGCTGGCTGGTTTTGATGCTCGAGTACAGCTATCATCGTTAATCAATGTGCCAGCTGGGATTTACGGCCAGTATGTGGGTGAAGATGAAGCCGGTGGCCTACCGGCCAAAAACATGTATCTAGCGGGTGTAGATTATGCCTCTGCTGCTTATGGCAAGCCGTATCAGCTGTATGCTGAGTATGCAGATACCCGTACTAGTGGCGAATCAAAAGGAATATCCTACGATCACAGTACCTATACCGATGGCTACTATCAACAAGGCTATCCCCTCGGTCACGCGTTAGGTGGTGATGCTCAAAGTGTCTCAGTCGGTGGTCGATTATGGCTGAATGAACGTAATTTTATTAACGCAAAATTGCAGCACGCTAAAGTAAACCAAGCGGACGAGCCCATCAATCAGGCGTTTCCAACTACTGATAAGTTAACTGCTATTGATGTGGCTTGGGAGCATCAGTTACGACCACAAGCGCTGATTACCACTCGACTTTGGGCGGTAGATTCTGATACCCAGTCAAGTGACATTGGTGCGGGCATAGGGGTAGAGTTTAAAACTTATTGAGTTTTATGCTTTAATATTTTTAAAATTCTATGTTTGAGTACTTCTAAAATAGGGTCGGTTGAATTTTCAGCAGATCCTATTTTTTTATACGAGAAAAATTAGGATACAGCGCCTATTGCAGTCATATAGTTAAAATACCTTAAAAACGCGACGGTACTGCTGGTACAAGCTTTTTGCAGCCTCTGTCTGCGTAGGCACAGCAAGCAAGAAAAACTTATGCCAGCAGTACGTTAGGTATCGATATTACTTTTCATTGACTATATTGCATTTATGTCCGGCATCGGTGGCAATTGCTCTAAACTAGCGAGCCCAAAAGCATCTAAAAATTGCGGCGTGGTATGTAATAGCGCCGGGCGACCTAAGCTGTCTTTATAACCGTCCTCCATAATCCAACCCTTATCAAACAACTGCCGCAAGATATTACTCGATAGCGTCACCCCGCGTACCTGCTCGATATCACTACGGGTTACCGGCTGCTTATAAGCTACCACACTTAGAGTTTCTAGTAGGGCTTGGCTGAGACGCTGTTGGCGCTGTGGAAACACCCGCTGAATGAGTGCGCTATAGCTATCAGAGACTTGTAAGCGGTAACCACTGGCAGTTTCATTAAGACTCAGCACACCAAGGCTTAAACGCGCTTGTAGCGCTTCTAATGCCAGCTTTAATTCTTGCGTAGACAATGATAAGTGCTTTTTAAGATCATTCGCAGTCAGTGGCGCTTCCGAGGCATGCAGTAATACTTCAATATGGTGGCTGCTAGTGTGCTGTTCACTATTACTTGGTTTACTGTCACTTGGTTTACTGTTACTTGATCTACTGTCATTTTTTTTAATAGGGTCAACCATTATTATGCTGCTCTTTTAAAAAGGGATTTAATATATAAAGTGATTTGAGGTAAAAGGTTTTGATATAAGGCTATTACAAAAAGCTCTATTATAAAGCGAATACTGGGAGCATGGCTGTGGGAAATTTTCGAAGCCTCTGGAGTGGCGCAGCCACACAGCAAGCGAGTAAATTTTGCCAGCCTTGTAAGTTTATGAGCCGTATTTATTTTATTTTGAACTGGCTATAGTGGGATCTAACCAGGTATTACCTCAACCATTGTAAGGTCAACTGACTAGGCGGGCTATCACCGTCACTAGCCGTACTGACTACCCCCACCAGCTGACGTTTCATCAGCTCTAGCACCGCCACAAAGCTAACCACCACCCCGACTTTACCTTGCGACTTATCTAATAGCTGATAAAAGGAGCGGGTGCCATCGCTACTTAGCTGCCTGCTAATACTGGCAATACGATCCGCAAGGGGTACTGTGTCGACTTTAACCGTATGGGTATGCATCTGGTAGTCGGGCTGTAACTGCATTTTAAATAAGCTATCAACTAACAAATTAGCCGAATAACTGGGCAGCTCGGCGTTCATAATAGCTTGATTGGGCATACTGACCATCGCTAAGAACACATCACGCTCAAGGCGTACCAGAGTGTCTAAGCGCTGGCTGGCCCCCTTGATTTGCGCATAGGCTTCTAGGCGTTCAATCAGTTCAGCCTTGGGATCACGCTCGTCAGTTGGGGTCTGCGGCTTGGGTAATAACAGCTCAGTCTTGATCGCAATCAAGGTCGAGGCCATTAATAGGTAGTCACCAGCCAATTCGAAATGTTCAGTGTCTAACTCATTGATATAAGCCAAATATTGCTCAGTAATGGGCAATATTGGCATCTGGGTCAGATCAACATTGTTCTTTTTGACCAGATACAACAAAAAATCCAGTGGCCCGGCAAACTGCTCAAGCCAAATGGCAAACGCTTGCGGCGGCACGTACAAATCTTCCGGCAACTGCTGTACCGGGGTCTGATAAATACGTAGCGCGGTTCGGTCATGCGCATCTGCAGTCACGTTCAAGCGGTTACTTAAGTTTGGCAAGTGGGCGAATACCAATCGCACGACGAGTCTTGTCTAACTGCTTACGACTATGGCGACCGGCCTTGTCTGCGCCCATTTGTAATATTTCTTCTAACTGTTTGGGGTTGGCCATCAGCTCTAGATAGCGTTCGCGGAATGGGGCAATCTCAGTATTTATTTTTTCAAACAAGGCTTGCTTGGCATCGCCCCAACCAATACCGGCGGCAAACTGCGCGCGCATAGCAGCAATTTCTTCCGGGGTGGCAAAGGCTTTATAAATCTCAAATATGGCCGAGTCATCAGGGTTTTTTGCTTCCGCAGGCAGTTGCGAATTAGTGACGATCTTCATAATCGCTTTGTGCATTTGTTTCTCAGGACTGACCTGTGGATTCAGCTCACCAAACAATGGAATGGTATTGCCGTAGCTCTTACTCATTTTACGGCCATCAAGCCCAGTCAGTAAGGGGGTGTCATCATCGACTACCGCCTTGGGTAGGGTAAACAGCGGCTTATATCTATGGTTAAAAGTACCGGCAATATCACGGGCCATTTCGATATGCTGAATTTGGTCGCGGCCAACCGGCACATGAGTGGCATTAAACATCAGGATATCTGCGGCCATCAGCACTGGATAGCCAAACAGCCCCATGGTGACCCCTTGATCAGGATCAACGCCATTGTCCACATTGATATCGACTGAGGCCTTATAGGCATGGGCACGGTTCATCAGACCCTTGGCACACGAGCAATTTAAAATCCAAGCCAACTCTGGAATCTCTGGCACATCTGATTGACGATAAAAAGTCACGCGTTCAGGATCTAGCCCGCACGCCAGCCAGGTGGCGGCAATTGATTTAGTCGACTCATGAATCACTGCCGGGTCATGACAACCGATAATGCCATGATAATCGGCTAAAAAGAAAAACGCCTCATGATCACTATTTTGGATAGACTCAATCGCTGGGCGAATGGCACCCACATAATTACCCAAATGTAGAGTACCGGTTGGCTTAATACCGGTTAAAATGCGTTTCACTGCCGTCTCTGCAGGGTTATTTAAATCATCAGAAATGCTATTGTCGCTCATGAGGGTTCCGTCTTTAATCTATGGTTGTTTATTTTGCATGAATGCTAGGGCTGAGCCAGTTTAAAACAGAATGAGTATGAACATATCGTCAGTATGACTGGGAGAAATTTTCGCAGCCTCTGTCACGCTCGCGAACAACAAGCCAGAAAATTTTTACCTGTTATACCAGATCATCACTATACGAGACCGTTATCATACAAGATCATTACTATACAAGATCATTATCCTGGTCATAGATATCAGTACGACCATTAGGGCCATTTTTAAAGCGCCGATGAAACCACATCCACTGGGTCGGATCAATACGAATCAGCCCTTCCAAAATCTCATTGACCCGGGTGGCATCAGCCACCTCATCATCACTAGGATAGTTATCCAGTTCTGGGGTAATGGTCAGATGATAATGCGGGCGCTTGCCTCTGGGCATATTATCAGGCGTTTGCCGATAGGTATGGAGGGCCATCACTGCTGGCTGCCGTCCTGGCTCGCCCACAGTAGATAAGCGCCGAGTGGCGGTAATAGTGGCTGCTGGTACCCCAAAGAATGGTGCCATGACCCCGTACTTAAGACCATAGTCTTGATCTGGTGAGTACCAGACCACGTGGCCGGTCTTGAGAGAATCGACCAAGCCGCGCATATTGCGACTAGAAATTAATTTACCAAAGATAGGGGCCCGACCGTTATAAATAAACCACTCTAATAGCGCATTATTCTGCGGCCGATACATGCCATCCATCGGGAAGAACTGGGTACATAGCATAGCACCTAGATCCAGTAGGGTATAATGGGCACCCAGTAAAATAACCCCGCGACCCTCATTTTGAGCCTTGACCACATGCTGTAGCCCAGAGATAGAGACCGTACGGGTAAATATATCAGGACGAAACCAAGTGCATAAAGTTTCAAATATGCCAATACCTTGATTGACGAACACCTGCTTGGCCATCAGTTCACGCTCAGCTTCTGGCTTGTCAGGAAAGGCCAATCTGAGGTTAATCAAGGTATCACGCCGCCGCGAGCCGACCATTTTATAGAATAAAATACCCAACTTGCGACCCAGCCAAAACTGCCAACGTAGCGGCAAATAAGCCAGGGGGACAATGATTGCGAGTAGCAGCCATAACGCCCAATATTTAGGCAACAAAAATTGCCATTCAAACGGCATCTTTTTTGCTATTGAGGTTTGCTTATGAGTCTGGGTAATAGTAGGGGTGCCGACCGGAATAGCGGGCGACTTAGCCTGCTTGCTATTTGACGTAGGCGACGCAGCGTTCGGTGGCGTGCCATTTTGCGCAGCAGACTTACTGGGATCAAATTGTTCAGGCGCTTTCATAATAGTGTTACTGATAAATTAAAAATTATTATAATGATGGCGTAGTAGGGTAAGCTTTGCAAGGTAATTTACGCATTGTCATAAGAGGCTATAGTCGATCCAATTCAAGAACGGTACCGTGTGCTGCTGGTATCAATTTTTTGCAGCCTCTGTCTGCGTAGGCACAGCAAGCAAGAAAAATTATACCAGCAGTAGGTTATCTATCGATATTACTTTGCATTGACTATAGTACTCTGATCAATAACCGTAGGCATAAAAAAACCTTATAAGCTGTGACCAACTTATAAGGTTTCGCAAATCTATTGTTTTATCAGCGACTGCTATAAAACGGTTTTTACCCAATAACTATGGAAAAACCCGTAAACGTAACAGCAAGCCGATAAAAAATAGCTTTGATTAACGTTTCGAGAATTGTGGACGTTTACGTGCTTTACGTAGGCCCAATTTCTTACGTTCAACTTGACGTGAGTCACGAGTCACAAAACCAGCTGCTTTTAGGGCAGGCTTTAAGGTTTCGTCAGACTCGATTAGCGCGCGAGTGATGCCGTGGCGGATTGCGCCCGCTTGACCACTAGTGCCGCCACCAGTGACGGTGACATATAAGTCATAGGCACTGATAGAGTCTAATAATGCTAATGGCTGACGAACAACCATGCGCGAGGTTTCGCGGCTGAAATATTCATCCAGTGGCTTACCGTTAACGACGATGCTACCAGTACCTTTCGCTAAAAAGACACGAGCGGTAGAAGTCTTGCGGCGACCAGTTCCGTAATTGCGTTCCATAAGTGATTCCTTAGATGTCTAGTTCTTTAGGTTGCTGAGCTTCATGTGGATGTTCGTTACCCGCATATAGTTTCAGCTTCTTGATCATCGCATAGCCAAGAGGACCCTTTGGAAGCATACCCTTAACGGCTTTGTGTAGAACATCTTCAGGCTTATGTGCAATCAGCTTGGTGAAGTTGGTTTCTTTAATCCCACCTGGATAGCCACTGTGACGATAATACTTTTTATCTTTTGCTTTTTTACCCGTTACCGCAACTTTTTCAGCATTGATGACGACAATGAAGTCACCAGTGTCAACGTGCGGGGTAAATGAGGCCTTATGCTTACCACGTAGGCGGTGAGCGATTTGGCTAGCTAGGCGACCAAGGGTCTTGCCGTCAGCATCGACGACGAACCAGTCATGGGTCACTTCAGCTGGTTTTGCACTAAGTGTTTTCATGATAAAACCTTAAATTTAAAATTCGTTGAGAGTTTGTCTGGGAACGGGGCTCTCAAAAAACAGACTGCACATTATAAGCAGTAGCGCCTACGCTTGCAAGCTGCATTGGGGTTTATTTTCGCCCGCTGGTCATTAAATGCTAATGTTTAACGGGTTTTTTGGCGGTCGCTGTATTTGTAGACGCTCTGGTAGACGCTGTTAATGTCCAAGCGGTCAGCATATGTCAGCATATGTCAGCATTTTTCAGCGTTTTTTAGCATTGTTCGGTATATTGTTAATTTTGGCTACATTATTATGACGATGACAGGCGATAAAGTCCAGCGACAACTTGTCCGACCCTGGTCTGTTTGAGACATTCAAAGCGATAGCAAGCTGGCCTAGCCAAGTTTTCGTTACCTGCAACCCCTGCAACCAGGGTCATGGCCAATTCTGCTAACTGGGGGCTGAGATCTTTGTCTGCTTCTAAATAAATAAGGGTGTCGCTGCTGATTAGGGACTGGTTAATCAGAGCCGTTAAGATTGGCTGCCATAAGTCATCGGCATAGGGTGGGTCAATGAACACAATGTCAAACGGCTGCTGAAAGGCCTGGCTTTGGCCTTGACCTTGATTTTGACTTAACAGCTGCTCAGCCGCGCCCTGCATGATTTGATAGCGCTCGGTAGCAATACCCAGCTGTTCAGCGCTTTGCAACAGCATCTGACTTTGCGCGCGATTGGTTTCGATAAAGCTACAATGCGCGGCCCCACGTGATAAGGCCTCAAAGCCTAACACCCCGCTACCCGCGCAGCTATCGAGTACCCGCGCGCCATGCATATCAGCCAATAACCAGTTAAATAAGGTCTCACGTAAGCGGTCTGGGGTGGGTCGCAAACCGTCGGCCGCAATAAAATTGACACTACGGCGCTTAAACTGGCCACCGATGATCCGTACGTTACCGGCGGCTGTTTGCTTAGTCTTATGAGTACTGTTAGCCGTTTTAGGCTGCGACTGCTTATGTTTGGCGTGCCGTGAGGCTGACGGTTTTTTCATGTAGTTAAAATACCTTATAATTAAAATACCTTAAAAAGCGCTACGGTACTGCGGGAGACAGCGCGGCATCAGCCTGTGCTTGCGCCTGTTCTTTCAGCTCGTTTGCTTGGTCGCGTCTGATATCACTAGCGGCTTTGGCCAATGCTTTTTGCCGTTTAATCACTGTCAGCTGATCGGCAGTCGGCGGCAAGATAGGATCGTTCTTACGTTGTAGGACCCAATAATCAAACAGCGCGCGGCCGATAGGGGCCGCCACTGTACTACCGCCACCGCCATTTTCGACCAGTACCGACAGCGCGATTTGCGGCTCTTCGACTGGGGCAAAACCACTGAACCAGGCATGATCCCAGTGGCGCTTATCCAGGGCTGATTTATCGTAGCTTTCACCTTGGGCAATCGACTTGACCTGCGCGGTACCGGTTTTGCCTGCGATACGATAGCGCGAGGTATAGATGCCGCGTCCGGTGCCGCCCTTGATAGTATCTTCCATGGCGTCATGCATACGTAGCCAGTCGGAGGCCTTACCGTTATAATCAATTTTGCCATCAGGCTTGGTGATGACATCCACCTCTGCCGCGCCGTCACTACTTTTTAACAGATGCGGGGTAATGTGGTAACCCTTGTTGGCGGTCATCGCAGTGGCATTGGCAATCTGTAGCGGCGTGGCTAAGAAGTAACCCTGACCAATACTGACTGAGATGGTCTCACCCGGTAACCAGCCTCTACCATATCTGTCCTGTTTCCACTTGGGCGAGGGCATAATACCTGATTTTTCATTGGGCAAATCAATGCCGGTCTCTTCACCGAAGCCAAACCGCACCATCCAGTCATGTAGGCGCTGAATACCCATTTCATAGGCCAATTTATAATAATAAGTATCAACCGACATCACGATAGATTTTTTTAGATCCACCGTGCCGTGACCGCCACGCTTCCAATCTCGAAACCGATGCGAGTCACCAGGCAGGGTAAAGTAACCGGGATCGTAGATAGTGGTGTTCCAATCGCGTAGACCATAATGGATACCGCCCAAGGCCTCAAACGGCTTGATAGTCGAGGCCGGTGGGTACATGCCCTGTAGCGCACGGTTATACAGCGGCTCGTCAGGGTCATCTCGCAGCGCGTCATAGTCTTTAAAGGAGATGCCTGAAATAAAGGGGTTCGGGTCATAACTGGGATTGCTGACAAAGGCCAGTACATCGCCATTTTTGGGGTCTATGGCCACAATCGCGCCGCGGCGACCATCGAGCTGCTGCTGCGCCACCTTTTGCAAGCCATAATCCAGACTCAAGGTAATGTCATTACCGGCAATCGGCGGTTTGGCCTCTAACTGGCGTATGATCTTGCCATAAGCATCAGTCTCTACTGACTGATAACCGGGTTGGCCGAGCAAAATATCTTCATAAAAGTCTTCGATACCAATTTTACCGATTAGATCGGTACCGGCATAGCGATCCTTATCAATCTTCTGGCTCTCTTTATCGTTAATCCGGCCAACATAACCAATCACGTGGGCGAACAGCTCATCATAAGGGTAGGAGCGGGTCAGCTTGCTTTGAATCGTGACCCCGCGAAAGAAGGGCTTGCGCTCACTAAACTGCGCCACTTGCGACTCGGTTAAATCAATCTTGATGGTGACTGGATCATTCTTACTTTCACTGATCCGTGCCAAAATATTGGTAATGTCGGCATCGGTCAGCGCAAAGATAGGCGCCAGTAAGGTTAGGGTGCGCTTGGGGTCTGTTACTTCATCGGGACTGAGCATCGCGGTAAATACCGGCTGATTGTCTGCCAGTAGTATGCCATTGCGATCATAGATATAACCCCGGCTGGGCGGCGCTGATATCAGCTTGATGCGGTTATTGTCTGCCTGAGTGGTATATTTCTCGTGAGCATAGACCTGCAAAAAACCATAACGCAATAACAAACCACTCAGACCGATGAACACCAAAACCCCAAAAATAGCGATCCGCTGCATAAAAATGCGGTTGATCTGTTCGGTATCGGGTGCATGCGGTTTGTTCATAAAAGGTCAGTACCTAGAAAAGCAATAGAGGGCGATTAATAAAGATCAAGATAAAGGTTGGCGAATAGTCAATCCAATTCAAAAACGATACAGTGCTGCTGTTATAAATTTTTCGCAGCCTCTGTCACGCTTGCGAACAGCAAGCAAGAAAAATTTATAACAGTAGTACGCTGACACAAGTGTATATATTTTTTTCGTAGCCGCTGTCACACCCTGCTATAAATTATAACAGAATAACGCTTATGACGTTGAGTTTAGCCGCTGGATTTAGCCAGGCTGCTGTCAATAACCATTGGCTGACCGGGTAGGTTATTGGTGCTTGATAGGAGACCGCAAAACGTGTCACCAACAGTCACAACTTACCTAGGGTCTAGCGGTGTTAATAGCGAGCAAGTATGCTAATATTAGGCGATTTAATTTGCATTATTGACTAAAGACACATTAACCACCACCATTAACCACCACCGTAGGTCAGGGGTATAAAAAACCATGCTCGCAACTTCAATATGGCAGACATTCGCTGAGCATCCAGAGTTTCTCGCCATGCTGACTATTCCACCAGTAACCGCATTTGTCACCTGGGTGCATGTGTGGATGGCGCTAAAAATGCTGTTCTATCCCATTAAGTTTCGGGGTATTCGCGTACCGCATTTTCCATTCTTTGGCCTACCTGGTATTGGTTGGCAAGGTATTGTGCCGCGCAAGGCTGGCAAGATAGCGGGTGTTATCGTTGATCAGACGCTATCCAAACTGGGCTCGCTTGACGAGTTTTTTCAAGCGATGGAACCAGAGCAGATGGCGGTATTCATTACCGATACCATTGATAAGAATCTTGAAGCTCTGATTGACGAGATTATGCTGGAGCGCTCAGAGACCCTATGGAACAATATTCCTTATGCGCTAAAGCGTCGGATCTATAAGCAAGCGCATCAAGCACTGCCTGGTATCATGAGTTCGCTGGTGATCGACTTGACCCAAAATGTCGAACAGCTGGTCGATATGCGGCAAATGATCGTCAATAAGATGGAAAGTGACCGGCGCTTGATGGTCAATATGTTTCTAAAGGTCGGTCAAAAAGAAATCGATTTTATCTGGCATATTAGTGCGCTGATCGGGCTGCTCTTTGGCATCATCCAGATGTTTATCTTTTTGGTCATACCCGTCCATTGGACCGTGCCGTTTTTTGCCGCGATCTGGGGGCTATTGACCAACTGGATTGCGATCTGGATGGTGTTTAATCCGGTAGAACCGCGTTTTATCTCATATTTGCAGCTGTTTGCACGCCGTCAGACCTTTCCCTTTATTAGCCTGCAATTGCCACACATAGCGACGTTTCGCTGGCAAGGCGGCTTTATGAAGCGTCAAGAAGAAGTGTCGGTGGTCTTCGCTGAGATCGTGGTCAATGATTTGGTGACTCTAGAGAACATCATGAATGAAATGATGTATGGCGAGCGTGCGGCGCAAACGCGTGATCTTATGAAGTCGCATCTTTATCAGGTGTTAGAGTCACCCGTGGTCAATACCACCTTGCGTATGGGTCTCGGTCGCCGGGAGTTTGGTCAGCTAAAAAACACCATTCTTGATAAATCTATCATAGCCACTATGGTACCGATGCGTGATCCTGAGCTCAATGAGAGCCGCGCTAGCAAAATATTTGGTCTGTTTCGAGATCGCATTCGGGGGTTGTCACCCCATGAATTTCAAAACCTGTTGCGTCCTGCCTTTCATGAAGATGAGCTGACCTTGATCGTGTTGGGCGGGTTAACTGGGTTTTTAGCTGGTTGGTTGCACTTAGTTTTGGTGTTTTTTCCCGCCATGCAATAGGGCATTTATAGGGTGATATTGGTCCTATACATAGCCCGTACAACTCAGATATGCCAGCGCAATAAACTGACGGTAATGTACGCGACTGTAAGTGCATTAAACGATACAATTAAGTCACCAAATTATACTATCAAGTTACCAAACACTAATAACCGCTATACCTGCATCACTACTGGGCTCTTTTAAAAGCATTAAATGGCCCAATCCATAACTGTAACGTATTAAGGTAAACAAGGTTAGACCGTATGTTAATAACAGAATTAGGTTATTTTGCCTTGCTGGCCGCTTTTGTATTGGCGATTTTGCAAGTGGTATTACCAACCATGGGCGTCATGCGTGATCAAATCGCCTTGCAGCGTCTCGCACCTAGCTTGGCTTGGGCGCAATTTGCAGCGATGATAACGTCATTTAGCGCGTTAATGGCCGGCTTTTTTTATAATGACTTTAGCCTAGTCTACGTCACACAGCACTCCAATACCTTGTTGCCTTGGTACTATAAGTTATCGGCGACTTGGGGCGGGCACGAAGGCTCGCTGTTGCTTTGGATGACCATCATGGCCACCTGGTGCGCGCTAGTATCGTACTTCAGTCGCGGTCTACCGCTGTCAATGCGGGCGCGAGTACTCGTTATTCTAGCCGCTGTACAGCTGATGATGCTGGCGATGATGATCTTTACCTCGTCACCATTTGATCGTACCTTGCCGAACTTAGCAGTCGATGGGGCCGATCTAAACCCAGTACTACAAGATTTTGGCCTGATCATTCACCCACCGATGCTGTACATGGGTTATGTGGGTATGGTGGTGCCGTTTGCGTTCTGTATGGCGGCATTGTGGGAAGGGCGCTTGGATGCGGTATGGACACGCTGGTCACGTCCGTGGGCGTTAGCCGCCTGGGGTTTTTTGACTATTGGTATCGCCTTGGGCTCGTGGTGGGCCTATTACGAGCTTGGCTGGGGCGGTTGGTGGTTCTGGGATCCAGTAGAAAACGCCTCGTTATTACCTTGGCTGGCAGGTCTAGCCTTGCTGCACTCTTTAGCGGTGACCGAAAAGCGTGGCGTATTCAAAGCATGGACCATCATGCTGTCGATTTTCGCCTTTGCGCTTAGTTTGTTAGGGACGTTTTTGGTACGCTCAGGGGTTATTACCTCGGTGCATTCATTCGCCGCTGATCCGACCCGTGGTCTAGTGATTTTAGCCATTTTAGGTGTGATCGTGGGTAGTGGCTTATTGATGTTCGCGTTTCGCGGCTGGCGTTTGACGGTCGAAAGTCAGTATCAACTGATTTCACGCGAGTCGTTTTTGGTGATGAACAACGTCATCATTCTAATATCCACTTTAGTCGTGCTGTTGGGCACCCTATATCCTATTATTGCTGATGCCTTTAATTTAGGTCAGGTCTCGGTAGGAACCCCTTACTTTAATGCGTTATTTGTACCCTTGACCTGGTTGCTGTTATTTGCAATGGGCATGGGCTCTAATATTCGCTGGAAACAAGACAAGCGTCCATTATTGGGCGTTGGGATGGTCGTGGCTGCCAGTAGCTTGTTGTTAGCAGCTATTATTACTTACTTCGTCAATCCGTCGTCCATGCTCAATATCGGCGTGACTTTATTAGTCAGCTTTTGGGTCCTATTTTGGATGGTGGTCGACTTTAGAGATAAGACCAAAAATGCGCCAAACTTCTTTAAAGGCTTGCGTCAATTACGCCTCAGCTATTGGGGTCAGCAAACCGCCCATATTGGGGTAATTATCGCTGTGATTGGGGTGGCCTTTACCAGCAGCTTAAGTATTGAGCGTGACGTGGCGCTGGGTGTTGGTGACACGGTCAACGTGCAAGGCTACGACTTTGAACTTGCTGACTTCCGTAAAGTGCAAGGCAGTAACTTTGATGCGGTACAAGCGCAAGTGGACGTCACCAAAGATGGTAATCCGGTAGCCACCTTATATCCTGAAAAACGCACCTATATCATCAGTATGATGCCGATGACTGAGGCCGCAATCGATGCCAGCTTGATGCGTGATCTCTATGTCGCATTGGGTGAGCCTATTTCCGCAGACAGTAACCAATGGGCCGTACGTATCTACGTTAAACCCTTGATTCGCTGGATATGGCTAGGGGCGATTATTATGGCCCTCGGTGGTTTAATAAGCATGCTGGACAAACGCTATCGCCTCAAAAAGACCAAAGGTCCAGACCAGGTTGCTGATAATACGGTTGCAAGCAGCATTACGGGTAGCGAAATACCAGTGACCGCGACGGGGGAGAAATAATATGACTACCCCCGACAACAGCCCTGATTTTAAAGGCGGCCAAAATGGCCAGCGTAATAACAGTCAGGGGGTCAAATGATGAAACAAAACCAACTCAAAATATGGTTTTTAATCCCGCTGATCATATTTATGGGGTTAATCGTTATGCTATATATGCGCTTGGGCAAACCGACAGATATCGTCACCAATACCGCTCTGGAGCGTCCGGTGCCGACTTTTGAGCTGCCGTTATTAGCAGATACCACCCGCACCATGACCAATGACAATCTGCCTGACCAGCCATTTTTAATGAATATTTGGGGCTCTTGGTGTCCCACCTGTATCGTTGAGCACCCCTTTTTGATGGCGCTCGAAGAACGCGGGATCAATATCGTTGGGGTAAATTACAAAGACGATATTGGTGACGCGCTCAGTTATCTAAACCAGCGCGGCGACCCATTCTCCATGTCTATTCAAGATTTGTCTGGGCAGTTTGCCTTAGACTTAGGGTTAACCGGCGCGCCTGAGACCTTCATTGTCGATGGCAAAGGTATCATTCGCCAGCATATTGTTGGTGAAATCAATGAAGCCAATTGGCAGAGTCGTATTACTCCGTGCTTGAGCCTGCTCAATGAAGCGAGTAA
Source organism: Psychrobacter sp. PL15 (assembly GCF_035984995.1). Taxonomy (NCBI): domain Bacteria; kingdom Pseudomonadati; phylum Pseudomonadota; class Gammaproteobacteria; order Moraxellales; family Moraxellaceae; genus Psychrobacter; species Psychrobacter sp. PL15. The sequence continues at coordinate 120,319 of NZ_JAXCIB010000006.1, forward strand.
GAACAACGGCGATCCTGATCCCAGTCAGGTTGAGGAGATGTGCAAATGATAGCGGTTCAAGCAAGAGCGCCACAGTCAAAAGCCACTGCAGCCACAGTTTCGAGGCTATTAGTTTCGAGGCTATTAGTTTCGAGACTATTAGGCGTGATGCTGGCATGTGTGCTGAGCATCACCTCATACGCGGCTATTAACGTCTATGAATTTGATTCCGTTCAGCAAGAAGCCCAGTATCGCGGCATGATCGAAGAGCTGCGTTGTCCAAAATGCCAAAACCAAAACTTGGCCGGTTCTGATGCACCGATTGCCCAAGATCTCAAACAAAAAACTTATGACCTGATTAAAGATGGCCGTAGTGATGGAGAGATTCGGAACTACATGCAAGATCGCTATGGTGACTTTATCACTTACAACCCACCCGTGCGTCCATCGACCTGGATACTTTGGTTCTTTCCACCATTATTATTACTCTTTCTCATTATTGGCTGGTTTTGGCAGAGCAAACGCCGTCAAGTTAGCGCCCGTGGCCAAGATGGCGTAACGGTTGATAGCGCTGTCGAAGCCCTGACATCTGCGGAGCAGGCCCAGCTTGATCGTCTGTTGTCGCGCCCTGATAACACTGATCTTGACATCACAAGCACCGAGGACAAAAAATGACCCTATTCTCTACTGTTGGCTTATTTATTGCCTTAAGCTTACTCATTGCTCTATTACTGGCGGTTATTGTCATTATGCCGTGGTTGCGTGCCGCCCGCGCCCCCGAAAAACCACTAGACAATAAGCTGCTAGACATCAACGTGGCAGTATTTCGTGAGCGGCTAGCAGAACTCAAAACCGACAAAGACAGCGGTACTATCGATGACAGCCATTATCAAAACCAAAAGCTCGAGCTTGAGCGTCAGCTATTAGATGCCCAGCGCCAAATCGCGCCGATGGTTGTTCCTGGTATTAAAAGTCGCATAATCATTACTATTGGTGTGCCAGTATTAGCCGCGATGGCTTATTTATTGATTGGTGACCGCACGCCGGTGTTCGATCTATGGGCTGCTGAAGACAAGGTCGGTCAAGTGGCTGATGACCTATTAACTGGTAAGATTGATCAGCCGCCAGAGTGGGCGATTGAAGACAGCCGTCAGCTGATTACCGCGATGCAGACCAACGTCCACCGTAACGCGAGTGACCCCGATCGTTGGATGCGGCTGTCAGAGCTGTTCTTATCGCTAGAAGCGACAGATTCCGCGCTAGAAGCCTTGTCTCGTGCCTATCGGTTATCACCTGATAACGAACAGATTGCCACCACCTATGCTCAGATTAGCTTTTTTACTAATGAAGGCCAGCTAGATGCCACTAGCCGCCGAGTACTACAAGACGTACTGGCCAAAAACCCAGAGCATGAAGGCGCACAAATGCTAATGGCCATGGGCGAGGCACGGGGTAGTAACTTTCAGCAAGCCCAAGGCTGGATTCGCCGCTTGCGTGCCAGTATCGAGGCCAAGCCCGGCGATCATACTCAGGCATTGGCAAGTTTGGACGAGCTGAGCGCTAATGTCACCGTGCAACAGCAGCAAGCGGCCGCTGGTATCGACGTGACCATAACCATTAATGCCAGTTTATTGCCATTGGTAAAAGGTGATGACGTGTTATTCGTCGCGATTCGTGATGTCAAAGGTGGCCCACCCTTTGCCGCCAAGCGTTTGCCTATTAGCGTTATTCAACAAGGTCAAGCCAATATCAGTCTCAGCGATCTGGATGCGATGATGCCAGAGCGCACGTTAAAAGCGGCTCGTGCTGACCAAGTTCAGTTAGCGGTAGTGGCGCGCATCAGCCATAGTGGCAATGCGCTGGCCGAGTCAGGAGATCTATCGGGTAATCCAGTAGTGATCAGCCCGGATCAAAACCAAGTCAACGTGACTATTAATCAGCAAGTACCTTGATCAATCAGCAAGTACCTTGATCAACAAGCAAGCTATGTTCTATGCTCCGCGCTCTGTGCAAAATAAAAGAGCACGGAGCATAGCAACCTGCTACGGGTAGCATTTTTTTCGCTGGCTGTTCGCAAGCGTGACAGAGGCTACAAAAAATCCATACCAGCAGCAGGGGTATTTTCTAACTTGGATCGACCCTAGCAAGCTAGCAAGCCGGATTAGATAAGCGCTATAACCCAGTTCTAAGTGTTATAGCTTGCTAATCATATAGCCACATAGCCTCCGATAATTTACCTAATATACCAGCGCCGTAGTTGCTTTCTACGGCGCTTAATAGTAGCCAGTGAACAGATAAGTCATGGTAACTTACCGCATCAAGACTAAAAAAACTTGAGATTTTTAAAGCCACAAGGTAAGGTAAGCCTCGTAATTGGCCAATCCCTAAGTTTTATTTATCCTAAAATCCCATATATTGAGGAGAGTCGTGTAATGATGCGTATTATTTTGCTAGGTCCACCAGGTGCCGGTAAAGGTACTCAAGCTCAATTTATTTCTAAACAATATGATATCCCGCAGATCTCAACCGGTGATATGCTACGTGCGGCCATTAAAGAAGGCAGCGAGCTTGGCAAGCAAGCCAAAGGCATTATGAATGCTGGTGGTTTGGTGTCTGACGACCTGATCATTAACTTAGTAAAAGAACGCATCGCTAAGCCTGATTGTATCAATGGTTGTATTCTTGATGGTTTTCCGCGTACTATTCCTCAAGCCCAAGCGCTTGCTGACGCTGACGTCACGATTAATCATGTGGTCGAAATCAGTGTGCCGGATGATGAGATTGTCAAGCGTCTATCGGGCCGCCGCCAGCATTCAGACTCAGGTCGTGTGTATCACATCGATCACAATCCACCCAAGCAAGAGGGTATCGATGATGTCACTGGCGAAGCGCTTATCCAGCGTGAAGACGATAAAGAGTCTACTATTCGTGAGCGTTTAGCGACCTATCATCAGCAAACTTCAGCCTTGGTTGGTTTTTATCAAGACAAAGCCCAACAAGATGGCAATGCTGGTAGTAATGCTCCCGGCTATGACAAGTTTGATGGTACTCAGTCTATCGATGAGGTTAAAGCACAAATATTAGCCGCTCTACAAGGCTAAGTATTGGTAGCCAACGATTTTATTGGATAGTGTAAAAAAGCCCTGCTAATCAGCAGGGCTTTTTTACACTAAATTTCTGTTACTAGGTCTTCTATATTATATTGCTAAGCCTAACCTAGAGCTTATGCATTACCTTCAGCGTCTATTTGTGCTTGCTGTTGGCTTTGGGCATAGGCTTGGTCAAAGTTAACGGGCGCTAACAATAACTGCGGGAAGCTACCACGAGTGACGATGTCGCTAATCACTTCACGGGCATAAGGGAACAACACGTTAGGGCAGTAGGCACCTAAGATCTGACCGATTTGATCTTCTGGAATGTCTTTTAATAAGAAGATACCCGCTTGATGTACTTCTGCGATAAATGCGGCTTCTTCAGCATTTTTGGCAGTGACACTCACGGTCAAAATCACTTGATAATGGTCATCGTCTAGCTTATCTGCATTGCTTGATAAATTGATATCCAGCTCAGGATTCCACTCTTTGGTGAACACGTCAGCGCCAGGCACTTCAAGTGACATATCTTTTACATAAATGCGTTCTAGGGCCAGTTGTGGTTGTGCTTGTTCTTCAGCCATGATAACTCCTATAATAGTGGGTCAAATGTTCGGACAAAATAACAATATCATTCTAATCTTACTTAATCATTCTAATCTTAAAGGTCACTTAATCTCAATGCTTTGTTATTAATATCTTATCTACTGATGATTGCTCACTCAGTCATTGCCCACTTAACTAGCGGAGGCAATGATCAATAGTAAGATAAATCAGCCAGTAAGGCAAATCAGTAAAGCCCGCCAGCAGATTAACCGGCTAGTAGCTCATCAAGCTTACCTTGTTGGTTAAACTGACTGAGCTCACTAAAACCACCGACGAAGGTATCACCAACGAAAATTTGTGGGACGGTACGATAGTTATTGGTCTTTTGCATTAGCGCCCGGCGCTCGTCGCTGCTCATGTCATGCATGCCGATTTCTTCGTACTCAACACCTTTAGATTTTAATAGTTGTTTGGCGTTTGAGCAGTAAGGGCAAATAGGGGTGGTGTAAACTTTAACAGATACAGTCATAGTAAATCCTTAATTTATAAGTGTGTAACGCGATATTCATATTATAGAGAATAGTGTTGTAGAAAATAGTGCTATAGAAAACAGTATTATAAGATTCGATCTGGTCGGCTGCAATCAAGTTAATTACAAGCCTGTATTCGATTGCGCTCATTACCAAAGTGGGGATGGGAGGGCCAAATTCAAGCCAGCAGCCCTTAAACTTGCGAAAAGTAACACAAGCCAAAGATAAGAGACTCGCCACAAAAAAAGACCCGCCATAAAAAAAGACACGCCATTAGGTCGTGTCTTTTTTAAATTAATCAGCCATAACACAAGCCAGTTATTTACGTAAGCTTGGTTTCGCTTTGCCTTTATTTTTGGTCTGGGCGTCCTTGATGCCAACCAAGGGCATACCGGCACCTTGCCAGCCACCGACCCCACCTTCTAGACGATAGATATTGTCTTTGCCAATCATCTGTACCGCTGCGCCTGCTTGCACGCCCACATCGCAGATGATAATCACTGGCGACTCAATCGCACGCACCTCTTCTAGGCTTTCTTTCAGCTGGGTGAAAGGAATATTGCGACTGCCTTGGATATAGCCAGCCGTAAACTTCTTCTTAGGGCGAATATCGATAAGTTGCGCATTTTGGGAGTTGACCATCATGCCTAGTGTATTGGGCGACACTTTTTTGCCGCTACGTTTGTTTTCAATAGCAAAAAACAGTACGGCAAGTACTGCTAAAAGGCCAAATAAAAACGGGTGGTTGCCCACAAATCCAAGCGCACGATCCAAACCATACCTCCAAAAAATAAGCGTTCTATTGAGCTGCGAATACAGCCCAATGATACCGAACAAGGCGCTATTATACCGATTAGGTCCTCTATAGTAAACGTGCGATAACCACCGACTGCATTTGATCGCTGAGGCAGTAGCTATAGTCAATAAAAAGTAATATTGATACATAACCTACTACTGGTATACGTTTTTCTTGCTTGCTGTGCCTAGGCAGACAAAGGCGGCAAAAAGCTTATACCAGCGGTACCGTCGCGTTTTTAAGGTATTCTAACGATAGGGCAATAAGCGCTCAGCCCTACTAGCCTTACTTAAGCTTAAGTAAGCTTAAGTAAGGCTAGTAGGGCTTAGTATCGGCCTCGATCCGCAAAGTGATGAGGTTTTCAACGCGGCGCTGGAGCACCTCGCCATCAGCAACTGCTTGCCATAACGCGCAGCCTTTACTGTTATGAGTGTGGCGGCAATCACGGAATTGACAGTCACCAGATAACGGGGCCAGCTCAATAAAGCCGGAGATAATATCATCAGGGGTCAAATGCCAAATACCGTACTCGCGAATGCCGGGGGTATCAACGATGCCACCTTGGGTCAGGTCATCCGGATTAAAGGGCAATAACCGGCTGGTAGTGGTGGTGTGTTGACCGAGCTGCGAGTTCTCCGAGATAATATTGACGCTTTGTGCAGACTCAGGCAATAGCGCATTGATTAAGCTGCTTTTTCCGACTCCCGATTGACCGGCGAAAATGACTAACTTGTTATCGATATAACGTTTCAGTTCACTCAGACCTTGTTGGTCGTTACTATCGGCGACGTTTTCAGGACAATCAACAGAGGTCAGCACGCTTTCATAACCCAGCGCCGCATACTGGGTCAGCAGTTCATTGGTATTGGCTTCATCATTTTCTGCTAATAGGTCCGCTTTGTTTAACACCAATAGCGGCTGGATACCGGCATGGTGGCAGACCACCAAATAACGATCGATTAAGGTTGGGGCAGCCGCGGGCAGTGGTGCAAATACGATCGCTAGAATATCGACATTAGCCGCTACCGGCTTGAGCTTATGATAGCGGTCAGGACGCGATACTAGAGACGTACGCGGCTTTACCGACTCAATGCGGCCAAAGCCAGTATTAGAATCGGCATTCCAGCGTACTTGATCGCCGGCTGCGAGCATCGGTAGGTTGGTGCGCACATGACAGCGCCAAATATCTCCTAAGGCCAACGCTTGCCAAAATGGCTCAGGGTCATCGGGTGCAATCTCAGGTTGCACCGCTATAAAAGCGGGCAAACTGGTCACCTGTACTTCTAACTGCTTACCATAATGCGCCATGACTACGCCATCCATTAAGCTGTCGTCAATGCTGTCTTGATTGGACAGCTGTTGTTTATCGATGCGACGAATCTGCTGTTTGGTCAGTTTGCGTTGCCGGATTAATGCCATGGGTGGTGACCTATTATAAAAATATTGCTAAGTGTAGCGTGAAAATTTGCTAACATACAGCTTAAAGCGCACGCGCCTGACAGTGGTTTTGTAACGCTTTGGTCCTGATCAATGCTGAGGCCTATGGCAGGCTACTTTTTAGACCATTGACTGTATTAAGACCGCATTAAAAGCCTAATGAATGCAACCTGGCTTGAAAAACGACTGATTAAGTTATCAATTATAGGACACCTTATGAGTACCAGTACCAGCGACCACCCCAACAAGATTAGAATTAAGAACCAAGGTAAAAAAGGGCTGGTATGGATTGATTTAGAAATGACCGGACTCGACACCCTGAACGATGAGATTATTGAGATTGCCACCGTGGTGACCGATGAAGATTTAAATGTCCTAGCCGAAGGGCCAGTGTTTGCGATCAAGGTATCCGACCGTAAGTTAAACGGTATGGATGACTGGAATACCAAGCAGCATGGTCAATCAGGTTTGGTTGATCGTGTACGGCGCAGTACCGTAACTCTGGCCGAAGCGGAAGCTGAAACTATCAAGTTTTTGAACAAATGGGTCGATAGCGGTAAGTCGCCGATGTGTGGTAATTCTATTTGCCAAGATCGCCGCTTTATGGCGCGGCAAATGCCAGAGCTGGAGAAGTTCTTTCATTATCGCAATCTTGATGTGTCTTCTATTAAAGAGCTGTGCTTCCGCTGGCGTCCCGACATCCTTAGAAACTTTGAAAAAGGTGGCAGTCACTTAGCACTAGATGACATTCGTGATTCTATCCGTGAGCTCAAGCATTATCGTCAACACTTCTTTAAATTAATGCCGCAGGACTAAGCTAGTGTTAAGTTAGAAAGGCTATTTTAAACAAAGGTCTGTTGAATATTCAACAGACCTTTTTTAATACAATGAATTTTTGATATCGCGGCTTTATCTGGGCAAAAACTTAAATTCAATCAAGTTAAACTCAGCGCTAGGATCATTATGGTCTGCGTTTACGTCGGCGGTAATCGTACCAATAACCGCGCTAACTTTCGGCTGGCGTGTTTCTGTATCTGATAACCGCCAATCTCCTAGCACGTAGCGGCTTTTGCCGTCAGAGCTGCGATGAATCTTAGGGCGATGGGTGTGACCATGTAGCAGCGCGTCAAAGCTGTAAACGGCTCTGTTGACTGATGCTTCATTGACATCCATGATGTAGGACGCTTTAGTAGTATTGTTCTGCCGGCTTTTATGGCGCATTTTATCGGCAATCGCTAGGCGTTTTTCTAGTGATTTATTGAGTAGATACCATTGAGTTAAGCGATGGCGCATTATTTTGCGAAAAAATTGATATTTTTTATCATCAGTACACAGCGCGTCGCCATGTTCTAAACGGTAACTCTGCTCACCAATAGCCAGCTTATAAGGCTCATAGATGATCTCGCCACCGAATAGACTACAAAAGGGCTGACCTAATAAAAAATCACGATTGCCATGCATGACTAGGATTTCGCAACCGTCTACTCGTAGCTGCTTTAGTTTAGCAATCAGCGGCGTGAGCCAATGGGCTTGCTGTTCTGCTTCTGCTAAAATCAAATAAGCGTCATCACCCAACCACACTTCAAACCAATCGCCTAAAATGAATAAGCGTTTGAGGGCTGGCAAGGCTAGGCAATCATCAAGCAGCGCCAAAAAAGCCTGCACTAGGGCAGGCTCTTCAGGCGATAAATGCAAATCGCTAATGAGTACTTGCCGCACTTCATGAGGGCGGGTGGTAATCAGATGATTAAAATTTTGCATTTATCATAACCTTAAATGATGGCTGGTTATTTATTTAGAAAGTACTTATTTAGAAACTACTTATTCAGAAACTACTTATTTAGAAACAATGGTCGCTGAGTTGATGATAACCGCTTCTTTTGGCACATCAGCATGCATACCGAAACGACCAGTAGGGACGCCGCGCATTTTTTCGATGACGTCCATACCGCTCGTGACTTTACCAAAGACGGTATAGCCCCAACCTTGGGCATTTTTGCCAGTATGGTTTAAAAAGTCATTGTCTTTTACGTTGACAAAGAACTGGCTGGTTGCTGAGTGTGGATCTTGAGTACGCGCCATGGCTAGCGTGCCAGCGTTATTTTTCAGACCATTGTCTGCTTCGTTTTGAATAGGTGCATTGGTGCCTTTTTCATTCATCTCAGCATCCATACCGCCGCCTTGAATCATAAAGCCGTCGATGATGCGATGAAAGATGGTACCGTCATACTGACCAGATTTGACGTAGTTTAAAAAGTTTTCTACGGTTTTTGGCGCTTTTTCTTCGTTAAGTTCGATAACGATTGCACCCATAGTGGTGTCAAGTTCTACTACTGGCATATCTACCATACTGTATTCCTTTCTAATTGCAGTACCTAAAATGGCACTGTGGTGAGTTGTTGATAAAAAGTTAGGCTTAGTCTAACGGCTTTTTTGTCGCCTGTCATGTATCAGGCTGTTAATGCGTTTGAGAAACCTGATAGAATAACGCAACCTTATAAATTATTAATATAGTTAATAGCAAATAAAATAGATACGCTATAGCCAGTTTAAAATAAAATAGGCACATTTATGTCAGCGTGCTACTGGTATAAATTTTTCTTGCTTGCTGTTCGCAAGCGTGACAGAGGCTGCGAAAAATTCATAACAGTAGCACTGTATCTTTTTTAAATTGGTTTAACTATGTGTGCATGTACTGCAAAAATTTATCCCAGCCACACTGTACCCGTTGTAAAGTAAACCGACTGTATCTTTGTCATAACTTTTATTTTCTTCATGACTTTTGAATTTTTCTATGATGCGTGATGGCACGCACTATAGTCTGATTAATTTGCGTTAGGAGCAATGCCCCATGAGTGAGCACTCGAGCAATACTGAACAAAAAGTGGAACCAAAAAACGACTTTATTCGTAATATAATTCGTGAGGACATTAAGGCACAAAAATACAACCAGATTGTCACTCGCTTTCCACCTGAGCCCAATGGTTATTTGCATCTTGGCCATGTGAAGTCTATCTGCTTAAACTTTGGCGTTGCCGAAGAGTTTGATGGTATTTGTCATTTGCGTTATGACGACACCAATCCAACGGCTGAGAAACAGGACTACATCGATAATATCAAAAAAGATTTGCATTGGTTGGGCTTTGAGTGGGCAGGCGAGGCGTTACATGCGTCTAGCTATTTTGACCAACTACATGCGTGGGCGGTACAATTAATTGAGCAGGGCGAGGCCTATGTAGACTTGCAAACGCCTGAGCAAATCAAAGACCATCGTGGTTCATACAAGGAAGCCGGCAAGCCATCGCCGCAGCGTGATGCCAGTGTTGCCGATAACTTGCAATTGTTTGCTGATATGAAAAATGCTAAATACGCGGAAGGTAAAGCGGTTTTGCGTGCCAAGATTGACATGTCTGATGCCAATATGAACATGCGCGACCCAATTATTTATCGGGTCATGCATCAAGAGCATCATCAGACCGGCGATAAATGGTGCATCTATCCAATGTATGATTTTGCCCATCCGCTATCAGATGCCATTGAAAATATTACCCATTCATTGTGTACCTTGGAGTTTGAAGACCATCGCCCGTTTTATGATTGGATCGTCAATAAAATTGGCTTTGAGCAGCCACCGCATCAGTATGAATTTTCCCGCTTGAACGTGGACCATACCTTGACCAGTAAGCGTAAGCTCAAGCAATTGGTCGATGAAGGTATCGTCGATGGTTGGGATGACCCGCGTATGCCCACGGTGGCTGGCATGCGCCGCCGTGGTTATACCCCTGCAGGCTTGCGCGACTTTTGTAATCGGGTCGGTATCGCTAAATCGGACGGCGTGGTTGATATGCGTCTGCTAGAGTTTAGTATTCGTCAGTCATTAGATGACACCACTGCCCGCGGTATGGCCGTACTAAAACCGTTAAAAGTGACCATTACTAACTTCGTAGAAGCGGTTAGTAGTTGGGAGTCGCAAAAAGCGGACAGCGTTAATGCACGCTGGGACGATCAGTCAAAAACCTTGTGGTTAACGCAGCCTAACCATCCGAACGTCGCCGATATGGGCGAGCGTGAAATCCCCTTTACTGAGACGCTTTATATTGACCAAGGTGACTACGAAATTGAGCCACCAGCGGGTTACAAACGTTTGTCACCCGAAAAGACTGAAATTCGTCTGCGCAATACTTATATATTGGCAGTGAGCGAGCATATTACTGATGAAAACGGCCAGGTTATTGAGTTAAAAGCGACCATAGATCCAACTACCCTAGGTAACAATCCTGAAGGTCGCAAGGTCAAGGGTGTGATTCATTGGGTATCGGCCAGTCAAGGCGTGCCCGCTACTGTACGTTTATATCAGTCGCTGTTTAGTGTCGAAGACCCGGGTAGCGTGAGCGATGTTCATGGCGCGCTAAACCCCAATTCCTTGACTGAGCTTAACGCAGTGGTTGAGCCGTCATTGGTCAATGCCGATGCTGGCACACGCTTTCAGTTTGAGCGTGAAGGCTACTTTATTAGCGATGCTCTCGAGCATAGCAATGAGAAGCCGGTATTTAACCAAATCGTGAGCTTACGTGACAGCTATAAACCAGCTTAATTGACACAGCTTAGAGTTGTGAGTTAAGACTTAACAAATTAAGATCTGACAATAGTGGTTTGCAAGCACGCCCATTTCTAGTAGGCTAGAGGTGGGCTTTTTTATGGAAAACGCTAAGCGCTTCAATAGCTATAGTTAAAATAGCTATCGTTAAAATAGCTTAAAAACGTGACGGTACTGCTGGTATAAGTTTTTTGCAGCCTCTGTCTGCGTAGGCACAGCAAGCAAGAAAAAATTATACCAGCAGTGCGTTATATATCGATATTACTTTTCATTGACTATATCTAGGTCTTACTGAAAGTAGTCAGCCTCATATAGCAGTATTGCAGGTGTTATAATGGCATTACAATCCATCACAAGACATTGGTAACCAGTTTGTTAAGATGGAATGAGCTTCCAAGGACGCGGCTTTAGTTATTAGTTAAGTTATTAGTTAAGTTATTAGTTAAGTTATTAGTTAAGTTATTCATTAATAGCTGAACCCGCGATGATAATAATATAGCGCAATGGCACACTTCGACATTAGCGTCGGCATGAGCGCTCAAAACTACTCATAAATAAGGAATTAAGCATGGCACATTTACGTTTGGGTGATGACGCACCAAATTTTGACGCGAGCACAACAGAAGGCGATATCAATTTTTATGATTGGGCGGGGGATGGCTGGGTCGTTTTTTTCTCACATCCTGCTGACTATACGCCAGTATGTACTACTGAGCTGGGCCGTACCGCCGCATTGGGCGGTGAGTTTCAAAAGCGCAATACCAAGTCAATCGCACTATCAGTTGACGGCTTAGAAGACCATAAAGGCTGGGTTAGTGATATTGAAGAAACTCAGGGCACTGCCGTGAACTTCCCTATTATTGCTGATCCGGATCGCAAAGTGGCAAACCTATATGACATGATCCATCCAAATGCTGATAATACTGCTACGGTTAGAAGCGTATTCATTATCGATCCTAAGAAAAAAGTGCGCTTGACGCTGACGTATCCTGCCAGCTGTGGTCGTAACTTTGATGAAATCGTACGAGTAATTGACGCCATGCAACTGTCTGATAAATACAACGTCGCGACTCCGGTTGATTGGAAAGAAGGCGATGACGTCATCATTCCACCCAGTGTCAAAAACGAAGATATTGCAGCCAATTATCCTAAAGGCCATACAGAGATTAAGCCTTATTTACGGACGACGCCTGCACCAAACAAGTAAGCTCGACAACGTACAGCACAAAAAAGCAGTATCACGACTAATATTTAAAAGCCTCACAATTTAAGATTGTGGGGCTTTTTGCTATTTGCCTGACATATTTACCTAACAAGAGTTGATAAGGTTTTGCTATGATAGCAAGGTCAGATAAAAGCGCTGAATCGCTACTTTATTAACCTTACTTTATTAACCTTATGGGGAGTTTGCCATGAAAAAGCTATATCTAACCCGCACTGCACCCAATCCACGCAAAGCTATTATTTTATTGGCCTCAAAAGGCATCGATATCGACAATATGGATGATATCGATGTGATAGATATCGACTTTGGTGCTGAGGAACAGCTCTCAGAAGCCTTTACAAAAATTAATCCCATGCAAACGGTACCGGTATTAACGTTAGATGACGGCACCGTACTTAACGACTCCCAGGCCATCTGTGAATATCTGGATCGCGTCTATGGTGAGCGTTCGGTTATGGGCAATGATGTGATACAGCGTGCACAAGTCTGTGCCATGCGCCGTATTGCTGAGCTTGAAGTGTTGTATAATCTTATGTTGGCCTTTCAGCATGGCCACCCCTCCAAAGCTCAGCGCGTCGATCAGGTAGCAGATTTCGTAGCGTCGTCTATCGCGCGCGCAGTTAAAGCCTTGGCTTATTTTGAAGCAGCTTTGCAAGATCGTGAGTACTTGGTAAATGATCAGCTAAGCTTTGCTGATATTGTGTTATATCTGGGCTTAGATTTTGGTAAGTTATTAAAAGTAAATCCTGTTAAGCAGGGTGACAATCTGGCACGTTTTTATCGTATGATGCATGAGCGCTTTAGCAACCAAAAAATGGCCAAAGCCGTATCTAAAACGGTTGATTAGAAGCAGTGCAAGTGGTTGTAAAATATTTAAGCTGGGCTCGATATAACAATGTGGATAGTTGCAACTATAAGCAATTATCCATATTTTTTTATAGACATTTAGAAAATTCAAAAGTAGCTATCGTTAAAATACCTTAAAAAAGCGACGGTACTGCTGGTATCAGCTTTTTACCGCCTCTGTCTGCCTAGGCACAGCAAGCAAGAAAAACGTATGCCAGCAGTAGATTATGTATCGATATTACTTTTCATTGACTATATTGCAAATAACGTGTCAGAAATATGGGCAATGAAACTCAACACTTCATTACAAGGTATATAGACATCAAGGCTATAGTGGTCGGGTGATTCCGTGTTTTTGATCGGCGCGATATCATTAACCTAATTTAGAAACGGCACAGTGCTACCTTGCTACAACTGACCCTCTTTTATGTTGAACCGACTATGTGTCAAATAATAGACCAAAAATAATAGACCAAAAATAATAGACCAAAAATAATAGACCAAATAGGCACCCTAGTTCGTTCCCAAACTAGCTAGTTCTCAAACCAGTACCCCAGCCAGTTCCTAAATTAGTACCCAAATCAATACCCAATTAATACCCAATTAATAACCACCACTTTAAAAGTGAATGGGTTATTAAAGGTGAGTATTTTAGAAATAGCGACTATCACCAATAGATGCTCTAAAAAAGTACTCTAATAGATAAGTAATACGATAGGTGTAATTATGACCCCGACTTTGAAATTAGCCTTATTACCAAGTTTGCTAGCGGCCAGCTTGGTTTTGAGCGCTTGTAACGATGCCTCAACGACTACTGGAGCAGAGGCAGAAGGAAACAGTGCCAATGACCCTGCCAGTGAGGTGGTACTCTCTGCTATGGCTGCTGAAGCCACACCGGCCACTGATAACATCACTGCCGAGCAAAAAATGATTGATAATTTGGCCCATTATCGTTGGACATTGGCCACTGCTACCGATAGTGATGCTCAGCCGTTAACCTCACTACTGGCTATTAAAGACCAAGTCATCCTGACTTTTGGTGAGTATCAAGGTCAAGATACGGTGAGCTACAGCGTCGGCTGTAATACGATGGGCGCCGCCTACCAGCTCCAAGGCCAGACGATAACGACTGAAGACAGTATGAGTACAAAAATGCTATGCGATGACTTAAATGTGGCTGAAAACCGCTTAAATACATTGATGCAGGGTGAAAGTCAGTTAAGTCTAGCTGAGGGCGAACCACTCATGCTCACCCAGGTTACTAGCGATTCTGCGACCCTAGTTTGGCAAGGAAAAATGACTTCTCAAGCAAAATATCACAGTAAAGGTGAGACCTTATTTTGGGCTGTGAATTCTGAGACCAAACCTTGTACAGATAATAGTGCAGCGATGTGTCTGCAAGTTAGGTCTGTTACTTACAATGAGCAAGGCGTGAAGATCAGTGAAGGCCAGTGGGCTAATTTTGTAGGGGATATTGATGGTTATCAGCCTGACGGAAAGCATGATGATGTATTGCGTTTACAGCGTTATAAGCTGAATACAAACGATAGGTCAGATAAGGATGCGTTGGGCGAAGAATATGCCTACGTGTTAGACACGGTTATAGAAAGTGCCGTCGCCAAATAAGCTAGGGTCAATAGTGCCAGTCACATAAATAATGCGACATAAATTAGTAGCCGCTCAACTAAAAACCACGCGTCGCTCTTTATAAAGAACGCCAGATTGTTAACGTAAGTTGCCTAAATCTTCTTCCGTTAAGCGCCAGCGGCCCTTTTTCTTAGAGGCGCCGCGACCGCGCGCACCGCTGTTGAGCAGGAGCTTATTCATAGAGTGGCTGGAGTGTGCATGACAGATGGCGCAAGCAAGTCCGTCGGCGGCATCCTGTTGTGGCACTACATCTAGCGACAGTATGCGACAAACCATCTCTTGCACTTGCTCTTTAGCGGCGGCGCCATAACCACAAACCGCTTGTTTAATCTGCCGCGCGGTATATTCTGATACTTCTAAATCCAAGGCCACCATAGCAGCAATGGCCGCGCCACGCGCTTGCCCGAGTTTGAGCGCAGAGTCGGGGTTTTCTGCCATAAATACTTGTTCGATAGCCGCATAAATAGGCTCTTCGGCGTACTTTAGGTGATGCTGAGTAATGCGAGTCAAACCATTAAAGATGCGCTTCAGACGCTCAGGCATCTCTTTGGTGTCAGTGCGAATAGTACCGGCATCAATATACGTCAGCTTATCGCCAGTTTGCTGGACGATACCATAGCCGGTCATACGTGAACCCGGATCAATTCCAATAATAATTGCCATAACACTCCATTTTAGTATTGCGGGTTACTTCTATATAATTTTTTAGCTTAAAAAACCGCCGTAAGTTTGATAGTATAGGGCGTAAGTTTGATAGCATAAGCTGCAAGTTTGATAGTATAGCAAGCCATCCCCATATACATGACAAGATCAATATTTTAATTTGCATAGTGCTTAATTTTTTCAGTTTTAATTTTATAGGACGACATTTTATGGGTCAGATAGTTGGTATTGCCATTGTTTGGTTTATTATCGAGATGCTGCTGTGGTACTTAATTGCCCAGTTCGTTAGTGGCTGGCTGGTGTTTGTTTGGTTTATCATTGCCGCTGTCATTGGTGTCTCTTTTATTCGCAAAGGTTTGGCTACTCTCAATCCCATGGCGCAGCAAATGAAAGCGGGTGGCATGATGAACTCGTCGTCGCGCCCACCAGAGACCACCATGATTAAGAGTGTCGCTATGGCTGCCGCGGGTATTTTATTGCTTATTCCAGGCGTCGTCAGTGATCTGCTAGCATTATTAGTGATATTACCACCTGTGCAAAAGAAGCTAAAAGATGTGGCCAATAAATATGTCATGAACAATCAGCAAAAAATGATGGAAATGATGGCCAAGCAGATGGGTGGCCAAATGGGCGGCCAAATGGGTGGCCAAAATCCATTTGGCGGCGCTGGTGGTATGGGTGGTCAGAATCCATTCGGCGGTTCAGGCGGCATGGGTGGTCAAAACCCGTTTGATAAGCAGCAACAAAATTCTTTTGGTAATGTTTTCAAACAGCATACCACCGTTGATGGCACAGCCAAAAATATCCCGAAAGATGTCAAGAAGATTACTAAATCCGCTAATGACGAGTAGTTGATTGGTCGTTAGACAGTAGCGATTATATTATGAAGTTTTTTGTAAAAGCGGATCAGTAAAGACAATTCAGTGACTCTCGGAATTTACGAATAGTCGAGTAATGAAGATCATTGATCTGCCCCTCTTAAACTAGGATTTAAGCCAAAACAAAATCCGCCATAAAAAAAGCCCTCTTTGTTATGACAAAGAGGGCTTTTTAGTATTTATTGATTTGCAGTGCTAACTGGTTAGTCGTATTACTCTCATAGCATTTTTGCTAAGTGGCTTTTGGCAGACAACCAGTGGATAACTGGATATCTAATCAGATAAAAGCAACCAAATAATAAGTAATAGTAACTGAATATAACAACCGGAGTGCCGCTGTAAAATGGCGACCCATGAACCGTGAAGTTCAGGGCGGATACGTCATTGCCTCGGCAGGTTTCCTGAGACACCGCGGACGGTGCAGGTATACACAATGAAGCAATAGGTAGCGCATCCAGGTATAGCATTATCGGCTCAGGGAAATAACATTCACTAGCCAACACTCCAGAATAGCTCTATCTTAACCAATGAAATAGCCGATTGCAAGTCTGTTTTATAGATTGGTCGGTTGCGTTAATAATCGTTTTAGCTGTCCTAATAATTGGCTGTTTTAAATTTTATTTCAGAAGAAACGGGGTCAATAACTTCTGAAATAATACCTAAAAATGTCGGGTTTTAGGCAATTTTGAGATTTGTGGTAGTATAGAGGGCTTTAAACATCCTAATACAACATTATAAGCGTTCATCCACTTGAGGAGCGGTAATCTATGACCAGTATGCAGCAACAATCAGAGTCTATTGAAGACAGTCAGGGCAATAATAAGAAAATACCGCATGTCTTAATGATCTTAGATGGCTTTGGGCATCGTGAAGATGAGAAAGACAATGCCGTCGCTGCCGCTAATATGCCAAATTTAGATAAAATTTACCAACAATATCCTCATGGACTAATATCAGCGTCAGGGCAAGATGTTGGTTTGCCAGAAGGGCAGTTTGGTAACTCGGAAGTTGGACATATGAACCTAGGGGCAGGCCGAGTCCTTTACCAAGATTCAACTCGGATCTCAAGTGAGGTCGCTGATCGTGAGTTTTATAAAAACGAAGCGTTAGTTGGCGCCGTGACCGCCGCTAATGAGCGGGGCGGCAATGTGCATATCATGGGTCTATTGTCTGATGGCGGCGTCCATTCGCACCAAGATCATATTGAAGCCATGTGTCATTCCGCGTTAGTGCATGGCGCGAAAAAAGTCTTTGTTCATTGCTTTTTAGATGGCCGCGATACCCCGCCCAAGTCTGCTGACAGATATATCAATCGTTTACGTGAGTATCTTAATAAACTCAATGCCCACTATGACGGTCGGGTACAAATTGCCAGTATCATCGGCCGTTACTATGCGATGGATCGGGATAACCGCTGGGACCGAGTGCAAAAAGCTTATGAGTTAATTACCGA
The DNA here is from genome assembly GCF_035984995.1 of Psychrobacter sp. PL15. Lineage (NCBI taxonomy): Bacteria > Pseudomonadati > Pseudomonadota > Gammaproteobacteria > Moraxellales > Moraxellaceae > Psychrobacter > Psychrobacter sp. PL15. The sequence continues at coordinate 138,008 of NZ_JAXCIB010000006.1, forward strand.
AGGTAAAGCCGATCGCTTGGCAACCCGTGCAGACGGAGCGGTACAAGCCGCTTATAAAGCGCGCGAGACCGATGAGTTTATCAGCCCTACTGTCGTTATTGGACGTGATGAAACGCCGTTTACCGTTGATGATAATGATGCGTTAATCTTTATGAATTTCCGCGCTGACCGCGCCCGCGAGTTGGCACAAGCATTTGTATTGCCAGACCATGAGTTTTCAGGCTTTGCCCGTCACAAACGTCCGAAGCTTGCCGCTTTTGTCATGCTGACCCGATATTCAGACGTGTTAGCGGACAATGCCAAGACTAGCATTGCTTATTATCCAGCACCATTAACCAATACGCTGGGCGAATTTTTGCAGGACAAAGGCAAAACCCAGCTGCGTATCGCTGAGACTGAAAAGTACGCTCACGTGACCTTCTTTTTTAGTGGTGGTCGTGAAGCAGAATATGAGGGAGAGGCGCGTATCTTAATACCGTCCCCTGATGTGGCGACTTATGACTTGCAGCCCGAAATGAGTGCTCATGAGGTTACTGATAAGCTAGTAGCAGCGATTGAATCAGGCAAATATGACGTATTGATCGTGAATTATGCCAATGGCGACATGGTTGGGCATACGGGTATTTTTGATGCCGCTGTACAAGCTGTAGAAGTGTTAGATACCTGCGTAGGTCGTATTGAGTCCGCTGTACGCGCGGCGGATGGCAATATGATAATTACCGCTGATCATGGCAACTGTGAGCAAATGCAAGATTACGATAGCGGGCAAGTACATACCCAGCACACCACCGAGCATGTGCCCTTGATTTATATCGGAGAGCAAAAGGTGAAGGTACGTAGTGGCGGTAAGCTTAGCGATGTGGCCCCTACCATTTTGGCACTTATGAGTATCGAGCCACCTACTGAGATGACTGGAGAAAATTTACTGATTCCAGCATTATAACCATAAGATTGACAAAGGAATGACAAAGGAATGACAAAGGATTGACAGTTTTTCTAACTGCGACACGCCTATAACAGAAGGGAAGGGTAATTATTATCCCTCCCTTTTTTATAGGCCCATATTTTCGTGGGCAAGACGCGCACTTGCAATACAGTCCTAGTTTTTAGCGCGCTGTTAATGCTATCTTACAAGGTATTATTTGAGCGTAATATTATAGTATTATAATAGCCACCCTGTGTACTTCCTTATTTTAGATGAGTCCTTCTATGCGTCTATCCGCTTTTAAACGACCAACAAACCCAGTGATGTCAACCTCTATCAAGCCTGTCAACGTTAAGTCTGCGCTTATGATTGGTCTCGTCGGTTTAGGTAGCGCCAGTCTATCCGCACAAGCGGCTACTCAGGCGGCCGTTACCGTACCTGTCGATACCAGTGTCAGTAGTCCTACAGCAGGCATACAGCTTATTAGTTTAAAAGATGATGCAGTGGCAGTAGAGAATGGTACTGATGACTTATCTGAGGTAGACGATATGTTGGATGCTGCTGATCAAGCCGATCAAGCCGATCAAGCCGATCAAGCCGATCAAGCCGATCAAGCTGATGACTGGATAGACAATGTACCTGATGCCAGCGCTCTAGATATCGACTCAGACTATAACGATTCAAACGAGATAACTACGGATATTCCTGCTGAAGTTGCCGAGGTTTCTTTAAATGCTATTGCACCTGAGACTTTAAAGACCTTTGTTGCTGTTGTGGATCTAGTACGGCGTGAATATGTTGAGGCGGTCAACGATGAGGAGCTGTTTATAAATGCCATGAGTGGCATGTTGACCAAGCTTGACAGTCATGCTGAGTTTTTAGATGCCGAGGCCTATGAAAACCTACGGGCTTTTACTCAAGGGGATGTGGGTGATATCGGATTGACAGCCACGTATCAACCGAAGAGTGGTTACTGGGTCATTACCGAGGTGATTACTGACTCGCCTGCTGATAAAAAAGGCATTGCTATTGGTGATTATTTGCATCAAATCGATGACTTTAAGCTAGATGAAAATAAGCAATCTAATGATATCAAGCAGCTGCTGACCGGTATTGCAGGCACGCAAGTGGATGTGGTGGTCTCAAAAGCAGGTCGCCGCAAACGTACCACTACTTTACAACGCAACAATGCTCATCCTCAGGCTATCGAAACCCAGCTGATTGATGGTGTTGCCATTATTAGGCTACCGGCCTTTCAAAATAACAGTCGCGAGCAAATCTTACAAAGCTTGATTGGCTTAGATGCGCCCGTTACTGGTATCTTGCTAGATATGCGTGACAATCCTGGTGGTGTACTGACTTCAGCCGTAAAAGTAGCCAGCTTATTTATGACCGATACCGATGTAGTGCAAGTAAAAGGTCGCCAAAGCGCCCCGCGTACCTTGTCGACCCAAGGCACTGCAGTACTTAAACCATTGCCAGTTGTCGTCCTACAAAATCGCTATTCGGCATCAGCCGCTGAAGTGCTGGCAAGTAGCTTACAGGCACAAAAGCGGGCGACTATCGTAGGCGAGATCAGTTATGGTAAAGGCTCGGTACAGTCGGTAATACCGCTCAATGATGAGCAGGCTGTTAAGCTTACCGTCGCCAACTATCTGACTGCCGCTGGCAAAAAAATAGATAAAATTGGCGTGCAGCCCGATGTGCGCTTATCGGGTAATGAGAGTACCTGGGAGCAGCAAGCACTTAATCTACTTCGCCAACAAGTGCAGTCTTCGGGACTTCGTTTTGTGCGACAAGACCCGTTAAAATAAAACCATCCCTATATTCACAATCGGTACACTCAAAACTACTTACCATGTTGATCTTCAGCGATATCAAGCTTTTTCATCCGATAGCGTAAGGAGCGAAAAGTGGTGCCTAGCAGCTCTGCTGCTTGGGTCTTATTCCAGTCAGTCTGTTTAAGCGCCGTAATAATCAGATGTTTTTCTTGGTCTTGTAAGTACGCTGCCAAGCCTTTTAAGGGTAACTCACCGTCAAACGATAATTCGCTGTCAGAGCTGCCTACTACCTGTGGATTATCTTCCGTTCGAACAATAGCGCTAGCCGCTGGTCTTTGCTCAAATGAGTCAGTTAAATGCTCAGAGGGTTTTGCTGGACCAGCCGCCGAGCTCTGAACTTTAGAGATCGCAGCAGTATGATTATCGGTAATCGTCTTTTCACCATGCCTTGTAGTCTCATAATCGATGCTAAGCTCAGGTAGCCCTAGGTGACTGATATCAATCGTTGACGTTTCAGCTAGCGTCACCGCGCGTTCAAGGACATTACGCAGCTCGCGGACATTACCAGCAAACCCATGATTCTGTAGTCGCAGGCAAGCGTCTGCCGTTAACGACGGCGGCGTACCAAGTTGCCATTCTTCAGTAATGAGCGCCAAAAAATGTTGGGCTAAGACTGGAATATCCTCACGACGGGCATTAAGAGTGGGCAGCTTAAGCTCAATAACGTTGATACGGTAGTACAAATCTTGTCGGAATGTGCCCTCTTGTACCAGTTGATTTAAGTCTTTATGAGTCGCTGACAGGATACGAGTATCTACTGGCACCTCTTTTGTGTCGCCAATAGCTCGTACGGTTTTTTCTTGAATAGCGCGCAGCAGTTTAACCTGCATTGCCAGTGGCAAGTCTGCAACTTCATCCAAGAATAAAGTACCGCCATTGGCCTGCTGAAACAAACCTTGTTTGTCCGCAAAGGCACCGGTAAAGCTGCCTTTTTTATGACCAAAAAACTCTGACTCCATCAATTCCGTAGGTATTGCACCACAGTTCACCGGTACAAAATTGCCGTCTCGGCGCGGACTCAAATCATGAATCAATCTCGCTACCACCTCTTTACCGGTCCCTGAAGCACCAGATAAAAATACCGGCGCTTGTGAGCGTGCTAGCTTCAAAATAGTGTGTTTAAGGGTTTGCATGACTGCCGAATCACCGATCAGACGGCTGTCTAGCATCTGCTGTTCAGGTGAGCCTTCAGTGGGTACCTCTGTACTATAATCTTGATGGATAACCTTAAGAGCATTTTCGACCAACTGGCGTAAACGGGGGAGTTCGAGTGGTTTATTGACGAAGTCAAACGCCCCAAGTTTTAGCGCCTCAATAGCCAAATCCATGTTGCCATAGGCAGTAATGACGGCTACTGGGGTGCTAGAGCTGTCACTAATCTGCTTGACCAACTCCAGCCCTGAACCATCAGGCAGCTTTAAATCGGTCAAACAAAAGTCATAATGATTGTCTTGCCAGTATGATTTTGCTTGCGATAAAGTGTAAGCCACGTCGCTTTTAATACCCATCTTGGTTAGGGTAATTTGCATCAGCCGGCATAAATCCACTTCATCATCGACGACTAGCGCAGTTTTTGTCATACATAACCTCAGTGTGTTCATTGCTACAAGTGACGTTCTTTTATCAAGTGATGCTCTTTCGTATTGAATGAATCATATATCTATATGAGTGCTCTATTCAAATAAGTGCTCTATAGTTAAAATACCTTAAAAACGCGACGGTACTGCTGGTTAAAAAATTAGTGAGCATTAGTCATTCATGGCTGCAGTATCAGCAGCAGGCGCAACTAAGCGAAAGCAGGTTTTTTCATGCTCAGGAACATAAAGTAGGCGGGCTTGATTGGCCTCACAAAATGATTGAGATAAATACAGTCCTAAACCTGTCCCCGACTTACCGGTAGTAAAGAACGGATTGAATAAATGCAGCAAATTAGTAGTGCTAACACCAGTACCATTATCTAACACGTCAACTATAACATCGTTCTCAGCACAATAAATCTCGATTTCTACATAAGCATGAGGGTGAGCGTAGCTACTATGGCGTAAGCCATTGTTAATTAAGTTGATTAAAATCTGCTCTAACTGGTGGGTATCAAACAGTATGATTGGTTGTGTGTGCATGCGTAAGAAAACGTCGTGGTCTCGAAAATAATTATCCAAGAATAGTGGTATCCACTCAGCCAGCACTAGGGTTTGTTGCTTAGGTATCTGCTGCCGAGATAGCTTTAACACATTCTCAATAATATGATTGACCCGCTTAGTTTGGGCAAAGATCATTTTATAAAGCTCATGGTTGCCAGTTAGCTCACTAGTATGATTGCTATCAGCATGAGCATCACGGGCTGCTGCATTGATGTTGCCACTTGTAGTATCAGAAGCAATATTATTATCTGTAACCCTTTCTACGACCTCTTCCATTAATAGCTGACTGGCTTGGGAAATGGCTGCTAGAGGATTCCTTATTTCATGAGCAATACTGGCGGTTAACTGTCCAAGTGACGCTAATTTTAATTGCTGAGCGCTGGCCTGTTCACGGCGCAAATCTTCTAATATCACCAGCTGGCTGCAATCTTTCAAAGGGATGATCTGTACGCGCAGTTTACCGACTACTGAAGCGCTGGCCGCCGCGGGTAACTCATAAGTAAAGGTACGTGATTGACCAATTGCGACTGATAAGCAGCCGTCAAGCAGTTGAGGATGCTGCTCAGCGAGCTGTTGTTGAAAGGCAGATAATAGACTGCTGTCAGTATCTGTTTGCTGATCGTCATTCTGATTTTGTGCCGACTTGTCCTGAACAGTAGGGTAGATATCAGAATCGGCTACTGTTTTGGTAAGTATCTCGCTAGCAGCGTCAGGCAGCGACAGCAGTAAGTGTTTAGGGATGCTCAGTAGTTGGTAGGTGGCAAGGTTTGCTAAGATGATCCATTGTCTATCGATTACTATGACCCCATTGACCATTTGACTGATGACTTCTTGGTTGAGGTCATGAAGTCGCGCGACCTCTTTAGCGTGGTGTGCAGCCACCCTTTCAGCGTGTACCAAGCGCTGCGAGATAGACCAGCTTAAAAATCCCACTGCCAAAAAGCTTGCTGACATCAGCAATGCATCACCTAAGTTGGACAAACTCATGCTATTGGCGATAGCATAAAAAAACTGCTGATAAATGACAAAGATAATGGCGAGCAGGGTGATAACTAGCGCTTGTGAGCTGTGTAGCATCATAAAGCTCGCCGCTACTACCACCATGTACAGCATAGTGAGCTGTAGATCAGGCGCGCCCTTGGTATAAAGCAGTAGACTTAATATAATGACATCTAGCGCCAGTCCAAAAGCGAGCTGCCGCCGTAACTGTTTGGTAGCCACATAAAACAACCCCAGCATAATTAAGCTGAGTAATACATAAAAACTAAGCACGGTTTGCTGTAATAAGCTCGGCAGTAGCAAACTGCCATCAGTTTTGGTAGTGATATACACCATCAACATAAAAAAGATACTGATGATCAACCGATAACTGCTATAAATTAACCCAATCCGGCGTAACTGCGATGCGGGCAAGGTATTAACTTGTTGTAAATAGGTGGTAAGGGCCGTGATGGTTTTTACAGCGACTTTCATAAATTGACTCAAACAATAAGGATACCTACCAAGTGTTCAACACGTCCTAAGTATTAGGAATTTAGTTTACGGTTGGATTAAGCCATGACGTATCGCTAAATGAGTCAATTTCACATCACTATCGACATTGACCTTTTCATAAATACGGTAGCGATAAGTGTTAATGGTTTTGACGCTGACAAATAATTGATCCGCAATTTCCTGTGGGCTTTGACAATTAACCACCATCAACGCGACCTGTTTTTCGCGATCACTTAATAAATCAAAAGGGGATGCGGCATTATCTGATAACAGCACTTCGGCCAGCTGCTCGGCCACGTCCTGACTAAAATAACGCCCGCCTTGATAGACTTTTTTGACGGCCATTAACATCTCATCCAGTGGGGTACCCTTGGTGATGTAACCATTAACGCCCGCTTTGAGGAGCATCGATGGATAAGGCTGTGCGGACATACTACTTACTGCCAAAATCTTAATGCCCATATCCAGTTGTACCAAGCGTTTGGTTGCTTCAATGCCACCGATATTAGGCATGTTGACATCCAGTAACACCACATCAGGGCGCAGCTGTTTGGCCAACTTGATAGCCATGTCGCCACTGTCTGCTTCGCCCACTACCTCAATATCAGCACTATCAGCCAACATACGACTGATGCCCATTCGCACCAGATCATGATCATCTACTACTAATACTCGAATCATAGGTATACTCTTTGCTATCTGACAAAATGGAAGCTATGTCATTAAAGTGAATCATTAAAGTGAATCATTAAAGTGAATCATTAAAGTGAATCATTAAAGTGAATCTACTTCAACTAATGTTTGTAATTCATACAAACCATGTAAATATTGGTACTTCACCCAAGCAATAGCCATGCTGCTACTGACTTTACACTATGATGAGGTAATTGTGAGCGTATTTGGCTGGAAAATTATTATATATTGCTTGAATGTTAGTTAATCTTGCTTGAAACTAAAGCAAGTGTAGCAAACATTGAACAGAATCAAAAAAATGCTATGAAATTGGTGCAGCGGATCAAACTTAAATGCAAATCATGATACACTAAAAATACAAATACTCTATATGAGTCTCTACAAACACATTCATACAAGCTAGGTATGTTATCAGCGTCAAGCTATTTGTAACCGACGTGATATCGACAGCAGGGGGAAGAATGAAGCATCTACCATTAACCAAACAGCAAGTAACCGCTGCACTGATTTCGTTGAGTTTGGGCAGTGTTGCACAAGCGGCACTTACTATTAATGGTAGCGCTGAAGCTAACTCTAGTGCTCGCATGAGCTGGGGTGGTGCTGATAGCTTGTCAGAAGCACGCAATATTATGTATACGCCCAGTGGTTCCGCTATCAAAAAAGTCGATAATGGCTACGGTACTACTAATGTTACCAATGCGAACAGTTATGGTAGCGGCAGTAATAGCAACAGCAGTAATAGTTATAATAACACTAATACTAATACCTATAACACCACCTATCGTGGCAGTTTTGGTAGCAGTGATATGTTACCGATCAGCACTGATTCGCGCAGCGTGGTAGTGATTGATGTGGAAACTGGCAAGTCGATATACGAAAAAGATGCGGACATTGCTCGTCCTATGGCATCGATCACCAAGCTTATGACCGCCATGGTAGTATTAGATAGCGGACAAGATATGCGCCAAGAGATTACCCTGGTGCCCAGTGATTTTGTGGGTCCAAAGCGTGCCAGCTCAAATCTGAAGTCAGGTGATCGCATGAACCGTGCTGAGGTGCTGTTAATGACCTTAATGAAATCAGAAAACCCTGCGGCAAAAACCTTAGCCCGTAATTATCCAGGTGGCTACGATGCCTTTATGCGTGCGATGAACCGTAAAGCGCAAGATTTAGGGATGAGTAGCGCTTTTTTTGGTGATCCAACCGGTCTTGATGCCCGTAACGTTGCTTCATCAAATGATTTGGTCAAAATGGTACGTGCTGCTGGCAACTATGATGTCATCCGCCGTTTTTCTACCACCAAAAGCTATGACTTTTTCGTGGGTAATAACTCTAGCGGTAACCGCACTTATAAAGCTAACAATACCAGCAGCCTAGTACGTTCTGGTGACTATCCAATTGGTATCTCAAAAACAGGTTTTATCAATGAAGCGGGTCGTTGTGTGGTCATGGAAACTCGGGTTAACAATCGTCCAGCCATTATTGTTATCCTAGGCGCTAACAGTTCAGCAACGCGTTGGGGCGATGCTAAAAATATCTTAAGTAGCTTAGCAACTCGCCGTACAGTTTAAATAAAATTTTTATAAATATTTATGATGTTATTTCCCCCATAAAAATTACGTCGTAACGTAAATAAAAAGGCTGTTATCTGCTATAACGGTCTTTTTTTTGCTCAGAGTTTGAGGATATTCATATGGCTAAACTCCTAACGCTAGTACCCGTGCCTAAGTTGTATTTACTTACCAATGATGACGAGTTTGAGTTGCTCTACCGCAAGCTCGAGACTGCCTTGGCCACAGGATTGATAGGATTATTACAGATTCGGCGCAAACAAGTACTCGCAATGCCAAATGGACAAACATTGCTATATGACGAAGCGGTGAAAATTGTGGCATTGGCCGCAGAATATAACGTGCTAGTAGTAATAAATGATGACCTCACACTGGCAGCTCAGCTGGGAGTTGGGGTACATTTAGGACAGCAGGACGGCAGTATTAGTCAGGCAAAACAGCAATTAATGCCCAATACGATTATTGGACGGACTTGTCATGGTAATGTGGATTTAGTAAAAGCAGCGCAAGACGACGGTGCGAGCTATGCGGCAATGGGAGCGGTATTTGCCTCCACTACCAAACCGAATGCCAATACCCTCTCGCGCTCGCAGCTTATCGATGGCTGTCAGCAAGGTAGGGATAACAGTGTTAATAAAAGCATTGATATGTGTGTGATTGGGGGTTTAACGGCCGAAAACATTGGACAGCTAGCAGGCTTACCAATTACTTATATTGCGGTTGTGGGTGATATTATGGATTTACCGCTTGATAGGATTACTAAGCGTTGTCAAGAGTGGCAGCAGGCGCTTGCCGAATGGCAATCACCTGCTTAATATCTTAAATTCAACACGCTCTAAATCCAGTAACTGTTTAACAAGTAACTGTTTGAAAAGTGACTGGCTTAAGCAAGCAGCAATGGTTTTTATAATGCATGGGTTATGCGTTAAGGTTAAAAACTATTCAGCATGATCCATACATAAGGTGGCGTAGGGGACGGCTTCCAAACGTTGGGGCTGAATATCTTTACCACATACTTCGCATTCCCCGTAAGTCCCGTTTGCAATAATGCCTAGCGCATTTTTAACATAAATAAGGTTTTGGTGTGCTTCAGCTGCTAGCAGTTGGCGGGTATCATTCTGACGAATAGAGATTGCCTGGTCTTCCCAGTCTTTATTGAGCTCATCCTGCGGATTTTGAATGTCATTTTTTATTTTCTCAATGCGGGTCTCATACTCTTCTTGTAGTGTTAATAGTTTCTGTTTGGCAGCATCTAAGTCAACGCTCATAATGATCTCCTGATCGCTTTTAATAAATTATTGTGGAAAGGATTGTTGTTATTGTCTACTGTTCTATCATAAGGGCGGTAGTGACTGAGTACCACCACGAAATGTTACTGGGTTTTTTAATTAACCTTGGCTGATCTATCTCTACAGTCGACAACTGATTTTTTGGTTTTAACAATAGTCTTAAGAATTTGAGATTGCGCTACCTCTATATTTAAAGCCACGGCTAAAGTTTATAGCAGCTTGCCTATAGGGCTTTAATAGCAATTTGATAGAGCTTTGATAGCAATTTGATAGGATCTTGGTAGAAAGCTGATAGAATGCAGCGGCTATTGTTTGCTACTAAATATTTTTGATAAAATTACCCATCAAAAAGCTAACAATAAGAACCAATTCATAAAGATCACTTAACGAAGATAAAACATTAAAAATTAATAGATAGATTGAGACCTAGCATAGGAGCAGGTAATGAATTTTTTGCGTATGAGCGAGTTGGTTTTAGCCGGCAAAGTGGTATTAATTCGCGAAGATCTAAATGTACCTATCAAAGGCGGCAAGATTACTAGTGATGCCCGTTTGCAAGCCAGTTTGCCGTCCATTAAAATGGCGCTAGACAAGGGTGCGGCAGTAATTATCTGCTCGCATTTAGGTCGTCCAACTGAAGGCACGCCCGAAGCGCAATATTCATTGGCCCCGGTTGCTGAGTATTTAACAGATAAGCTAGGGGCGCAGTTAACCCAGCCAGTGACGCTTGACCGCGATTATCTCACTCAAGGGGTAACCATCAAGGCCGGCGAGGTAGTACTGTTAGAAAATGTTCGCTTTAACCAAGGTGAAAAGAATAATGATACCGTGCTCGCACAACTATACGCTGATTTATGCGACATATTTGTGATGGATGCCTTTGGCACCGCTCATCGTGCGCAGGCCTCAACGGAAGGCGTTACTCAAGCGATGCGTCAAGCGGATAAAACGGTGTGCGCAGGCCCTTTATTAGCCGCCGAGCTAGATGCATTAAGTAAAGCCCTAGAAGCGCCAGCGCAGCCGATGCTGGCTATTGTTGGGGGCTCAAAAGTATCGACTAAACTTGAAGTCTTACACAGTCTAGCAGCGCTTTGTACGCAAATTATTGTTGGTGGTGGCATTGCCAATACTTTCTTAGCGGCACAAGGTCATAGTGTTGGCGCCTCCTTGTATGAGGCAGACTTGGTTGATACTGCCCGTCAAATCATGCAAAAAACGGAGATCTTATTGCCTGAGTATGTCGTGGTTGCTGATAAAAATGACATCGACTTTACCGACTTTATTGGCTCCTTGCAACAGGTAACCGCCACTGTCAAAGCTGTTGATGCTATCGGCGAACATGATATGATTTTAGATATTGCACCGCAGAGTGCTGCCATATTAGCCGAGGCTATTGCTCATGCAAAAACCATCTTATGGAATGGGCCGGTTGGGGTTTTTGAAGTAGATGCCTTTGGTGCTGGCACTCAAATTGTGGCGACTGCAGTCAAGAATAGTGAGGGCTTCTCGATCGCTGGTGGCGGCGATACACTAGCGGCGATTGACAAGTATCAAGTGGCCGATGGGGTCAGTTATATGTCAACGGGTGGTGGTGCGTTCTTAGAGTTCGTAGAAGGCAAAACCTTACCAGCAGTGGCGGCATTGCAAATGAGCGACCAGTAATTTTACAGTACTTATTGATTCAGTAACATTACGCTTACAACCTGTACTAAATATATAAGTTAGGCTGTAAAGCTCTACCATGGTGAATAGTTAGCGCTTATAGGGTGATAGGGTTATAGTTAGAAAGCTAGCTTATCAATCCAAAAGCTAATATATAACGACTATTATCAAGTCGTTATTATTTGTTAATATACTAAAAACTGTTATTGCATGTCTTATTTGCACTCTATAAAATAGCGCCACCATGTATTTTGACATGCATTATTTACTAGAGGTTTATTATGTTAAAACGTCATTTGTTACTTGCTAGCGTGCTTGCTGGTACCTTCGCAGTCACTGCATGCAGCCAACAAACTGAAGAACAAGCAGAAGCCACCGCCGCAGAAGCTGTAGATACTGCTGAGTCAGCTGGTGATGATATTGCCGCCAACACTGCAGCCGCTACTGCTGAAGCTGAAGCTGCAGCACAAGATGCTGGTACTGAGCTTGCTGATGGTGCCCAAACTGCTGGCGCGGCTGCTACTGGTGCAGTTGCAAACACTGGCGACGCAATTGCCGATGGTGCTAACACTGCAGTTGCCAATACCGCTGAAGCCGTCGCTAATGGTGCTAACTCTGTTGCTGAGGGTGCCACTGATGTAGCGAACAACGCAGAAGAAAAAGTACCTGCAGATCAACAGTACTAATTCTAAAAAGTTACTAATTCCAAAAATTTACTGGTTTTAAATAGTAACTGGTTTTAAATAGTAACTTTAGTGGTATTAAGAAAATAATTAATAGTGATATGTCGTAGACACTAACATTTATTAAACCACGTAGTGTTTATTAACTATCCTAGTAATAATTTTATTAGCGTACAAAATATCTAAAGAGCCTTGGTGATTACCAAGGCTTTTTTGTGTTTTATATTGTAATTATTATAGGATAAGGTAACAGGCTTGGGCTTTTATTCTGAACTGATTATTGTGAACTGACTATATGGAAGCTCTTATAAGTGATGGAGAACGATTCAGACAGATAAATAGCCCCGTAACAGCTGCGAAGAGTAGGTAGTTTTGTTATAATCACCGCGTACTGACGACTATCAAAGATCATGGCATCTTTTATGGACTTATAGTCGTAAAACTATTTTTAAACAGTGTTTTTAGACAGTCATTAGCAAACCCTGTGTGCAAAAATTATTTTTAAAACTCAACTAGAGAGCGTGTTATGGCCTTAATTTCTTTACGTCAACTTTTAGATCATGCCGCTGAGCACAGCTACGGTGTTCCTGCTTTTAACGTCAATAACCTAGAGCAGATGCGAGCGATCATGATGGCAGCCGATGCTTGTGATTCACCAGTGATAGTCCAAGCCAGCGCGGGCGCACGCGGTTATGCGGGGTCGGCTTTTTTACGTCACTTAATCAGCGCCGCTATTGAAGAATGGCCACATATTCCGGTAGTGATGCATCAAGACCATGGCATGTCACCTGCGGTCTGCCAGCGTTCAATCCAGTTAGGTTTTTCATCAGTGATGATGGATGGTTCACTCGGTGAAGACGGTAAAACCCCAATGGATTATGACTACAATGCTAGTGTGACTCGCGAAGTGGTTAAGTTTTCGCATGCTTGCGGCGTGTCGGTAGAAGGCGAGATTGGTTGTTTGGGTAGTCTGGAAACTGGCTTGGCTGGCGAAGAAGACGGTTCTGGCGCAGAAGGCGTGCTCGGTCATGAGCAGTTATTAACCAGTGCAGACGAAGCAGAACAGTTTGTCAAAGATACCAACGTTGATGCCTTAGCCATAGCTATTGGTACCAGTCATGGTGCCTATAAGTTTACCCGTCCACCAACAGGCGACATTTTATCTATCGAGCGGGTAAAAGAGATTCATGCGCGTATTCCAAATACTCACCTAGTCATGCATGGCTCTTCGTCAGTGCCACAAGAATGGCTAAAAATTATTAATGAATATGGTGGTGATATTGGCGAAACTTACGGTGTGCCAGTTGAGCAAATCGTGGAAGCGATTAAGCATGGTGTCCGCAAAGTGAACATCGATACTGATCTACGTCTAGCGTCAACAGCTGCTATTCGTCAGCATTTAGCGCACAACCCCAGCAACTTTGATCCTCGTAAGTACTTCAAAGCCTCAATGGTGGCAATGTCCGACATCTGTACCAATCGTTTTGAAGCGTTCGGCTCTGCGGGTCAAGCACATAAAATTCGCCCAATTAGTCTCGAAAGCATGGTTGATTTTTATCAGTAAGTTAACGTAGCGAACCTCTTGAGTTGGTTCATGAAGCTCTGTAGATTATCGTAATACAGTGAATCGAATCTCAAAATGTTACAGTGTTACTGGTATAAATTTTTTGTAGTCTCGAGACACGCTTGCGAACAGCAGGTAAGAAGATTTGCAGCAGTAGCACGCTGTTACAGACGTCTATTTTTTATTCTGAAGCAACTATAGCAGCTCATTTTATTATTTATGATAGGTGATGATTATGATAGGACTGATCACTGGACAGGTGCAATATTTGATGGCACCTACTGCCTGTATCATGACCACCTCTGGAGTAGGTTATGATGTTGAGCTGCCATTGCCTTCGTTTTGCCAGTTACGCGTGGATGAGCCCGCGAGAATTTGGACTCATTTACATGTCCGCGAAGACGCGCAGCTGCTGTTTGGCTTTATCGATCGTAAAGAGCGTGACGTCTTTCGACAGTTGATCAAGATCAATGGGGTCGGCGCTAAAATGGCGCTGGCTATGCTGTCGGCTATGTCGGCTGCAGAGTTAAAGATGCATGTTGAGCAAGATTCGGAAACGGCGTTAATGCGTATTCCGGGTATCGGCAAAAAAACCGCTCAGCGTTTATTAATTGAGCTAAAAGACAAGCTCAAAAATATTGAAGTCGATGACAGTAATTTGGAGTTTGCTACCCAATCAGCGCCGGTTTCTCACGAAAGCAGTATTATTGCTGAAGTAGAAGGCGCGCTAATTAGCTTGGGCTATAAAGAAAAAGAAGCCCAGCAAGCGATTAAAGCTGCCAAGAATAATGGGACTGTTTTTGAAGACACGCAGGGACTATTAAAGGCCACCCTTCAACAGCTCTCTGGCTTTTAAGCAAGTCCTGCAATTTTTATAAGCTTTGCTGTATATTGTCTCTGCCTTTAATATATAGTTAAAATACCTTAAAAACGCGACGGTACTGCTGGTATACGCTTTTTGCAGCCTCTGTCTGCGTAGGCACAGCAAGCAAGAAAAACTTATACCTAGCAGTATGTTATGTATCGATATTACTTTTCATTGACTATAGCGATAAAATATATGACACAAGATCGCTTGATTAATCCTTTGGAAGGGGCAAGTGACGCTCCTGATGCCAACATTCGTCCCTCATCTCTAGCTGAGTATATTGGTCAGCCGGTCGTGCGCGAGCAAATGGAAGTCTTTATCGAGGCGGCACGTGCGCGCGATGAAGCGCTGGATCATACCCTTATCTTTGGTCCTCCTGGCTTAGGTAAGACCACCCTTGCCAATATTATCGCTCGCGAGATGGGCGGCAATCTACGCTCTACGTCTGGACCGGTACTAGAGCGTGCAGGCGACTTGGCCGCGATGTTGACCAACTTGGAAGCGGGCGATATCCTTTTTATCGATGAAATTCACCGTCTAAGCCCAGTAATCGAAGAGATACTCTATCCTGCGATGGAAGATTTTCAGCTGGATATTATGATTGGTGAAGGGCCGGCGGCTCGCTCCATCAAGCTTGATCTGCCACCATTTACCTTAGTGGCAGCAACCACGCGAGCAGGATTATTAACCTCGCCATTACGAGATCGTTTTGGTATTGTTCAGCGTCTTGAATTTTATAATATAGCTGATTTGACTACTATTGTCAGCCGCGCTGCGCGTCTGATGCGGGTGACGATGAGCGAGGATGGCGCGGTCGAGATTGCTCGCCGGGCGCGTGGTACCCCAAGGATTGCCAATCGCTTATTACGCCGTGTGCGTGATTATGCTCAAGTAAGAGGTGATGGTCGGATCAACAGCGATATTGCTGGTAGTGCTCTTGATATGCTAGCGGTCGATCGGCGTGGTCTTGACCATTTAGATCGGCGTTATATTGAAATCTTGCACGAACGCTTTGATGGTGGTCCTGCCGGAGTAGAGGCGGTAGCAGCAGCCATGGCTGAAGATCGTGGCACGCTCGAGGACGTGATTGAACCTTATCTTATACAACAAGGCTATGTGCTGCGTACTGCGCGTGGACGGGTGTTGACACAGATGGCTATTGATCAGATGTGAGAATGTTCATCTTAATTTATAGATGTGGATACAAACAGCTCTCACAAACCAAGTCATTTTAAGCCGCTTTCATTACCCCAAAATACGCCAAACTACCATCAGTAGTGCTAAAATATAAAAGACTGGCGAGAGCCAACCGACCACTTGGGTGGCAATGGCAATGAACAGTCCAAATCCTGCTAGCGCTATCCAGTCACGGCGTCGGTCATTGAGCATATCAGCGCGTATCTGTTGTATCTCACGCAGTTGACTGTCTTGGCGTGAGCCTTGAGAGGCTAGGCTCTGCAAGCTTTGATCCAGTAGCTTTGGAATATCGGTCGCGGACAATAAAATCTCCGGCAGCTGCGCGCGTAGCTGTTGTAAATTACGCATCGGATCCAGCTGTTCTTTAATCCAACTGCTTAAAATCGGTTTGGCTAATGACCAAATATCTAGATCGGGATATAGGTCGCGTCCCAGTCCCTCGACATGCACCAAAGTCTTGAGCAGCAGCATTAGTTGCGGTGGAATGCTCATATGATGACGGCGAGCAATATCTAAAATTTGCATTAACACACCGGCAAAGTCTATCTCATTAATGGATTTCTTTAGCATAGGGCCAACGGTACGGCTCATATCACGCATCAAGGCATGCTTATTACTATTGGGCGGTATCCAGCCCGCGCGGCTGACGATATCAACCACAGCGGTAAAGTTATTATTCATTACTGCCAGTAGCATCCGCGCTACAATCAGCTGATCATCCTTTGATAAGGTGCCCATAATGGCGCAATCAAGACCGATGTAGCGTGGCTCACGTCCCAAATCAACAGCCACCATGTCAGCGGTGTTTGCTGTGACTGGCGGAGTCTCTACGAACACATTGCCCGGATGCATATCGGCATGAAAGAAATTATCACGAAAGACTTGGGTAAAAAATATGGTTAAGCCTTTTTCGGCTAAAATAGCGCGATCATAACCGAGTTGGTCAAAGATCTGTGTTTGTGAAATTGGGACGCCCTGAATACGCTCCATCACCATGACATTTTTGGCAGCGTCATAGACTTCAGGGACGTACATTAAGCCTGAACCCAAGAAGTTATTACGCATCTGCGTGGTGTTTTCTGCCTCAAGCGTTAAATCCAACTCATTAAGCATTACTTGCCGATAGTCTTCGACAATGGCAATGATATGTATCGCGCGCGCCGCTTCTACCCGTGCTGACACCCAATTGGCCAGTTCACGTAGTAGCTCAAAGTCTGCAACAATGGTAGTGCGAATATCAGGACGGACGACTTTTACCACCACTTCACGACCATCGTTTAGGGCGGCGGTATGCACTTGCGCAATCGAGGCTGCCGCTAACGGCTTTACGTCAAAACGGGCAAATAAAGTGTCAATAGACTGACCAAGGCCATGCTTAGAATCTTGAATTTGAGTGATGGCAATATCAACATCGAAGGGTTTGACTTTATCTTGTAGCTGAATCAACTGGGTGATGATTTCAGGCGATACCAGGTCACGACGGGTAGAGAGCAGTTGCCCGAGCTTTAAAAACAAGGTGCCCATGTCTTCTAAGGCATATTTAATCGCGTTTGGCTGATGCTTTTTACCCCAAGCTGCTGGGTGTAGACGAATTAAGCGCGCAAGCGGTTGTAGCTGCGGCGCGTCTTCAACGGAAAAGTGAGTGTCAATGCGGTAGCTGGCGGCAATGCGCCAAAGCTCAAGTAGACGGGCGCGATGAGATAGTAGCATAGGCGATAGACACTCTAAGTGGTTATTTTATATCGTTAATCTGTATAGATATTCTAGATAAATACGCGAATAAGAGGGTGGGTTATGGCTATTGTTGATGTCTTAAACGCGCTTGTTCCGCCTTAATGGCAGCCAGTCTGGCCTCTTCGCGTTCAACGTCAGCGCGCAGTTGTAATATTTGTTGCTTCAAATCATTTGCTTGCGCTTTTTCAGCCGGATCAGGCACACTATTTCCTGACACGTCATTCGCCCAGTCACTCACATCATCAAAGGCACGTTTGGCGCTGTGGCGAAAACTGCCTTTGAGCTGTGAGATAAGGAGCTGTAATTGGCCGGCCAGTGGTCTGCCAATCAGGGGCTCAAGCTGTCCAGCAATGTCAGGGTCAAAACCAGCTATTAACTGTTTTAACTGCATGAGTACTTTATAATCACCCGCAATCGGCAAATTACCTTCCGCGCCGCGCATTAGATTGAGTAATTGGGCTGGATTGTCGACAGTGATGATGCAGTCAGGGCTACTATGACCTATACGACTGTTATCAAAACCTGCTCGTTGGCGTTCATCTAAAGTGCTACCGTTTGGTTCAAACACACCGTCAGTAGTCACCGGCTCAAAACGCAGACGTTCGTGATTGAATAAAACATCGATGTGAATCTCCGGCATGACTATATTCAGTCGTAGCACTTTGCCAGCCAGCGGGGCAAGGCCCGCTTGAGTGATTTCATCACTAGCAATGGCAATATTAATTAGCTTTTCGGCACCGGCCAAAAGTAATACAGTCAGCATAAAATACTCGCATATTATTTAAGCATGTGGAAATGGGGCACACATGCAATTAGGGTCTGTTGTTTATGACAATCTTGCACTATCTGCCTATATTTCAACGTTACGCTTTAAAGCCACGATGTACGGCCACAATTCCAGCGGTCAGATTATGATAGTCACAGCTCTCAAATCCTGCTTGCGTCATCATTTGCTTTAAAGTCTGCTGATCAGGGTGCATGCGAATGGACTCGGCTAAATATTTATAGCTTTCTGAATCGTTAGCAACCAGTTTACCCATTATCGGTAGGGCTGTGAACGAGTATAAATCATAGGCCTTGGATAACGGCTCAAAAATAGGTTTTGAGAACTCTAGGATTAATAAACGACCACCTGGTTTGAGCACACGATACATCGCGCGCAATGCGGCCTCTTTATCCGTGACATTGCGTAGGCCAAAGCTAATGGTCAACAAGTCAAAGCTATTGTCGTCGAATGGTGCTAGGGTTTCGGCATTGGCTAATACGAAGTCAACGTTATTACAGCCCGCGTTAATCAAGCGTTCACGGCCAACTTCTAACATGGCCGCATTGATATCAGAGAGCACCACTTTACCGTTGCGACCCACTTCACGGCTAAATACCTTGGCTAAATCACCGGTACCGCCAGCAATATCAAGCACGTGCTGGCCGGCACGAACGCCAGATAAGCTGATGGCATAACGCTTCCATAAACGGTGAATACCAAAAGACATCAAGTCATTCATAATGTCGTATTTTTTGGCCACTGAGGTAAAGACATCGGCCACACGGGCTTGTTTCTCAGCCTTGTTAACGGTTTTATAGCCAAAGTGGGTTTCTTCTTCGCCATCAGTGTCTGCTGTATGCGGATTATTAATATCATCACGTTGATGAAAGGCTTTTTGTGCGCTAGTAGCTTGCGTTTGCGGGTTACTAGTGTTGTTCGGATTACTACTGCCACTTGGCATACTGGTTTGTTGGCCTTGCGGTGTTCCAGTTGGTAGATCCTGAACTTGAGTAAAGTCAGCACCACTATCATTTTCTGCTACCGCATTAAACGCAGGGGTTTGACGTGCTAGTACTTTGGCAGTAATATTTTGCTTATGAGCAATACTATCTCTAATCAATTTATCTTGGATATTACCATTGCTGCTGGGGTAGCGAGGAGCGTGGTCGCTACTTTTATTTGAGTTGTTATTCAAGTTACTGTCCAAGTTATTATCTAGGGTACTGTCTAAGTTATCGTTTAGATGGTTATTTGTAGTGTCAGTCATTAGTTCATCCGTTTGCTTGTTTTGTATGGTCGTCAGACTAAAATTATAAGGTTATGATACACCAAACGCGGCTGTCTTGCCGTCATTATCCGACGCGTGTACTTGGTCAATAATCATCAGCTCACGCTCGCAAAAAGAATCGATAAATTCGCTGACGCTATCCAGCGGTTTCATAGCAATGAAGCCGGCATTAATAAAGTCATATAGTGGCTGATAGTTATGACGATAGGCGGTACCTTTGGCTAAAGCGAAAGCCTTTTTTAGCATAAACGAGTTGAGATACTTATCGGTACGATAACAGACGTCTTTGAGGTTATTAATCTGGATGCGCCGCGCACTCGACTCATCAACCGTGCGATAAGCCATTAGTATATTTTCTTCATCCACTGACAAATCGTGAGCAACCAACCACTCAGCCAAATGCAAATCCAATTCAATCGCTAAAATAGACGCCTGAATGGCCATACTGCCCGTTTCTAATGCTGACTCTTTGGCGAGACGCTCAAGCTTTTTTGCTTTAGGGAGAATACGGGCTAGCTGCTCAGCCAATTGCTTAAACTCTTCACCACCATATAGTTGAGTGAGAAAGTAACTCGCCATAGCTTGGTTTTTTGGCTGCTCAAACAGCGCACTATGGGTACGTTGAATACGTGCCCGTTGCCATGTTTGCACGCCATTGAGAATGTCCCTTAGCTTAGCGTCTTCGTGATAAGGTAGCGCCCAATAACGCGTTAAATGCTGTTGCAGCTCTGATAAAGCGGCCATGATGTTGAATCCTGTGTAAATAAACGGTGGGTAACATTGGGTTTTGAGAGCGTTAGTCTTAAAATCAGGCTTATTAAGCCAGTTACATAGCTGGTGATGATCTAAAAAGTAATAGTAACAATATAACCTGTAATAGTATAAAAATAGCCAATAATAATATAAAACTGTTGGTAAGCTTAACCAGTAACGCATACCACTATTATAGTGACCACTTTAAAAGAAAATAAATCACAATACAAATGCCAAACTGCTACATAGCGGCACTATTTACTCACCAAGTGAGTGCTATTATTAAGTGATTAAGCGATTCGATCAGGGTATTCGATTAGGGTGTTCAATAACCATATCATTTGATGACAACATAGCGAGTCTAGATATGCCTAAAAAAAATAATACTACCGAACAAGCAGCGCCACAAGCGGTAAGTGCACAATTTAGCGAGCAGGTAGTTAATCAGCGCTTAATACCTAACCCTTTAAGCCAGTTTTCAATGGATAAAGACACGCTCAAGCTAGCGCTGGTGACGGCGCAATATGCCCTACAAGCAACGCGCCAACAGTCGCCGCCAACCAGCAATAAACCGACTGGCTTATTGGTGCTGGTCAATGGTATGGAGCAGGCCGGCAAGGGTATCGCAGTCAAGCAACTGCGGCAATGGGTGGATCCGCGCCTCCTAAAGGTTGAGGCCACCATTGGTTATCCGCCGTTGGCTTACCAACCACTCTGGCAAGCACATACCAAGGCCATGCCGCGTCACGGCGACGTTATGGTTTATTTTGGTAATTGGTATGCCGATTTGATACATAACGTCATGCACATGGCAACTAGTAGTGAAAATGAAGATACGAATAGAAAGTTGAGTAAAAAGTCTAAAGATAAGCCAACGGATGAGTGGCAAGCGTTACCTGTTGCTGAGTGGCAAGACTATTTGCAACAACAACTCATTGAACTACAAACGTTTGAACGTGATCTCGATGCCAATCAAACCAAACTACTAAAATGTTGGTTTCATGTTGAGGTTGAGACCTTGCAAGAACGTTTAAGTGAAGAGAAGGCAGATCCACAATTTTTATATCAGATTGACTGGCATAAGGCTGAGGTTTTAGAGCGATTCAATCAAGTCGCTACTAGCTTGTTACAGCAACAAGATGACTGGATCATTATTGATGGCGGTGATAAGTCACAAGCTGCGACCCGTTTTTGTCATGCAGTGCTGCAGGCGATGCAAACCGCGCTATTAAGTAGTAGCAGCCTGCCGGCGCCTGATACTACTGCGTATAATGACAGTGATATACAGTCAGACGATAAGCTGAAACCAGGACCAAGGACTCAAAAGTTATCAAGATTTGAGCCTGTCAAGATACCCAAAACTTTAAAAAATATCGATGATCCTGATCTGAATAAATCAGACTATCACGAGCAATTAGACATTAAACAGGCTAAATTGGCTAAATTATTACGCAATCGTGATGGTCGCCACGTGGTCTTTGCGTTTGAAGGTATGGACGCTGCGGGCAAAGGCGGCGCCATCAAAAGGCTGGTTGCACCGCTCGATCCACGTGAATATCAGGTTCATAATATTGGTGCGCCCATGCTTTATGAGCGTCAACATTCGTATCTCTGGCGCTTTTGGACACGGCTGCCCAACGAGCAAGCCGATCGCCCTAGTCGCATCGCCATCTTTGATCGCACCTGGTATGGCAGGGTCTTGGTTGAGCGCATTGAGCAGCTAGCGGATGACTATGAATGGCAGCGCGCTTACGATGAAATTAATCGTTTTGAGGCAGATCTGACAGCAGCCGGAACCCTAGTGATTAAGTACTGGCTGGCTATTGACAAACAACAGCAACTAGAGCGCTTTGAAGACCGTCATGATACCCCGCACAAGCAGTTTAAACTCACCGATGATGACTGGCGCAATCGTGACAAGTGGTCAGACTATGTGCAATCTGCTGCTGATATGTTGGCGCGTACCGACACCAAAGCAGCGCCATGGTGCGTGGTGGCGACTAATGATAAGCGTCAGGCACGCCTAGACGTTCTAGACCATGCTATTAAGCAGTTAGCAGCAGTTTCCAAAATATAATTCTTTAATGGTTAACTACAGAACCGTTAAATACCAATCATTGATACGATTGTCTTTGACAATTCACTACAAATAACCATAATAGGGCGGATGCCAAACAGGCGCACCATCAGGCGCACTATTCTTTTATCAAGCCTAACTAACAGTGTACTGTTAGGGCAATATTAAAACCATACCGCTACGGTTACAAATTTCGCAGTATCATCATGCATTATGTTCATTTATTTCATATAATAGGCGCGTGATAACAGCGGGCAATCGTTAATGGTATTAAGTCCCAGCTTTTAGCGATTATAAATGACCCCGTCATGATTGAAAGCATCACATACTATATATTTAAGCCACAATAATACTATATTTCAGCCGCAAGAATATTTAAGCCGCAAGATGATTGAATCATAAGATTTGGTCATTTGATTTGCGGCTTAATGACATGTCGCTTGCCGTACTGGCTGTATTATCTTGCATTCAAATAGAATCAGAATCAAATTTTTAATTTAAAAGCTCAGTTCAATATCGTATTTTAATATCATATTTCAACATATTATTGCTAGAAAAAATCATACGGCTTAGATGGTCTTGTCGTCAGATACTCGACATAGTACCGGTAATAGCCACGTTATCAATCGCATAATTTTTAATAAGCTTACGCAGGGCGTATTAACCTATGGGTATTAGCAGTAGTTCTACAGAGCCGACCGAACAAGTTGGCACTATGAAAATGAATCTATTTTTTGCCATTTTACTGATTGCAATGACCAGCTATTTCTTATGGTGGGGTCTTGATTACACCATGCATCAGCAAACGCTGCTATTTGTCATGGCCACCGCGTTTGGTATTTTCATGGCCTTCAATATTGGTGGTAATGACGTCGCCAACTCCTTTGGTACCTCAGTAGGTGCCGGAACCTTGACCATTCCCCAAGCACTAGTGATAGCGGCAATATTTGAAGTGTCAGGAGCAGTGCTGGCCGGTGGTGAAGTGACTGATACCATTCGCAAAGGTATCGTTGACTTAGACGGTTTAGCGGTCTCACCCAACCAATTTATTTATGTGATGCTTTCTGCATTGATTGCGGCGGCATTTTGGCTACTATTTGCCACTCGTAAAGGCTTACCCGTGTCTACAACGCATGCCATCATCGGTGGTGTAATCGGTAGTTCTATTGTTTTAGGTTTTGATTTGGGTGGTGCCGAGACTGCATTATCGACAGTTAACTGGGGAACTATTGGTCAAATTGCCATGTCGTGGGTATTATCGCCACTATTAGGTGGTGTGTTGGCCTACTTACTTTATGGACAAATTAAGAAAAACATTATTGACTATAATGACAAGACCGAAGCCCATATTGCTGAATTAAAAATAGACAAGAGAACTTTAAAGAAAGACCATAAAGAATTCTTCGATGGCTTGTCAGAGTCTCTGCAACTATCGTATACCTCAGCGATGCTGCGCGATCAGGACATCTATAAAGATGATGATTGTACGCTTGAAGATTTAGAAACCGACTATTATAAAAACCTTTATGAGATTGAACATGAGCGTAATGGTCTCGATACTTTAAAAGCACTAAAAAAATGGGTACCTATTATTGCCGCTATGGGCGGGGTGGTCATGACTTCGTTAGTGGTCTTTAAAGGCCTCAAAAACGTCAATAGTAATCTCACGACCTTGCATGGCTTCTTATTCATGGGCATGGTGGGTGCGCTGGTTTGGCTTGCCACCTTTATCTATACCAAAAGTATCCGCGGTAAGCATAAAGAAGATCTTACCAAAGCGACTTTTATTATGTTCAGCTGGATGCAAGTATTTACCGCATCAGCGTTTGCGTTCAGTCATGGCTCGAATGATATTGCCAACGCAGTCGGTCCTTTTGCTGCGATCATGGATGTTATTCGTACCAATACCATTGCGACTCAGGCAGCGGTACCACCAGCGGTGATGTTGACCTTTGGTGTGGCGCTGATCGTTGGTCTTTGGTTCATTGGTAAAGAAGTCATTCAGACGGTCGGTACTAACTTGGCCAAGATGCACCCAGCGTCTGGTTTTTCAGCCGAATTAGCAGCAGCTGCCGTGGTAATGGGCGCATCAACCATGGGTCTACCGGTATCAAGTACCCATACCTTAGTTGGTGCCGTTTTAGGCATTGGTATCGTTAATAGAGATACCAATTGGGCCTTGATGAAGCCTATTGGGCTGGCATGGATAATCACCTTACCGGTCGCAGCCTCGTTGTCCGCCGTTAGCTATATAATTTTAAAACAAATTTTCTAACGGGCTTTGTAGCTCGCTAAAAGTGTAGTGACTTTTTTGGTCACTATAAATTGTTGCCACTGCACAGCATCACTGGTCAGAACAAAGCATAAAAAACGCTTATTGGTATATTACCAATAAGCGTTTTTTATGGACAAGCTAATAAGGTTTAGAGTTAGATCTCGACCTCAATAACGATTACTTAGCCCTTACCAAACAGCTGAATCCGGACTAAGCAGCTGAGTTCGTACCAAATTGCAGGCGTTTTTTCGCAAAGAAGCGATCCAAGCGATCCATGGCATCTTCTAACTCATGTAAGTTAGGTAAGAACACCACGCGGAAATGATCAGGCACATTCCAGTTAAAGCCGGTACCTTGCACCATGAGGACCTTTTCTTCGAGTAATAATTCCATCATAAACTGCATGTCATCTTGGATAGGGTAAACGCTAGGGTCCATTTTTGGAAAGCAATAGAAGGCACCTTGGGGCATGGTACAAGAGATGCCTGGAATCGCATTCAGCCGTGAGATAGCCAATTCACGCTGCTTATAGAGACGGCCCTTCTTTGAGGTCAAGTCTTTCATGCTTTGATAGCCACCCATCGCCGTTTGGATCGCATATTGTCCGGGTACGTTAGAACACAGGCGCATGGAGGCCAGCATATTTAAGCCTTCAATAAAGTCGGTAGCGTGATGTGTTCTACCCGATACCATCAGCCAGCCGGCACGGAACCCAGCAATACGGTGCGACTTTGATAGACCGTTATAGGATAAGACCAGCACCTCATCAGTCAAGGTACTGATGGGGGTATGAACCATATCGTCATATAACACCCGATCATAGATCTCATCAGCCATGATGATTAAGTCATGCTCTATAGCCACTTCGATAATTTGCTTGAGAATGTCATCAGAGTATAGCGCGCCTGTGGGGTTATTGGGATTGATGACCACAATACCTTTGGTTTTACTGGTAATTTTTGACTTGATATCTTCGATGTCAGGATGCCAATTGTCTTCTTCATTACAGCGATAATGCACTGCTGTACCACCCGCAAGGTTAGCTGCTGCTGTCCATAGCGGGTAATCTGGCATGGGAATTAATACTTCATCACCATCATTCATTAGCGCTTGCATAGTCATTACAATCAGCTCAGAAACGCCGTTACCCAAATACACGTCACGTACGTCGACTGCCGACAGTAGCCCTTTTGCTTGATAATATTGCAACACGGCTTTACGCGCTGCAAAGATCCCTTGCGAGTCTGAGTAACCGGTGGCCTCAGGCAAGTTCATAGCGACATCACGGAGAATCTCATGTGGTGCCTCAAAGCCAAAAGGAGCTGGGTTGCCCACATTGAGCTTTAAAATTTTCTGACCCTCCGCTTCCATCTTATTGGCCGTTTGTAATAGTGGACCACGGATGTCATAGCAGACGTTCTGTAATTTATCAGATTTTTTTAATGCACTCATAGAGTTACTATCCATAGTATTGTTTTGTGAGTTTTTACGGTTGTCAGCTGCTATTGCCAAAGTACTGGCTTGCGGCTGATTTTTGTTCTTAAGAGGGGTGTCTGCTGGCACGACATGAGTGAGGTTGTCACTTTCTGCACTGTTAGGCGTGTTCAAACCAGTATTAGTATTAGCATTAGCGTCAAGAGTATAACCAAGGTCATTATGAAGATCACCGCGTAACAGATAGCCTTCAGTGCAGCCCAATATGCGCGCAAGAGTAGGCAGCTTTGAGGAGACGATACCATTGATACCCCGTTCCCAGTTAGAGATAGCACCTCGGCTGACCTTCGCGCCAGCCTCTGTCATGGCCTGTGCCAACTGCTCAGCGGTAAGGCCTTTATCACGGCGTAGTTTTACTAAGCGTTCGGCTTGTGTTTGTTTGCGTTGGTCATTATCCATAATTATCCAAGCCTTCTTTTCTAATATAATAATTTTGCAATAAGTATGGTGTTGAACGAATAAGTTAACTCGATTACCTAATGCAAGATATTATTGCATTGAGTAGCGAAATGCAAGTATTTTACAATAATTTTTAATGCAAGAAAAACTTGCATTAAAACTGTGTGTTCTAACAGCATTGCTCTCAGTACCGCTTTGCCTAATTCTCATATAAGCTTTACTATTGCCACTATATGGTCGTACTTAACTGCTTATTAAGCAGGGCCTTAGCACTCATATTACCGCCCATATTACTACTCATTCTGGCACGTGTGGATTTGGTAAACATCAGCGTCTATTTATTGCATAATCAAAAGCAATTGCTATATCTTAATTGTCTATATCGCTATACAACGCCAACAATAAAGGATGGCGCTAGCACTTGAATACTGGTTAAAAACCAACAGATAGAGCGCATTGCTATCATAAATTACTAATGATGACGATAAAAAAGTTATAGCAGATCAGACAATACATAATTAAATAAGGATCAATCATGCAAGACAACCAACTTAGCAAAGAAGAGATTACCCAACTGACCGAAGCGGACTGGAAGCAGCGCCTGAGTGCTGATGAATATCATGTGATGCGTGAGAAAGGTACAGAGCGTCCATTTACTGGTGTTTATAATGATACTGAAGATGAGGGTGTCTATCGCTGTAAAGGCTGTGGCGCTAACTTATTTGATGCTGGCAGCAAGTTTGATGCCGGTTGTGGCTGGCCGAGTTTTGACCAAGGTATCGACAACAAAGCTATCGACGAGCACGTTGACGACTCTTTAGGTATGCGTCGTACCGAAGTCACCTGTAGCAATTGCGGTGCGCATCTAGGTCACGTTTTCCCTGATGGCCCACAAGAGACCACCGGTATGCGCTATTGCATCAACTCAGTCTCTATAGATTTAGATAAAACTGAAAAGTAGTGGTAGTATAAAAGCCCGTCAATAACAAGTCAGTGCAAGAGTGACTAAGTAAGTAAATAAGTAGAGACGGCTTCTATTGTGATTCAGCAGTTGGTAGGGAGATTGATAACATCTCTCTACCAACTCTTAGCATTAATATCATCTAGGCTAGTAACGCTAATTAAATACGCTTTTAAAACACCTCATCAGACGATGAAGATCATAAACTAAGGATAAGTTATGAGTAGCATTTACGATTTTACAGCTGAACGTATGGACGGTACATCGCAAGCATTTGCTGATTATCAAGGTCAAGTATTGTTGATTGTTAATACCGCTAGCAAATGTGGATTTACCCCGCAGTTTGAGGGCTTAGAAGCATTACACCAAGAGTATAAAGACCAAGGCGTGACAGTCATTGGCTTTCCTTGTAACCAATTTGGTGGTCAAGATCCGGGTAGTAATGACGAGATTGGCGAATTTTGCCAAAAGAATTATGGCGTAAGTTTTCCTATGATGGCAAAAATAGACGTTAATGGTAGTGATGCCCATCCAATATTCAATTGGCTAAAGGAACAAAAAGGTGGGGTAATAACGGACGGTATTAAATGGAATTTCAGCAAATTTTTAGTCGGTAGTGATGGACAGGTCATAGATCGTTATGCATCAACGACTAAACCTGAATCTATGAAGGGTGATATCGAACAGGCACTAGCAGCAGCAGCTGATAAATAGTAAATATCCACTATGATCTACAAAAATATAAACTTAACGAAAACAACTGCTTGTCAGTATAGTCAGTAACAATACGAAAAATAGCCTGTTAAAAGGCAAATAATATTTGACAGGCAGGTGTAAGTGTATATAATACACACCCACAGCAAGGGGCTTTAAACAGTTCTAGGTTGTTTTATGATTCTAGAGTGTGACACCTTTAGATAGCAAAGCTTCTAAGAAATTCTATCTAAAGAATTTCACTTGCGGATAAATACCTACGTTATGTAGGTGCTGAGTTTTTAGAATTTACGAAAATGTAAATTCTCTTGCGCTCGGACGAAGCAGTGCTTCGTTAGTTTACGCTTTAAGAAATTCTATTTAAAGAATTTCACTTGCGAAGCTAAAATTGCAATGCAATTTTTTAACGCTTCTCAGGGTGATTAGCTCAGTTGGTAGAGCGTCTGCCTTACACGCAGAATGTCGGCGGTTCGAACCCGTCATCACCCACCACTCTTTAGCGAGTGGGTCCTGATTATAAGGATAAGACGCTAAAAACGACCTAAGCAGCGGTAGTTCAGTTGGTTAGAATACCGGCCTGTCACGCCGGGGGTCGCGGGTTCGAGTCCCGTCCGCTGCGCCATATTTAGTAAAAAGTTAAAACGAATTTAGACTTTGAGTTTAAGCAAGTTTCGCCTCAGACATTAGATTGTTTGGGGTTTTTTTGTGTCTGTTGGTTATTATAAAATAATGATCAATAACTGGTTTTTTGACGTGTTACTAACACACTAGACATTAACTGCGGACTCTTACTGCCAGTAATATGGCTTCATAAAAGCATATCTAGGAAAGTGCATTTATAGAAAGTATGGTTACGAAACGACAGCTCATCTCTAGAAAGTAGCTAACCTAATACACTGTTAACTGAATAACACATCGCTGCATAAGCACTGATTGGATTTGCGATTACTTTGGAGCCAAGCAAGAACTAAGGTTAAGTGTAGTGGTTGTATACTGGCTTTATTCTGCCTTGTTAGGTCTTAGCAAGCAATCAAGTTATAGCGAATCCTAGGATTTTTGGGCTTAGGCAGGTACAATACGATGCTTAATCAACCGCTCATTAAGGATAAGACAGCCATGTAAGATGTTTGCGCGCTGTCTTTATTTTTTATCTTATCCTCTATTGGAGTCATCATGTCAACTGCTAAAGAGTCGTCAACTGCCGAAGGATCCGCCACCGTTTTGGACGGCAAAGCACTTGCTACACAAATAGAACAGCAATTACGCACGCGAGTGGACGCTATTAAGGACAAAACGGGGCGTACACCAATCTTAGCGACCATATTAGTCGGTGAAGATCCGGCCTCTGCGACTTATGTTCGTATGAAAGGCAATGCCTGTAAGCGGGTTGGCATGAAATCCATTAAGGTAGAGCTGCCGCATAGTACGACTACAGAGCAGCTTATAGCTAAGATAAATGAGCTGAATGACAACCCTGATGTGCACGGTATCCTGCTGCAGCATCCGGTACCTGATCATGTTAATGAACGCGCTTGTTTTGAGAAAATTGATCCTAAAAAAGATGTTGATGGGGTGACTTGCCTTGGCTTTGGGCGCATGAGTATGCAAGAGTCCGCCTTTGGCTCATGTACTCCACAGGGCATTATGCATCTATTGGGTCATTATAATATTGAGCTTGCGGGTAAAGAAGCCGTGGTGGTAGGCCGTAGCCCCATCTTAGGTAAGCCAATGGCGATGATGTTATTAAATTCGAACTGTAGCGTGACTATATGTCATTCAAGAACTCAAGATTTGGCTGCTCATGTGAAGCGTGCTGACATTATCGTTGGCGCAGTAGGTGTGCCTGAACTGATTAAAGCGGACTGGATTAAAACTGGTGCTGTGGTCATTGATGCGGGCTTTCACCCGACTGATAACGGCGGCGTGGGTGATATTGAAATGCGCGGTGTGTCAGATATTGCTAGCGCTTATACCCCAGTACCGGGCGGTGTGGGGCCGATGACGATCAATACTCTTATCCGCCAAACGGTCACTGCTGCTGAAAAAGCAGCCGGTCTCGATGTCAGTATGATCGACTAATGAGTCACTCATCCGACCCGAAATTGCCATTAGATAAAAATCAGGAGCCTGAAGCGACAGAGTCTCAGGCTGAACCGACCACGCCCAAGTTGACAGGTTCTAAAATGGCTAAAAAAAACGTAGGTATTCATGAGCGACTACAACATATCGGCAGAGAGTTTGTCGATATATGCCATTACATTATCTTACTTTTGATTAGTGTGGTGGTGGTCTGGACCGCGGGCAAAGAGTTTATCGTGATTGTCCAAAAAGGCTCAGCAGATTTAGAAGATATCCTAATGTTATTCATTTATCTTGAACTGCTAGCAATGATTGGTATTTATTTCAAGACTCATCGTTTGCCGGTACAGTTTTTGATATTTATTGCCATAACGGCCTTGTCACGACATTTGGTTGTTGATGTGCAGGCGGTATCAGACTACTTTCATCTGTGGTTGCTGGCAACGATTTCTGTGGCTATTATGGCATTGAGCGTCTCTATTGTAGTGCTCACTTGGACAGCAAAAATGTTTGGTCGTCCAGAAGACAATCTGGACACAGAAGACAATCTGGACAGTCAGCATGCAGAATACCGTACCAAACCGCTTCTTCCTGATAACGCTGAGGCACTTGATAATAGTACGAAACATCGTCGTGAGTGATGATTGAAGCTTGTAATGTGGCACAATAAAGAAGTGGTACCACCAAAAATGCACAAAAAAAGAGCTAACAATGGTAGCTCTTTTTTTGTGCTGAAATTATGCGCTGTTTGGCTGTCAGTTGAATCCTATATTAATTAATCGACACTTATAACCAGCCCAGTTTTTTAAAGTTATAGTATAAATAACTACATAACGAGCCGATAAATAACATAATGACGAGGTAAGAGAATTTCCAGTGTAGCTCAGGCATAAAGTCAAAGTTCATGCCATAAATACCGGCTATGGCGGTTGGTACCGCCAAGATACCGGCCCAGGCGGCAAGTTTACGTACCACTTCGTTCTGTCCCATATTAACCATTGCTAAGTAGGTATTCATTACCACACTGAGCATTTCATTAAGTCCATTAATCGCATCTAAAGAGTGCAATAAATGGTCATTGACGTCACGGAAGTAAGGCTTGGCAGCATGAGAAAATGGTGAGACCAAGTCACTTTTTTGATGATTGATAAAAAAACTACAGATGTCTTGTACTGGTAAAATGACCGCCCGCATATGTACCAGCTGTGACTTTAGTTCATATAACTTTTTTAGAGTCTCTTTATTAAACTCGTAAGTAAAAATATTGCGTTCTTGCTCCCGTAAGTAGCTGCCTAAGCGATCGGTAACCGGCATATAGTTATCGACAATAAAGTCAAGAATCGCGTGTAAGACAAAAATCGGTCCCATTCGCAGCTTCTCAGGGCGACGGTTACAGTGTTCACGCACTGGCGTGTAGGAGTTCGACGGACCATTACGAATAGTAATGAGGTAGTTTTTACCCATAAATATCGCGGTCGTACCGTAACGAATAATATTGTCTTCAAGTTTCGCAGTACGTATGACTAAGAATATCGTATCGTTGTCATAGTTTTCGACTTTAGCGCGCTGATGATCAGCGAATGCATCTTCAATCGCTAACTCATGTAAATCAAATGCGCTTTGCACTTTAGCGATAGTTTGCAAACTGGGGTCGTATAAACCGAGCCAAATAAACTGACCACTATTGGTTAGCGCTTTACTGACATCGCTAAGTGCTAATTGGTCAAGCTGCTCTCCAGTTTTACGAGAATAGGCATAGCAGTTGACGATCTCATCGGCACTTGACACATCAATGTCTTCATAGCGTTCAGAGTCTGGGTCATAAACAGTCATGGTCTCAATAGTATCTTCGGGTGTCGCGTCGGCATCACCGTAGATATAACTGTCGTAATCGAGGTAGGAGCGATCATCATCCCTATCAGAATAGGTGTGGTTGACATTAGATTCAGGGGTGATGCGAGCTGTCGTTTTGACCAGTTGGTCGTCATCGTAATTCATACACCCTCCCTTAAGCTAAGTATAAAAAATAATCACAAGTAAACACCACAAAAACAGTCAAGCATTGTTTCGATGACTAAGTATAAATGACTGTCCAATATAAATAACTGTCTAAAAGTTAAGCCATTAATAAGTGCTTTTAAACCACCACCTATATTTTATTGCAGTGCACAACTTTATAGGGCGTAACGTTTCAAAGTCTCAATATCGACTAACGATAATAAGCTTTCGTGACAGGCTTCTAACTTTATGTTCGGTGCAATATCGAAGTCTAGCGCTTCAACCCAACGTAGGGCGCAGATACACCAATAGTCGCCAGGCTTCAAGCCAGGAAAGTTATATTCCGGAAGTGGGGTAATCAAATCGTTACCATTACTGGCCGAAAAGTTTAAAAATGCACTGGTCATTTTGACACAAACAGTGTGTTGGCCGACATCGTGGTTACCGGTATGACAAAAACCGTTACGGTAATAGCCAGTGATAGGGTCGAAGCAACAGCTGGCCAGTTCAGTACCTAGCACGTTGGTTTGGTTGATAGCGGGATTGGGATGGTAGTCAGATGACATAAGGCTTCCAAGATAAAATTATGCGTTAGTGTAACATGAGTTTGCGATGAAGACGTAGTCCAAATAGTACCGGTAGTGACCGTTATAGATAAGTGCTACGCCGTTTGCTAATTGTCTTATAAACGCTATATGACTATCAAATACATATTTTAATGAATGTTCAAAAATCAGTTAATCACTGTGAGTAAATAGTGCTAATGTTAGTCAATTGAGCTGATGGTGAGTAACGATTCAGTTAAACATTAGCGCTAATTGTGACTAGGCGAAACTTAGCTGCTATGCTAAACTTGAATATGAAGTGCCTTGATTATTTATCGCATTAATACAGTTGTTTTATCGTCTTAATCTAGTCTTATATTAATATTTATTACTCACCCTCTGGGTGTTACCTAGTTTGTTTATGATAATTAGGCCTGTGGTGTTGTGCGCTAAAAAAAATAACGTACTCATTAGTAGTGATCTAATCATAAATATAACCCTATAATACTGCGTTTTTTGGTAAGCGATACGCCAAACAAGGATTTATTGTGTCTGTCAGTTCTGATTCCGCTAACGCCGCCCCATCGAATGCTACGCATAAAGCCGCTACTGCTATGGCTAATGAGTATGCTGATAATAGTACCGTACCCAATCGTCTTCCTTATCTGAGTAATTTTGCTGCCGAAGTTGCCAATAGTTGGTTGCTCCCTGATGGTGTGGTTGATGTATTGTTTGACGATGCTCAAAAGCAAGAAGTACTACGTCACCGACTTACTCAGCAGCTGATTACTTATGGTTATCAGTTGGTTTGCCCGCCAATGATTGAATTTACTGAGTCATTATTAAGTAATGCCTCCGAAGATTTGAAGCGACAAACTTTTAAAATTATCGATCAGCTTAGTGGTCGCTTGATGGGCGTGCGTGCTGATATTACCCCACAGATTTTACGTATAGATTCGCATCATGGTGGCACGGGCATTGCGCGTTATTGCTATGCTGGCGATGTCATTCATACCTTACCATCAGGTTTATTTGGCTCGCGTACGCCATTACAGTTGGGCGCCGAGATATTTGGTTGCGCCTCACTTAGCGCCGATATTGAACTGATAGATGTGTTATTTGCAATGATAGATAGCTTAAACATGAGCGCTGCGCTGCATGTGGATTTAGGTCATGTGGCCATATTTAAACGCCTAGCAGTATTGGCCCAGCTGTCAGATGATGACACTAAGCAGTTGATGCATTTATATGCTAATAAGAATTTGCCAGAACTAAAGAGTGTCTGCCAAGCATTGCCAATGGGTAATGATTTTTATGTGTTAGCACGTTTTGGTCATGATATGGCCCAGCTATTAACTAAGCTGTCAGACACCGCCCAGCAAGACCTATTGATTGCCGAGGCTATCGATGAATTACAACGTCTAACAATACACTTGCAAGATCAGTGGCAGTGTCAAGTGAGCATCGATGTCACTGAGCTTTCAGGCTATCACTATCACACGGGTATTGTGTTTAATGGCTATATTAATAGCGAGACTCAGCCGTTAGTACGTGGTGGGCGCTTTGATGGCTTGCAAAGCTATAGCAAACAGCCGCGCGCTGCGACTGGCTTCAGTATGGATGTGAGCCGTTTACTGGCTCATGTTCACCTTGATCAGCCGACAGTGGTAGTGGTCGATTATGAGGCCATCAATAGTGCAGACAATGCGCAAACTCAAGCATTGCAGCAGCAGGTTGCCAGCTTACGTCAGCAAGGCTATCAGGTCACCATGCCACTAGACGTTCACGATTGCCCTGTAGATCTCACACATCGTTTGAGTCTTATTGATCAGCAGTGGCAGTTAAAAGCCGTTTAGTTAAAAGTTATTTAGTTAAAAGCTGCTTATATAAGTAGTTTACAATCAAGATTTATTATCGTTAAAGCACAGTATTATTTTTTAGCTTGTTATTAATTTTAAAGCTAAGTTATTGTTAACATTTAAATTATTAGCGTACACCTCAATACATAATAGTAGGGATTGATCATGGGTAAGAATGTCGTAGTTTTAGGTAGCCAATGGGGCGATGAAGGTAAAGGCAAGATCGTTGATTTGCTTACTGAAAAAGCCGCTGCAGTGGCGCGTTTTCAAGGTGGCCATAATGCGGGTCACACACTAGTTGTCGATGGCAAAACCACCGTCTTACACTTAATTCCATCAGGCATTCTACGTGAAGGCGTTACTTGCTTCATCGGTAATGGGGTAGTGTTAGCCCCTGACGCCTTGCTTAAAGAGATGAAAGAGTTAGAGGCTAATAATGTACCCGTTCGTGAGCGTTTGCGTATTTCGCCTAACTGTCCACTTATTATGCCTTATCATGTGGCATTAGACCAAGCCCGTGAAGCCAAACGTGGTAGTGGTAAAATCGGTACGACCGGTCGTGGTATTGGCCCAGCCTACGAAGATAAAGTGGCGCGCCGTGCTATCAAGCTTGTAGATTTGTTCCGTGATGACCTAGAAGAAAAGCTACGTAACCTCATTGAATATCATAACTTCCAGTTGACTCAGTATTATAAAGTTGAAGGGATTGATTTTGACGAGACTTATAAGCTGTGCCAAGAGTGGAAAGAAGAAATCAGAGATATGGTTACTGACGTGACCGAAGAGTTAGATCAATTACGCCGCGCCGGTAAAAACCTAATGTTCGAAGGGGCACAGGGTACGCTATTAGATATCGATCATGGTACTTATCCGTTTGTGACCAGCTCAAGTGTTACCGCAGGCGGGGTGTCTACCGGTACTGGTATTGGTCCACTATATTTAGACTATGTCTTGGGTATTACTAAAGCCTATACCACCCGCGTGGGTAGCGGTCCGTTTCCCACTGAATTGTTTGATGATGTTGGCGCCCATTTAGCCAAAGTTGGCCGTGAATTCGGTGCGACTACTGGCCGTGCCCGTCGCTGTGGTTGGTTCGACGCTGCAGCACTACGTCGTGCAGTGGTACTCAATTCACTATCAGGTATTTGCCTGACCAAACTTGACGTTTTAGATGGTCTGGAAGAACTGCGGATTGGGGTCGGCTACGAGCTACCGGAAACTGAATGTGCAGGCGCGCATGATGCGGAGTTCTACGAGTCTGTCACACCAAAATATGAAACTCTTGTAGGCTGGAGCGAATCCACAGTTGGCATTACTAACTATGACGATTTGCCTGAAAACGCTAAAAAGTATATTAAACGTATCGAAGCATTGATTGATTGTCCGATTGATATTATTTCAACTGGCCCAGAGCGTGATGAGACTATCGTACTACGTGACCCGTATGACGTGTAAGTAGAATAAACAGTCATTATTAGACTGTGATTGTTTAATGATAACGCAAAACCTCAGTACATTGTGCTGGGGTTTTTGTTTTCCCACAGTGTTATCAGCAGTAAGCTATTTTCTGAGTCAGTTTTATAAGAGTTTAATAAACAGGAGCTGAAGTATAGTCAATGAAAAGTAATATCGATATATAACCTACTGCTGGCATACGTTGTTCTTGCTTGCTGTGCCTACGCAGACAGAGGCTGCAAAAAGCTGATACCAGCAGTACCGTCGCGTTTTTAAGGTATTTTAACCATAGGAACTGAAATAATAACTTAAAAAGGGACTATTAATAAATAATGGATGCTAAGTTTACCCTTAAGCAAGCTATGATTATAAATTGCCCCTAGCATTTATAGCCTTAATCATTATAATAGGCAGCAATCACGCGCTTAGTAAAATAACCACCACTCTGTTACAGCGTTAGACTCGCCTAAAGTACGCCGTGGACGATTTTAACGGGTCTTTTTTGTAGCGGTTTAACCGTTGTTTCACTATGGCTCTGAGGTGCCCGCATTGGTAGCACATTAGTCAGTGACCTCAGCGCGATGATCAAAGACAACATTAACCCCTTATCATCATCTTTTTATTTATTAGGAGCCTTTTATGGCTAACGAACGCACGCTATCTATCATCAAACCTGACGCTGTTGCTGGCAATCACATCGGTGCTATCTATAGCCGTTTTGAACAAGCCGGTCTAAAAATTGTTGCGGCTAAAATGCAACAGCTTGATGATGAAAAAGCTGGCGGCTTCTATGCTGAGCACGCTGAGCGTCCATTTTACAATGACCTAAAATCTTTTATGATGTCAGGTCCAGTATTGGTATCAGTATTAGAAGGCGAAAACGCTATTGCTAAGCATCGCGAAATCATGGGTGCTACCAACCCAAAAGATGCTGATGAAGGCACTATCCGTGCTGACTTTGCTAGCAGCATCGATGAAAATGCGGTTCACGGTTCAGATTCAGCCGAATCAGCTCAACGCGAAATCAGCTACTTCTTCAATGATGACGAAGTTTGTGCTCGTACGCGTTAATCGCTATTAGTAGTAATGATTAACAGTACCGCAAGACGGCTTATACTCAAGAGGGTATAGGCCGTTTCATCTATTATTAATGGTACTAAAATGGTACTAAGAAGTGTTTTTTATTGAAATTTACTTTAATGCCCTTCATGATAAGCAGGCATAATGAGTAAATGTACTACTTTTATTGCTCATTTAATCAGCGTTATCAATCCTTTATCAGCATTACGTCTTATGAAATATTTATGTATAAACCGATAAGATATAAAATATACCTAAAATTATAAGTTACTAGCGCTGCGCTGCTAATGGATTGCTCATGCACCCCTATATTGCATAGATTATTCTATGCCAACCGGCTTTATGCCAACAGGTCACCGATTATGTCAACCACCAGCACCACCACTAATGCTACTACTAATAATAATGCTACTACTAATAATAATGTTACCACTACGGTCACGCCCGCTCAGCCAGTACAAGCGCATACCCCAGCTAAACGCAATAATAGTATCAAGCTATTAGATGAGGCGCAGGCAAAAACCAATCTATTGGGCATGACCCAAGCGCAATTGTCTGATTACTTTAAGAGTATCGGCGAAAAGCCGTTTCGTGCCACGCAAGTGATTAAATGGATTTATCAGCAAGGGGTCACTGACTTTGAGCAGATGACTAATCTAAGCAAAGGCTTGCGCGATAAATTGTCAGCCTATGCAAGTGTTGTTCCACCAAAAGTTATTCATCGTCAATATAGTGATGATGGTACGCGTAAATGGGTGTTTGAAGTCACCGGCGGCTCGTTAGTCGAAACCGTATTAATACCGGCGGATGACAGCAAAATCAATGGTCGTAAGACCTTGTGCGTCTCTTCGCAAGTGGGTTGTGCATTGGACTGTAGCTTTTGTAGTACCGGCAAGCAGGGCTTTGAGCGTGACTTAACTCCTTCTGAGATTCTGGGGCAGTTATGGGTCGCTAATGCCTCTTATATGACCGATGATCAGGACAGTTTAGCGGGTGTTGACCACAGCTTATGGCATAATCAAGTTACCAATGTGGTGATGATGGGTATGGGTGAGCCGTTATTAAATTATCAGCCGGTAGTTAGTTCAATGGAGC
The DNA here is from genome assembly GCF_035984995.1 of Psychrobacter sp. PL15. Lineage (NCBI taxonomy): Bacteria > Pseudomonadati > Pseudomonadota > Gammaproteobacteria > Moraxellales > Moraxellaceae > Psychrobacter > Psychrobacter sp. PL15. The sequence goes on from NZ_JAXCIB010000006.1 coordinate 176,508, forward strand.
TGATGTTGAGTGACCATGCTTATGGTTTATCCAAGCGCCGCGTGACCTTATCGACTTCGGGTGTGGTACCCAAAATGTATAAGTTGGCACAAGATATCGATGTGGCGTTAGCGATCTCTCTACATGCGCCTAATGATGAGTTGCGCAATGAGCTGGTACCGATCAATAAAAAGTATCCCCTAGTAGAGCTTATAGCTGCCGCAAAAAATTATGTCTACGATGTTAATCCGCGCCATAAAAAGCATGTCACTATTGAATATGTCATGCTAAATGGGGTCAATGACCATGATGAGCATGCCCATCAACTAGTAACCTTGCTAGCAGGTCTGCCCAGTAAAATTAATCTAATCCCTTTCAATCCCTTTCCACATGCGGGTTACGACAAATCTAGTAATAATCGTATTCATTCTTTTAGCAATATCCTGAGTGAGGCGGGTTTTGTCTGCACTATTCGCCAAACGCGCGGTGACGATATCGATGCGGCCTGTGGTCAGCTGGTCGGGCAGGTGGCTGATCGTACCAGACGTTCAGCCAAATGGCAGCAGAGCATTAAAGACCGTGAAAACGTCTAAAGAGAGCTTGATATAAGTACTCAGCTGTCTTTTATCCCTCTTAACCGTAATAAAAATGTAGCCATAGTGATTAATAACAACTAAATTGTACTTAATGGCTCTAAATCTATTAAACTTATGCCTCGGTGAGTCAAAGTACTGAACTACAGTTTACAGTTTTATGATGGCGGTTATGATGATGACTTATAGGTATTCTGGTAGGTATTCTGGTCAGTTTAAATCTCAAGAACACTTTTGTTTATCAACTAATGGGTTTAGGCTTGGGGCAAGGATTTATAACCAGATAGGTCGATCAAAGCGCATTATGCTTGCAAGTGTGTTGCTGCCACTGTTATTAACAGGGTGCCAAAACACCCCAACTAACGACTTAACTGGTGGCATAAGCTATCAAACCTTGACGCAACCGAGTAATAACCGTAACCTAGATACGCAAAAAATTGCGCGCATTCGTACTTCACTCGCCGCGCAATATATCCGAAAAAACGAGCTTGACACGGCCCAGCGGCAGCTAGAAAAAGCTTTTGCGGCCGATAACCGATACGCGCCGGCCTATGATATGATGGGCGTTTTACTGCAGCAAGAAGGCAGCCGTATCAATCTTGAAAAAGCGGATCAATATTTTAAGAAAGCGATCGCGCTCGATAATGATTTTGAGCAGGCGCGCAACAATTACGGCGTGTACCTATCTCAGATGAAACGCTATAACGAAGCAGTGGCGCAGTTTGAGATTGCAGGTTCGGCACTGGGTTATGAAGGTCGCATTGGTGCCCTTGAAAACTTAGGGCGTACCTATCTTCAGCTAGATGACCGTACTGCCGCTGCTAAAGTATTTTTGCGAGTATTAGACTCTAATCGTAGCAGTTTAATTGCCCATATTGAGTTGGTGGACTTGCTACTAGCGCAGCAGCGTGTTCAGCAAGCACAGCTTCTTTATGATGAGACTTTGATACTAGTGCAAGGTCAAGGTATTAGCCCGCGCTTGCTGTTACAAGGTATCAAACTTGCTGCAGCACAAAATAATAAAACGACGCGTCAGCAGTTAGCGCAGCAGCTTTTGTCTGCTTATCCGCTAAGCGATGAAGCAAAACAACTTAAGACTTGGCTTAACAATCCAGAGGCACCATGGAAATGACCACCCCACCATCAAATCATCAATCTAACGCTCAAGGCTCATTTGGTGCCATGTTGCAGCAAGCCCGCAAAACTCAGCAAGTGAGCTTAGAGGACGCGGCAGCCGAGCTGTTTATTTTAAAGCGCCATTTGCAGGCGCTAGAAAGTGAAAACTTTTCTGAGCTACCACAAGCGGCTTTTGCTCGTGGTTTTGCGATCAATTATGCTAAGTTTTTAGGTTTAGATCCGGTACAAGTCGTGAGTAGTTTTGATGCCGCTTATCCGAACGAGCTCAAGTCGCGTTCGGTGAACAACATCGATTCACCACTGCAGCCAATGGGCACGTTACAGCGTGATACTCATAATCGGATTCGCTTTAACCCGTTGTTGATTGTGGCAGTGATTGCATTAATTATCTTAGCGGTGTTCTTGTTTCGTATGGTCAGTAATGCTAGCAAAGACAACCAAGACCCTGCACCAGTCGCCGAAGACATATCCGCAGCAGAGCAAGCGCAAGGGGCCGCAATCAATAATCAGTCTAGTGGGGTCGGTGCGTCCGGTTCCGCACTGAATCTGGGTGGTAGTGAGAGTATGAGCAGTGCCTCATTAGAGGTCAAACTGACTGATACTGCCACGATCAGCATCATGGATGCATCGGGCAGCAGCTTGATGAACGGCAGTCAGAATCGCGGAGATTACAAGTTATTAGGTACGCCACCATTTAATGTGCAGATTGATAATGTTGATAATGTTAGCTTGATGCTTAACCAACAATCGGTTGCATTAGATCAGTATACAATTGATAAAAAAGCCAGTTTTGAGCTCGCACCTTAAATTATTTAAATGGCCCTCAGATTGTGTTTATGACCGCTATCGCAGTATAAGTGGTTTGACCTATACAGCATATTCGATATAGGGTGTTCTATTATAGTTTGCCATTTTTTTATATCTTTAGATGGGATTAAAGGATTTTTATATGTCAACGTCAGCACCTATTAACCGTCGCCTTACCAAAAAAATATACGTCGGTGATGTTGCGATTGGTGGCGATGCGCCGATTAGTGTGCAAAGCATGACCAATACCGATACCTGTGATGTGGCAGCTACTGTCGCACAAATTGAGCGCTGCGTTGAGGCCGGTGCTGATCTGATGCGGGTATCCACGCCAACCATGGATACCGTTAAAGCCTTTGGTGAAATTCGTAAATTGGTCAGTGTGCCACTAATAGCGGATGTCCATTTTGATCATAAAATAGCGCTTGCGGTGGCTGAAGCGGGGGCTGATTGCTTACGTATTAATCCCGGCAATATTGGTAGCGATGCTAAGGTACGTGAAGTGGTCGCCTGCGCTAAATATCACAATATTCCCATCCGTATCGGGGTTAATGCTGGCTCATTAGAAAAAGAAATCCAGCGCAAATATACTGAGCCGACAGGCGAGGCGATGCTAGAATCAGCCATGCGCCATATTGATATTTTAGAGCGCCTAAATTTTGACCAATATAAAATATCAGTTAAAGCCAGTAATGTATTTTTAACCTTAGATGCTTATCGCTTAATATCAGCGCAAATTGATAACCCGCTACATCTAGGAGTGACAGAGGCTGGTGTTTATCGCACGGGTGCGGTCAAGTCTGCTATTGCACTGGGTGGTCTGTTATTAGACGGTATCGGCGACACCATACGTATTTCGCTAGCAGCAGAACCTGAAGAAGAAATTAAGATCGGTTTTGATATTCTAAAATCGCTTAATATTCGTTCTAATGGAGTAAATTTCATTGCTTGCCCTAGTTGTTCACGCCAAGAGTTCGATGTGATTAGAGTCATGACCGCTTTAGAATCGCGCTTAGAAGATATCCGTGAACCGATGAATTTGTCAGTGATTGGCTGTAAGGTCAATGGGCCTGGCGAAGCTAAAGAGGCAGATATCGGTATTGTAGGTGCGGCGCCAAAGTCTCTAGTATACCGCATGGGCAAAAAGAGCCATCTTATTGATACTGACAATTTAGTCGATGAGATAGAAAGCATGGTACGGGCTCATGCCGATAAGCTAGAAAAACTACGTGAAAACGAAATTATTCGAGTAAAATAGCGCTCACTTGATAATAGAAACAACAATAACAAATACAACAGCATTAACGTTTGAGGATATAACGGCACCATGATCAAAGCTATCAAAGGGTTTAACGATATTTTGCCAGAGCAGGCTGCCAAATGGCTGCAATTAGAAGCAGTATTAGCCGATGTGCTAGGCAGATACGGTTATGAGCATATTCGCTTACCGATCGTTGAGCAAACTGATTTATTCGCCCGTGCTATCGGCGGTGCTACGGACATTGTTGAAAAAGAAATGTATAGCTTTACCGACAAGTCTGAGCCACCAACGCCGCTAGCTCTGCGCCCTGAAGGCACAGCGGGTGCCGTACGCGCGGTCATTGAGCACAACTTGTTGCGCGGCGACACCCCAAAGCTGTGGTACATCGGTCCGATGTTTCGCTATGAGCGTCCGCAAAAAGGTCGTTATCGTCAATTTCATCAATTGGGTGTTGAGAGCTTTGGCAGTGCGCTACCGGATGCGGATGCCGAATTGATTGCTATGACCCACTTGATGTGGCAAGCGCTCGGTCTCAAAGATGAGATGCGTCTCCAGCTTAATAGCTTAGGCGAGCTTGATGAGCGTCATGCTTATCGCAATGCTTTGGTGGCCTATTTAACGGACAAACAAGACCAGTTGGATGATGATAGTAAGCGTCGATTAACCACCAATCCGCTGCGTATTCTCGATAGCAAAGAAGCGAGCACTCAGGCGGTATTGGTTGATGCACCGAAGCTCGCTGAGTTTTTGGGTGCAGACAGTGTGGCACATTTTGCACAGGTTCAAGCATATCTAACGGCGCTCGGTATTGATTATGAGTTGAACCCGCATCTGGTACGTGGTTTAGATTATTATAATAAGACGGTATTTGAATGGGTGACTGATAAGCTTGGCAGTCAAGCAACGGTCTGTGCGGGCGGTCGTTATGATGGTCTGGTTGGGCAATTAAAATCTGTAAACTCACGTAATGATACACTGGACAATAAGCCGGTGACGTCTGAGCCTGCTGTTGGTTTTGCGATGGGTCTTGAGCGTTTGTTGTTACTGCTTGAGGCGGTAGCACCTCTAACAGAAACGTCCGCTTGTGATGTTTTTGTGGCCACCCATCCTGATGTTTATAGTGCGGGTCTCAGCTATGCACAAAATTTACGTTACAGTCGCCCAGATCTGCGAGTCAAGATGGCCAGCGCCACTAGCTTAAAAGCCCAGATGAAAAAAGCGGACAAGTCAGGCGCAGCGTTGACGGTTATTATTGCGCAGCAAGAGCTTGATGCTAATACGATCAGCATTAAAAATATGCAGACCGGCGAGCAAAAGACGGAAGCGCAGGATTGGCTGGCAAGTGTGGATAATTTTTCATGTGAGCGCTTAAGTCAGTAACACTCGATTAAGCACCGAATAGCTGCTAGGTAACGCGCTTGTTCTTAGCAGACCCAAATATACTATGTATGATATTAGCACTCAGAAGAAATACGAGTATTAATATCAGATGCTATCAGTATTTGATAGTACGAACCGTATATAAATTTATTTTAGTCACTAGTTTTCATCAGGTAAATAAACATGGCTCAGACACCTCGTTCGCCGAATGCAGATAACTCGATGCAAGCGCTTAAGCAATATGGCAGCTATACTATTACTGCTATTTTATTGGCACTAGCTGGCTACTTTGGCTGGACCTATTGGCAAGACAACCACGCGCGGGTAGACACGGTCGCCGCCGACCATTATGCCGATATTCAACGGCTAAATGAAGAGGTGAGCTTGGCAGCGCAAAACCCAGATCTAGAAGCAGAGGCACTGACCGCACTTACGAACAGTCGTACGCAGCTCAGCAAGGATATTGATGCGCTTGTTAGCACTCATGGCGACTCTATATATGCATGGCAAGCGCTAATGATAAAAGCACGCTCACAAGTCGATAGTGATGATTTTTCTGGTGCGGTTGAGAGCTTTAAAAAAGCATTAGCAATCGATTTGGGTGATGCCGGTTTAAACGCTATTACCCGTTTGCGGTATGCAGAAACCTTACTGGCCTCGGGCGATGCTGATGCCGCGTTAGCGGAAGCCAATAACGATCTACCAAGCTCATTTGAAGCCAGTCAGCAAGAAGTCTTAGGTGACATTTATTTGGCAAAATCCGATAAAAAGGCGGCTATTCAAGCTTATAATAATGCTTGGGAATTGCTACGTAAACGTCAAGAAACCCGTGCCGTGCTAGCCTTAAAAATGGAAAGCCTTGGGACTATCCCTGAGCCTATCAGTGAGCCAGCAGCACTTATTCGAGCGTCTACTGTCCCGCAACAGCCGTTAGCCATTGATGATGCCACAGAAAGTGTGGCAGACGATGATGCTGGTAATGCTGCAAACTAAGCTTAATTTGGCAAACTAAGTTACCAGCTAAAATAGCTCAGATTACTTGTTATTATGTTTTAGATAGTATGTTAAGCAAGGTCTGAAGCTGAGCCGCGCAGTAAGTTGGTAGGATACTACTAAGTCATAGTACTGATAAGTTATAGTGCTGATTCGGGCTGCTGTCTGCTTGTTATTTACCGTTTGGTTATTTACTGATAGTCCATTTAATAATCGTTAATTTATTCGTAGTGAGAACATATAATGACCCGATCTATTCGCTCCAGTAAAATGATAAAAGGTAGAACCATCAAAGCGACTGTCATGAATGTGGCGGTATTGGCGCTAATGACCACTGCTGTCGTTGGGTGTAACCGGGGTATTAAGCCGGTCGTTAATGATCCTGTGAAACTGGTCCAGATTGCACAACCTGTGAGCGTGCTACAGCCAGTCTTTAGTGTGGATGTTGGTAATAAAAAAGCCAGTAAAAAAGATCCGCTTAGTCTGCAGGTTGGTTATAACACTACGCAAATAGTTATCGCATCACGTGGCGGTGATTTGACGGGTTTTGATAAAGCGGGTCAGCCTTTATGGTCACTTAATGTTGGTGATCAAATCACCGGTGGCGTCGCCTTAGATTCTCTAAGTCAGACCGCTATCGTGAGTACGCGCAGCGGCCAAGTGCTCGCCTTTGATAGTGCCACTGGTGCCAAACGCTGGCAGCAGCAGCTATCAGGTTCGGTGTTAACGCCTGCATTAATTAGTAATAACCGAGTTATTTTGTCCGCTAACAATGGCTTTTTGCACGGCTTGTCGCTACAAAATGGTCAGTCAATATGGCAGTTTGCCACTCAGACACCGGCCATTAGTATTCGCGGTGCTGCCGAGCCGACCTTATTAGATGATAGAACTGCTCTATTAGCAACTGCCGATGGACGCTTACATGCTATTACCACTGATAGTGGTTTACCACAGTGGTCAAGACGCATTGGGGTAGGTGCGGGTAGCAGTGAAGTCGAGCGCATGAGTGATGTCGACGGCATGCCTACTGTTGATAACAACCAACTGTTTGCTATTAGCTACAGTGGCCAGCTGCTTGGGATTGATTTAGCATCGCGGCAGGTAATGTTTCTTAACGAGCTTGCCAGTCTTAAAGCGCTTGCGGTGAATAGTACACAAGTTATTGCCACCAGCTTAGAAGGCAAAGTCGTTGCCTATGACCGTAACAATGGTCAGGTATCATGGGAAAGTGAAGCCTTGGCTTATCGCGATTTGACCAATCCAGTAATGATCGGTAATTATATTGCAATTGGTGATCTGGATGGCGTCGTCCATTTATTCGACCCTGTAGCTGGTAATATCGTGAGCCGTGTGCAGACCAAAGGTCCGCTGACTAATCTACAAGTTCAAGGTAGCCGCTTGATAACCCAAAGCACCTCAGGGCAGGTGGCCATTTGGCAGTTGGCTCGCTAGGTGTTTTACGACTAAAACGCTTAACGAATCAGTATTAATTAATAGCAACTTTACGGGATATAAACGCTGCTTGTTCAGCGTTTAACGCCTTGTGCAAATCGCTTGTTTAAACATTTAGTTTCGCGTAGTCTATGCGCCCTTAACAAATTTAACGTTTATTAACCATTGATCAAATATTTACAGTTGAATTAGTATTAAATCAAATTAATATATTAATCAACAATTTAGTAGCCGGCTCTATTTAGAATATTAATGTTATTTATACTATTAATATTCTATTATCACTATCATCCATTTAAGTTTGCAGTAATATAAAGCATATTTGCTTTAGTCATTGTCCGTCACTGCAAATCATTGAGAGTAACGCATGAGTATCAAGCCTGTGGTCGCTTTAATCGGCCGCCCAAATGTCGGTAAATCTACCTTATTCAATCAGTTCACCAAAAGTCGGCAGGCCTTAGTTGCCGATCTATCTGGTCTGACCCGTGATCGTCAATATGGTGATGCTGAATATGAAGGCAAAGCATTTATCGTTGTAGATACTGGTGGCATTGGTGAAGCGGACGATGGCAGGGGCGACATTGACGACTACATGTCTGAGCAGTCGCATACCGCGATTCATGAAGCAGATATTATTGTCTTTGTAGTCGATGCCCGCGTCGGCTTGATTGGTGCCGATGCTGAAATTGGCAAGTTTTTGCACACACTAGGCAAGCCGGTATATGTGGTTGCCAATAAGGTTGATGGCGCCCATGACTCTGCGCCTGCTGAGTTTTACGCATTAGGCTTAGGTGAGCCGTATCCGATGGCGGCCAGCCACGGTCGCGGTGTTGGTAACCTGCTCGAAGTTTTAACTGCGGATATGCCAGAGCAAGACAATACACAAGAGCCAAGTGGCCTAAAACTGGCCATTATCGGCCGTCCGAACGTCGGTAAATCAACGCTAGTAAATCGTCTGTTAGGCGAAGACCGAGTGGTGGTGTTCGATATGCCAGGCACAACGCGCGATAGTATTTATATTCCTTATCAGCGTAACGGCAAAGACTACGTACTGATTGATACCGCTGGAGTACGTCGCCGTGGCAAAATTGATGAAAAAGTAGAAAAGTTCTCCGTTATTAAGACCTTGCAAGCGATTGAAGACTCAAACGTCACTGTTATTGTGATTGATGCTCAAGAAGGTATCGTTGATCAAGATTTACATATGATTGGTTACGCGCTTGATGCTGGCCGCGCACTAGTCGTCGCGATCAATAAGTGGGATGGTTTAAGCTCTGATCAAAAAGATTTTATTAAGATAGAAATGGATCGTCGTTTTAACTTTATTTCGTATGTCAAAGTTCATATGATATCTGCATTGCACGGCACGAATGTGGGCAACTTATACCCCTCAATCCTACGTGCTTATGAGTCTTCGATGTTCGAAGTGTCAACCAACCATTTGACCCAAATTTTGCAAGATGCGGTTACTGCGAGCCCACCGCCGACAGTTGGTGGTCGCCGTATTAAACTGCGTTACGCGCATATCGGTGGTCATAATCCACCGGTGATTGTTATTCATGGTAACCAAACGGGATCGCTACCTAAGAGCTATCAGCGCTACCTTGAAAATCAATTCCGTCAAGTGTTTAAGCTTGAGGGTACGCCGCTTAATGTGATCTTTAAGCTCAACGAAAATCCATATGCCAGCAAAAGTGACACCCCGACCAAAGCAAAGGCCCAACAGCTGCGTCAGCGCGGGCGCAATCGGGCACAAAAATTCACCACTAAAGATAAAAAGCCTCGTTAGATAGTATTTTTCATTAATTCTATTAATACAATAATGTATCACTAACGGCAAGGCTAATAAATACCCTTAAAATTATCAAGTTAAGAAAAAACTGCGGTGATGGCAGTATCTAGCATCACCGTAAAGTGTTGCAAAATAAATAAATGATTGACGCAGTTATTAGATACTATGACTAAAAGCTGCCCTACATTGATTGAGTGACATGAGCCCAAGCCCTATTAGAACCATGCCCAAGACTATCAGGCGCGCTGTTATACAAGCCATCACTGTGGGGGTTTTGTCGGCTTTTTTAATGTCCTTTGTTTATGGTTTTGTTTACCACTATCAACAAAAACGTCTACACATCGAGCAATTATCCGCATTACTCGCCAATAGCGCTTCAACGCCCAACGGTGCTAACTTAGTTGCTAGACAAGTCAGTACCTTATTAGATGACGATCCTACTTTACAAAGCATTGTGTTTTATTCAACCGATCATCCTATCGTTAATCTTGACGAAGCCACTACTGAGGTCGTCAGTGGTGATTGGTATGACGCTCTATTTGCAGACACTATCAGTTTTAATCAGGCAGTAACCAGTCGCTACTTTGACGGCAGTAGTATTCAACGGGCCAACTCTAGCCAACAGCTTATTGACACCTCCTCTATCAGTGATGTAGAAATACAATCGTCTGCACGCCAGTTTTCTGCTCGCAATACTTTAGTTGGCTATATCGATATCACCTTAGATATTAACAGACTGCGTTGGCAGTGGCTATTCCTGAGTCTATTACCCTGGCTTGCGACTGTGGCTTTCACTGTTCTTATTGTTTGGTTTATTTTGCGTAAACTTTACTGGCCGAATAAAGATATTATTGAGCTGGCTAAGGTATGTGAAGTGGCCACTAACAATCCGAAGTTGCAGCAGCTACCAGCTATTCAGCAGTATTTTGATTTCCAAGAGTTAATAGGTATTAAAAAAGCATTCATTATCTTATTTGATCGTCTACAGCAGGCGAAGACAAACTATGAAGCGCTTGCGGTCTTTGAGCATCAGCTACATAACAAGGATCTATCACTTAATCTGCAGCGCTATAATTTTCAAGGCATGATTACTCATGAGTTAAGAACCTCATTAAATGCCATTGTCGGTGGCCTACAGCTGCTAGATCACCAAAGCTTAAATATAGAGCAAAAAGATGCTTTGGCTATCGTTCGTAAAGGCAGTCAACAGTTAGTGCGAACGCTGGAGCAGATTATTCAGCTGAATAAGATCGAAAAAGGTCAAGTTAGCATTAACTTAAGTGAGTTCAACCCGCTACAACTGATTGCCGATCTCCTTGCAGAATATGAGCCAATTGGCCAAAAAGAAGGTTTAGAGCTGATCAGTCATATCCATCATATCGATTATATACTGGAGGGTGATGCGGCAAAAATCCAGCAAATTTTATCTTCACTGCTTGATAATGCTATTAAATTTACTCCGTCAGGGCAAGTCACTATTAAGTCGCAACTGACCCATTTTCACGAAAGTAATCGCTGGCAGATTAGCGTAACAGATACCGGTATCGGTATTGCAGACAATCATCTAGAAGATATTTTCAATCCGTTTTTTCAAGTAGATTCATCGCAAACCCGTGCCTATGAAGGTACCGGTATAGGCTTGTCAGTCGTTAAACAAATGGCCCAACTGATTGGTGCAGCTATTGAGGTTGACAGCACACCAGGCGTCGGTAGTCAGTTTACAGTTATTATTCCTCTGCGCAATCAGGACCAGGTGCGACAGCAGTATGTACTCGCCGGCCTGGTTATGGTTTATTACTACTATCATGAGATAGGATTTATGGTTGACGAGTTACGGCGTCTTGGTGCTACCGTCACTTGTCAGCAGTATGACCAATCAATTATTGAACAGATAAGTACCATAAAAATGGATATGGTGATGTTTGCAGAGGATATCCTACCTGAGCAGGCCGCAACGTTAGCAAGGCACATTCGTGAGCACGAAACAGCGCATCGTGCTTTATTGATTTATTGGTATCCCCAGCACCAAACGCATTATTCAGACAGCATCGAGCATGGACTGAAAGCGGCGGGTGTCGACTACTGTCATAATGCTATTCGTGATGACCAAGTACTCAGTAAACAGCTAAAGGATTGGATGGTTTGACTTCCTCCGCTCTCTAAATGGAGCGGGTTCCTACTGCTATAGTTAAAACACCTTAAAATGCGACGGTACTGCTGGTGTAAGCGTTTTGCAGCCTCTGTCTGCGTAGGCACAGCAAGCAAGAACAACGTATGCCAGCAGTAGGTTCTGTATCGACATTACTTTTCATTGACTATAAACGCTCAAGCGCGAGCGCGAGAATATTCTTAGCCGCATTAATATAACGGTCATGAGTGACACCGCACCCGCAAGAAAAATAATAAAATATCATCATAAAAAAACGCCCAATACGAGGGCGTTTTTTTATGGTTGAGCAGCATTATTAACCGCTTATTTTACTAGAACAAGTTTTGTGCCCAGCGTACGACATGTTGCCACATCCGGCTCATAAAGCCTGATTGCTTGACATCATTAGTAGCAATAATAGGGACTGATGCGACCGCTTTGCCATCAATGACGGCCATCATCTTGCCAATCTGTTGGCCTTTTTCGATAGGGGCCTCTATGCTGTCAGGAATATCAATGACGGTAGTGATTTTACTTTTCTGGGTTTTGCTAGTGAGTACCTGTAAGTGGCCTCCTGTCGCCAGTTCCACCTCATCGGCTTCGCCAAACCATACCGGTAGCTTACTAACAAACTGTCCTGATGGGGCTTTAGTAACGGTGGTGAAATGACCAAAGCCCCAGTTAAGTAGTTCGCGCGACTGATCAGCACGCGCTTGCATACTTTCTGTGCCCATGATTACAGAAATTAGACGCATATCGTCACGATTGCTAGAGGCAACCAGGCAGTAGCCAGCCGCATCAGTATGCCCTGTTTTTAGCCCGTCGACCGTAGAGTCAGTGGCGAGTAGGGCGTTGCGGTTACCTTGGGTAATGCCATTATAGGTAAATTCTTTTTCTGCATAAATACTGTAGTAATCACCACTGTTTTTGATGATAGCTCGTGCCAGTATGGCCAAATCTAAAGCGGAGGCTTCGTGACCTTGATCAGGCATGCCGGTGGAGTTTATGAAATTAGTATTCTTCATACCCAGCTTTTGTGCCTGCTCGTTCATCAATATCGCAAATGAGCTTTCGCTACCAGCGATGTGCTCAGCCATTGCTTTTGAGGCATCATTGCCGGACTGAATGATAATGCCGCGTAGCATATCGATAACGCTGGCGGTTTTATTAACCGGTACATACATACAAGACTGACTGCTACTGCCACGACACCAAGCGTTCTCACTCATGAGCACTTGGTCGTCTTCCTTAAGATCCCCTGAAGCTAAGCGCTGCTCAATGATGTAACTGGTCATCATTTTAGTTAGTGAGGCTGGTGGTAGAGGTTGGTTAGCATTTTTTTGCGCTAATATTTCTCCAGTATTATAATCCATTAATACATAGGCAGTATTGTCCATCTCAGGTGGTTGTATAGCAGCGCTCGCCATCACCGCACTCATAGAAATACTCACACCAATTGCCAGTTGTACAAACTGCTGTTTTACACGCTTTACTATCATATATTGTTACACCACATCATGAAACCAAATGCATCTATCGCCTCATACATCATCCCGAACCTCATTCCGTGTTTTAAACACCGCGTCTTAAACAGGGTGCATGCAACATCTAGTCTTGAAGGTCGCATTTCGAAATTTAATCTTGACCAGGACAACGATAACCAAGCGATGGACATAAAATTAACCCCCCATCTTAGCAAAATGCCAACCGATGGGGAAACAATAAATAAGATAAAGTCAGGCTTTGATAGAAAGAGAATAGCAGGCGGATAGAAGATCAAAAAAATGCTTAAAAATAATGCGCACAATAGTACTTTTTTATAGCACGAAAAAACTTGCTGCGCCGCTCGCGAAGATACGCGGGGCTACAGCAAGCTATATACAGATAACAATAAAATCTAAATGGAGCGTTTTAAGCCTTTACTGGTTATTCTTAAGTCATTACTACATTTACAAAGCCGTTATAAAAACCATAATTGATAACGTTGATTTATTATTGTCGCTAATTTCAATCTTTTGTATCAACGCCATTTTTGCCTAAGCCAATCGTATAACATTTATGTCAACAAGCTTGTTTTAATCAACAAGCCTAGGCCAATCAATCCACCTATGCTACTAGTACCACTACTAGTACCGCTAGTATTCTGCATTTGCTAGATCTTCGCACAATGCTTTGTTCTCTTGTTTAGAGAACTTCATTGTCCAGCTGCGAATACCCTGTAGAATCTGGCGATAATCCTGCTGCGTTGATAAATACTGAATAGCGGCTTTTGGGTCTTCTAACGAGGGCATTAGCTCATGCAGTTGCACCGTATAAGATTTATAGAATCGCTGCTTTTGTTTGCCATAAAGCATGGGTGGGCAAATCTCCGACAACACTTGCATAACCGCGATCTCATGCTTGGTTATATTCATACCGGACATATCGAGTGGTATAGTGGTTGCTGGGTTACTAGCAGCATTGGCCGTTTGGGACAGCATGGCAGCTGATGTTATCAGTCCAGCAAAACCGACTTTTGAAGCGAACTTTGCTATGGTAGAAGCTATAGATAATATCGATTGATTTTTCATTAAGTATCACACTCGCTTATCTTCATTTAATGGTCATATGGTAATAGTTAAAAAAACAAAAGTCACATAAAATATTGCGTCGTGTGTGGCTATATTGTGACCTGTGGGCGTTTTACAGCAACATATCAGCAGTATCCATTCATAAGTTACGTCAGCCTAAAAGTATGATTTAACATTGTTATCATTTATTGCTTATTGTAACAGGATATTTCAAATACTAACCAATAATCATAATAATAAAACCGACTGCTAAGTAAATCAGAGGTCAAGAGTTAGTTCGTGCCTGCAGATTATTAGGGTATACTCGACTGCAATCTTATAATGTCTTAACTTATCGCGTCTTAACTTATCGCGTCGTAACCATGCGGTTCTATTTAAATTGGCGTTGTTATCTTTCACCTTTCATATTAACTGCTACTTTTTATTATGATCAAAACTATTTATAGTAGTAGCGTTTTATAGCAGTAGAGCTGTCGCCTCGTGTCGCCCACCGATTATCTCTGACTCGCTAAGATTTACACTATGCTCGTATGATAGCGATATATGAAGACAACAATGCCATAGCCAAAGATAAGAATCTGCCGATGGTATGAGTAATCATCATAATAGAGACAAAAGAGCGTTTGAAAATTCGCTAGCTGTCATAATAAAGTGCTAGTACCGTTAAGTAGTAAAGGTGTAATACCCAGCGTTTATTATAGCAATTCTATAGTAGCAAGGTGCTCAGATAGACGGATGGTTATACCAGTAGATAAGCGGTTAAATATGAGTATATTGAGTAGAAATGAATTTTTAATTAGTAATGATGATGGGATACTGGCCATTGCTACTTCGTTGGTCGGTGGTGCAATAATAGGCAATGGGCAGGACGACAGCAGTCATTATCAAGTAGCAGCCAATGAGATCGTCAAGATTTTGACCGAAACATCTATATTAGAAGTGCTCAAAAGTTTGCCCTATCATGTATTAAACGTTAATATTCCTGATGTAAAAAATGCCGATAGTATCAAAGGTCGTAAGATTACCAGTCTGGGGCACAGTCAGATAGCTCGTCCTGTGCATCATGTGATTGACCCGCGTGGGCGCGATGCCTACTGGTTGTCTTTACGCAAAAGTCAGAAAGCGTTGCCAACAGAGAGCATAGGCGAGTATTGTTTGTCGCCAACACCAGCCATTGAAGATGCAAATGAGTCAGCGTTAACCAAATAGGCTGATGCGTCAGCTATATATACTGACGATCAAGCGGTCGCAGCCGGTTATATTAGCTTGTCGCCAGTGCGACTACATCATACGCCAACGGCTACCCTTGCTAGGCTTTCAGCATTGACGCTATGAAGACATAATAACAAAAGCTACCATAATAAAGATCACAGTAAAAATAATAGTAACCTTGTAACTAGCATTATAAGTGGCCACTAATTATATTACAAAGTAACACCAACCATAGAGTGATAATGGCAGTGGCTGCACATATACGACTGTATATATAGGACCGTCCACACAATAGAGCCTTTATGACTGTACATATGCGCTCTTAAGTCGTACACCAACCCATAGGATACTTGTGAGTAACTTAAAAAATAGGAAACCTTATATGAAAAACCTGATGACTGGCTCTCAGCTAGCGACTGCCGCTTTGGTGGGCACCATGACAGTAGCGATGCTAACGATGGTAGGTTGCGCCACTAAACCCAGCTATCAATCGCCGACCCAAATGGGACCTAAAGTTACTACCAATGCTCAAGGTGTTCCTAATTATTATCTGGTAAAGCGTGGTGATACGGTCAGTCAAATTGCCTCGCGCTATAAATTAAATTATCGTCAAGTTGGGGCGTTTAATGGTTTAGATAGTAAATATACAATCTATAGTGGGCAATGGCTCAAGTTATGGGAGGGGAGCGAAGCAACCCCTGCACGTAACAATACTGACAACGCTGCTGCTAGTACGCCGGCACCAACATATACGCCGCCCGCCACTACCAACTCAAGTCCAGCGTACGAAGTGACTGCCAATTCGACCTCAGGCTACGAGTACCCCAGTCGCAACCAAGTGGTTCGTAACTTTGATGCGTCAACGGGCAACATGGGTATGTGGTTTGCCGGCAAAGAAGGTGATCCAATCGTTGCTAGTCAATCTGGAACGGTGCTTTATTCGGGTAACGGACTGCCAGAATATGGTAACTTAATCATGATTCGCCATAGTGAAAACTATATCACCGCCTACGCTCACAACAGTCAGTTGCTAGTCAAAGAGGGTGATCAGGTACAGCGTGCTCAGCGTATTGCCAGTATGGGTAGCTCTGGCCAAACCAATCAAGTTGGCTTAGAGTTTCAAGTGCGCCTAAATGGTAATCCTATTGATCCACGCGCAGTCTTAGGACGTTAAATATAATGCTGTTTTTTGATAACTGTACTAATTACTTTATTTATTAATACTTGAGGCCTTTTATGATATTAAAAAAACAATATATTGCCTTTTTGCCTACGTCACTTTTTGCTGTATTGATAGTAGGTTGTACAAGCCAGCAGGCCATCAAGAAGCCTAGTACACCAGTGCGTCAAGGTAGCGTTCAAATTACTCAGACTCAAACCATTCAAGTAAAGCCCATACCGAGTATAGTGACGCCCAAGCCTGTTCCGCAGCCAAGCTATAATAGTTTTTCGGACTGGAAGTCAGACTTCTCTATGCGTGCGATGTCATCAGGTTATGATGCTTCAGCTGTCCAGCGTCTGCTCGGGTCTGCTTATTTAAATCAACAGGTTATTTCATTAGATTCAGGTCAGCCAGAATTTTCTAAGATGCCGTGGGACTATGCGGATTCTGCGGTCTCAGATGGACGGGTTAGTACGGGTAAACGTAAATTTTCGGAGCAGCGTTCATACTTATTAGGTTTAGAATCGCAATATGGGGTCAATGCCGAAGTGATTGCTGCGATCTGGGGTATGGAGTCATCATACGGTGCTGTGACTGGGAGCAGCCATCTACCTAGTGCGCTTGCCACTCTTGCTTATGATGGTCGTCGCCAAGCGTTTGCCGAGACTCAGTTATTGTCCTTAATGACCCTGCTACAACGTGGTGATGTGTCTTGGTCACAGCTTGAAGGCTCTTGGGCAGGTGGCATGGGACAGACGCAATTTATCCCAGATACCTGGCTAAAACAGGGGGTAGATGGTGATGGTAATGGCCATCGTAATCCGTGGTCAACGGCTGATGCATTGGCCTCTACCGCCAACTATTTGAGTAACTCAGGTTGGGTTCGTGGTCTGGCACCGTTTTATGAAGTTACCTTGCCGGCCTCGTTCGACTACTCGATTGTTGATAGTAAGCAACCCGCGGCTAGATGGGCGTCTCTTGGTGTTGATACCATCGCTGACGTATTTTTAGATGCCAATACCCCAATGGAGCTTTGGCTTCCAGCTGGCAAAGATGGCCCAGCATTATTGTTAAGTCAGAACTTCGACGTTATCAAGGTCTATAACAATTCGTCTAGCTATGCGCTAGGAGTTAGCTTATTGGGTAAAGCCATCGCTGGACAAAGCGGACTGCAAAAGTCATGGCCACGCTATGAGCGTCCCTTATCAACCTCGCAAGTGACCAATTTACAGCAACGGCTGACCAATGCAGGCTACGACACTAAGGGTGCTGATGGCATCGTCGGTACTAATACTCGCAAAGCATTTCAGCGCTGGCAAGGGGACAATGGACAAACGCCGGATGGCTTTATCACCCAGCGTAGCGCGTTATCATTGGCATCATGGTGAAAAGGCTTGATACTTTTTAGATCTTTAATACGGCAGTTGCAATCAATAAGCGAGTTGCCAGTATTAGCGTTAACCATTAAAAATAGCAGACAAGGCTCAATTATTTTATAGTCAATCGTTAAAATAATGAGCAAAAAAAGCAGCAACTAAGAAATAGTAGGTGATAGACACCCTTGTTTCCTAATTGCTGCTTTATTACCCTAGGCTATGGGGTGTCGGCATGACCAACATTCACTTGGGTAGACAGCATACGACCCTTGGTCTCAGACTTGCGAGAGGCTTCATCCCAATCTGGTGCCGCGCACATAAACAGCGTTTTACCCTCTTTGCCACCCAAAGCGACGGCAAAGACACCTTCAGGGTCAGTATCTATTACTTCTAAAATCTCACCGCCTTCTGCCATACGCACGGCGCGATGGTTTATTGTGTCAGCAAACCATACCGCTCCTTCTGCATCTAAAGCCAAGCCATCTGGTAATATTTTAGCCTGACCTATACGGGAGCCGAGATTAGGCTCATCCCCTAATGCGCCAAAACTCGCAAAATCGCGTCTTTCGCCAAGAGAGCCATCTTCTTCGATATCGAATTGTGAAATTCTATTACCAAACAGCTCGTTGACGATTAAGGTCTTTTGATCGGCAGAGATAACCATACCGTTTGGAAAAGATAAGCCTTCGGCAACCACCTGTGAGCTACCGTCTACTTTGACCAGTATTAATGCGGCATCTTTATGATCAGCGCCACTCATCAAGTCAAAGCCAAAGTTGCCGACATAGGCATTACCATTTGGTGCTACCACCATATCATTGGTATGACCTGCACAATGATCCCAAATATCGGCATGCACGACCAACTCACCATGGCCTTCCAAGCGTAATACTTTACGGTCTTTCATGGATACGACTAGCATACGGCCATCCGGTAACCAGCCTAAACCGGAGGGTTGTTGCTCGACATGAACGATTTTCTCTGCCACACCCTGGTCGTTCACCCGGTAGACGCCTTGAGTATAAAAATCGACAAACCATAAGGCACCTTTATGCCAGCGAGGGCCTTCTAAATAATGAAAGCCATCAACAACCACACTTATTTCATATTTCGACATAATTTTTGACATAATAATCTTCCTTGATTAATAATGGTTTTGTCAGGTCATGATTTTAGCAAATAGTCTTAATGAATGCCGCTACTTATTAGAGTATTTCTTTATAAATGGCAGTCACATCTCCTAAGGTCATATCTCTAGGGTTGGTGGCAATGAGTCGTGCATAAGTATTGATGACGATATCCGCTAGATCGGGAATATCTTCTTCCATAATATCCAGTTCACTCAAACGGTATTTCAGACCACTCATCTCTAAAAACTTTTTTAATTGCTCAATAAAGCGTTCTGCCGCGACTAAATCAGTCATATTAGAAATCTGAGTTGGCATGACGACTCTGGCTAATTCTGCGTACATGGATGCTGCTTCTGGCAAATTAAAAGTAAATACCGGACACATCACTAGCGCATTAGCGTGTCCATGGGGAATATGGAAATTAATACTAAGCGGATAAGATAACCCGTGAACCGCAGCTACCGAAGAATTGACAAATGCTATGCCTGCTAGAGTCGAGCCTAATAGCATCTCGGCACGGGCTTCAAGATCATCACCTTGCTCAAGTACCCGTTCAAAGTTATTCCATAGCATCTGCAACCCTTTAGCGGCCATCGCATCTGAAATAGGATTCTTTTTAGTACGGCTGGTATAAGCTTCAATACAATGTACCATCGCATCAAGTGCGGTTGCAGCAGTGATATGCTGAGGTAGCTTGAGCGTTAGGGTGGCATCTAGAATGGCGACATCGGGTAATATTTTGGGGGTATAAATGGCCTTTTTACTACCATCTTTAGCCGTGATTACCGATACAAAGGTGGCCTCGGCCCCTGTGCCTGCAGTAGTGGGTATTGCGAATAGCGGTAACTTCTTAAAATCACTCAAATCAAGATCTAAAATATCGTTGACTGATTCGAAATCATTGGGATATAAAGCAACGATTTTTGCGGTATCAATAGAGCTGCCACCACCCAAACCGATGACTAAGTCACATTGATTGGCTCTAGCAAGTTCAATAGCGTTATTAACCACTTCAATAGGGGGATCAGCAACGACCTCATTAAAGATAACTACCTGAACGCCAGCGTCTTGCAATGACCGTTGCGCAATATCGTCATAACCCAGCTGAGAAATTCCAGCATCGGTGATAATGATGGCCGATGTGGCACAGTACTGCTTAGCTAATGCGCCTAATTTTTGGCGCATACTATCAGTTTCGCTGATGATATGCCCATTGGTATAAAACTCAATTCCTATCATACGGCTCTTCCTTGTATAGTCCTCTTAGTCTATCAGTTATCAATAAAACTATGTAAATACGCTGCTTGTTATATAGATATGAGTTTCTTATGACTGAGTCAATACTCATTTATACTGGATTTTTATGAGTCTACTTGAGTTGGCTTGGTAAAGTAAATATTAAGTCTATATTCCATAAATGACGACGCAGCATTCGTCTGCGCCGTTATCGACCCCTAGACGCAGCAGATCAGCAATCCGCCATAGTGTATTCTCATGGTGGCGATAGTGCTGGCGGCAATTTGGCAGCTGTGGTGGCGCAGCAGACCAAATTTGACCAAGATTCACCCATGCTACAACTGTTATGGGTACCTTGGGTTGATATGAGTACAGAGCGGTCGTCTTATGATTTATTTGGTGATGGCTTCTTTCTGGATCGCTCACAAGCCCGTTGGTACATTGACCATTATATAAATAATGAGAGCAATAAGGTTGATCCACTCGCGTCACCTTTATTTGGTGATGTCAGTGACGTTGCACCGGCGGTAATACTGGTGGCAGGCTTTGATGTACTTAGAGATGAGGGTATTGAGTACGCACAAAAACTTAAAGACGCTGGTGTCGACACTGAGCTAAAAATCTACGAAACTCTACCGCATCCCTTTATGAATATGGCAGGGGAAATAGACGACGCAAGAGTAGCGTTTTCAGAGGCTGCAAAGATACTGAAAGAGAGATTGTCGGATGGCCGTAAAGCTATGAAATAACCCACAACCAACATAAGACAGTCTATATCTTTAATCAGATCATAAAATGCTCGTTAAAATCAATAAAGTATATAAAATACTTATAAACTGCCCAGTGTTTTACGCAACACATTCGAGCTTAACGGGTCAATTTATCACTCTCCTTAAACTATGCTCACGCTTATTTCTAATCGGCCGTCTTATAAACCCTTATGATACCAAATTCATTTACTCGCTCTATTAATGCCTTGATAACGATGCTAGTCATCATATTGCACGGTCTCACTGCCTGGGCTGTAGTATCTATGGCTAGTCTGGCACGTCCCGAGATAAAAACAGTTGAGCTTAAACCGATTCAACTAGAGCTAGTTACCTTGGCGACATCGCCTATTAAAGACTCTCTTGCTAAAGACTCTCTTGCTGAAAAACCTTTCTACTAAAAAACTTACGATATCCAACATAAATGAACAAAAGTTTAAATCATAAAACTAAGTGTTTATTACGTTATTCTAAATAATGATTTGTCTTTACGTTATTATAAAGTCGTTCATTTATATGCTGTAGCAGGCTTTAAAAAACCAACGTGACACACAGCCCCCGATTGTCTTCCCGATTGGCAGCCGTCAAGATAGAACCATGCATAAAAACATCGATACCTGCTTGCTCACAGATCGATTTAACTATCGACAGTCCTAACCCTGTCCCCTCTATGAATTCAGATTTGGTTGTCGCACTATCAGATCGCGTGAGACCAATATTGTTTAAGGTTTTTTCAACAGTACTACTGATCTGATTAAGTCTTACAAATGGCTCAAATGCATTTTTATACTCATCAGGGCGAATACCTGGGCCTGAATCCATGACTTGTAATACCAGCCTACCAGCAAGCCAACGGGGTAAATTATTTTGCTTTGTAAGTCCAATAATATGAGTGCCAAGGCTATATAGTAGACTAGTGTCGTGACGTCTGACTTCTTTCGCTGTTGCGCTAAATCGTGACAGTTTAACCGCTACTTGGCCGTTATCGGGAGTATAAACAATAGCGTTTTGGATAAGGTTTTTGACGAGCATTAACAAGGCAGTTTCATCCACGCTCACTTGTGCTGCCAATGTGGGAACGTCTGATAATTGGACAGTCAGTTCTATATTTTTATTATCAGCGATTGGCACTAATAGACCGATCACTTGTTCGACAATAGTTTTGATAGAGATTCGCTCATGCTTGGTATTATTGGTAATATTAATATTACCTGCTCGAGCGAGCGTTAGAAGCTGTTCGACCAATCGTTGATTGCGCTTCAGGCGGATGGCAAGCTTGTCTAAGCCTTCGGTCATGACCGCATCACTGGTCAGACGTTGTAACCGCTGTAGTTGTAAGGAAACTGCCGTTAGGGGAGAGCGCAGCTCGTGTGCGGCGTCAGCAATAAAACGTTGCTGACGTTCAATACTGATCTTCACTAGCGCTAATAGACGATTTAAAGATTCCGCTAAAGGTAATAGCTCAGTTGGCAAATTGCTAATAGATAAAGGATGCAGATCACTTTCTTGCCGCTTATTAATCTCAATCTGTAGTTGACGTACAGGTTTGAGCATCCGCCACATTATGAATGGTAATAGCAACATCAAAAATGTCATACCAACAATTAAAGGAAGAAAAGATTGCATAGCGCTGGATTTGGCCAGGTCTTCTTGAAACTCGGTACGCTGCCTCACGATGATAACCTGGTCTGCATTATTACTGCGATAGACGCGCCATACATGGTCATCTATCATTTTGGTACTGATGCCTACTGGTATCGAATCGAGATCGTCTAAAGTCAGATCATCAAAATCGTCATCGCTATGATCTTTGGAGGTACTGTCGTTATGCAATGAGTTGTAGGTTATTGGCGCTGTTATCGCCGTATTGATTACATCAACCGTGATACTGCCATCGTCTTCATCGGTATCAAAGTGGATGCTCGTTTCATGCAGCTGATTGGAATCAGACATGCCAATATCAAGCGTTTGTTCAAGTAACGCTGACATGCTCTTAAGGTTGTCGTCTTGGAACTCATTAATTTCTTTATAGCTGTACCAAAACCCATAGCCACCAGCGATTATCGCTAATAGTAACAGCGCTAAAACTGACCAAAAAATCAGCTGAAACTGCATAGATTTAAAGAGCTGGCGTATAGATGGCATAGTATGAGTCTTTGAAAGTAGTATAGGTTTTATAGGTAATAAAGGATAAATATCGTACAGCACCTGAGCGCATAGCTGCGCCTTTAAGACCTTCCTAATGACTGTATGCTGTGAAAGTATTGACTAACTATCCTTTGGCGTAATTACTTTGTTATTACTGATATACCAACCAAGTCCTCGTACGTTTTTAATTCTATTTTGTCCAAGTTTTTTTCTTAAGCTATGAATCAGAAACTCAACGGCATTACTTTCAACTTCACCACCCCAGCCATATAGCGAGTCCTCAAGCTCAGTTTTTGACATGACTTTTTCAGGTGACAGCATGAAGGTGGCGAGTAGCATATATTCTTTAGCAGTCAAATCGACAGGAATAGAGTCCATGGCGACTCGTTTATGGGCGGTATCTAGGTTTAAGTTGCCAACGGTGAGCTGATTGTCGGCTTTACCTTGAGCCCGACGAACCAGGACTCGCATTCGCGCAAAAATTTCTCCCAGCTCAAAAGGTTTGACCACATAGTCATCTGCCCCTGAATCAAGACCTGCAATACGGTCCTTTACCTCATCGCGAGCGGTAATGATCAACACAGGGGTGTCAATCTTAGCATCACGAATGGCGGTCAATACGCCCATACCATCGATTTCTGGTAGGCCCAAGTCCAATAATATAATGTCATAAGGCTGTACCTTTAGTGCCAGAATAGCCTGGCGGCCATCTTTGACCCAATCAACGATATAAGCTTCGTCGTGCAAAGCGTCGCTTAGACTCTCGCCAATCATTAAGTCGTCTTCGGCCAGTAACACGCGCATGGCAATTCCTTTATTTATGTGTCAACACTCATATCAATGCGTTACAGCGTTAATCTCACTGCTTGATATATTTGGTGGTCCATCTGCGTCCAGTATCTCAGTTTTTTAGTTTTTTAGTTTCGATATGCTAGAGATATGACTATAGTGACCTATTTATAGTAACGTTTTTAAACCAAAAAGCTCTAAACAATACCGTCGTATTGCTTAGAGCTTTTTATAAAGTATTAAAGGCAAGGTTCTGGCTGGCTATCTTAGTATTTATTATTTGCAGTGCTATTAGTCATCACTGTCTACTGCTTCGACTTGACTACGAATAATCTTGCCGGTCATGCTGTCAATAACTACTTTATGTACTTGATTGCCTTTAGCGACTTCAATCTTATAGGTAGGTTTGCCAAAATCTATGTCAAACTCTGCTTCAATCACTGTTCCATTGACGCTTTGGGTAGCCTTTTTTATCGCCTGGTTTAGACTAATTTTAGACTGTCTCATAGCGTTATATTCTGCTATATCTTCTTTATCAAGTTTGTCTTGCTTGTTTCTCGCCACCTTACCGGTATTTGCGTCGATTTTTACTTCATACTCAGTATTATTAGCGATAATTTTAACCTCGTATTTACCACCCGCTGCATGGTCATTTTGATCAAATTCTGCGCTGATGACATCACCTTTGACTGTTTTGTTGGCAATAACAATCGCTTGCTCAAGACTGACCTTACTTTGGGTCGCCGCCATTGCTTCACTGATCTGACTGTTTGACGTAGCTGCTTGTCCTACTGCGATCGTAGCGCTACCGATGCTGATAATGCTAAGTGCCATAATAATAGATTTGCTTAGGGTTGATAGCTTTTTCATGATGTCATCCTTTGTTGGGTATAAGCTCATTATACAGAGTAATACATAGCAGAGACTTAGCGCATATCAAACATTAAGTTAGCAGCTATATTTAACTGTCCAGAGTTTTAGCCGGTCAATGATCATGATATACGGATTAAGCTAAACCATCTAATATTGCTGTCTCTGATCATAGCGACCGATATCGAGGCTGTAGTTGCAGGTCTTGCCTTAAGTCTGTCGGCAATCAACGCTTATCTGATAGGTCTAACTGCCGCTATTTTGAAAAAGACACTTGCGAGCGCGCAAGCTATTGTCAATGACAGCAGCATTGATACTAGGGTATGACTAAAAAAATGGTCGCCAAAAAGCATTTTATACAGGCCCATCGTCCATCCTAAGACAGTGACTATTGCAAATATTTTATAGCGATGCTGTCGTAGTGTGGGTAAAAACGCTAACCCATATAAAGAAAACCCGGCGCTGGCATGAGCGGCTGGAAAGCACTTTGCTGGTGTCATAGCGACTATGTTTTGCCAGAGATTAAGGTAGGGCAAATCGCCACTAAAAAGAGTCAAGTGATTCGGGCAACTAACGTGAGTTACGCCTTTGAGCAGCGCAATAGTAGTAGGTACCATAATAATAGTGATTAACAGATAGCCTAGCTCTCGGCTAGACAATGCTGCGATTGGCTTAATAAAAAATGGCTCAGCATTCACAGTATCAGGATATCGGCTCTGCCAATACCGCCAAATTAAGGCCTGATAACGCCATTAACCATAAGATAAATAATAGCAATAACGCCAAAAACTGCGCGGCAGAACCCACGTCTTTGGCTATTTTAGCCAGTGGATGTTGGTCCGTTGAAGTATGGTCAACACTGGCTTCAAGCCCCGTGTTAAATAGCTCGACGATAAGTGATAAAAAAGAGGCGATTATTAACATCATTTTTATGCTGGTACCAAACGGTATGAATATAATCGGCATAAACAATACGAGATTAAGCCAAAAAACCTGTCTAAAAGCCGCTTCAAACTTGTAAGCGGCTTTAAAACCATCTACAGAGTAACCGGTAGCTTTTATAATACGAGAAAACCCTTTTTTGCCTTTAGCCTGACCGGCATAGCTATCGGGAGTAAGCAACTGATTGGCGGGCGTTTGGTTTGAAAGATCGCAATGGACCTGGTCGTTCGCAAGATTAATGGGATTAACTTTGCTCATATTGAATTCTCAATAGCTATTAATATCAAAGTATGCTGTAAATTTTGAATAGCGAAAAAATAATGCAACAAAAAATCAGGACACTGTTCTTATCAAACCAGTATAAGACAGGGCAGATTAAGAAAGCGTTAAGACAATATTGGTTCGTGGAAGCATAAAGCACTGTAAAACATGATGGTTATTAAACTAGAGACGTTTTTGATAGCGTCATTAATAAGCATTCCCATGTTAAACGCTACACATACAAAAAAGCAGTAATCGACACCTCGTCTATCATGGTATCGGCTACTGCTGTTCATTAAGGTTAAAATTATAGTTTAAGTGCGATCACCGATATCATTATTGTTGCAAGTATCGCAGTTGAGAGGAAGTCACTAGCTATAGTCGAGCTGATTTTAAAAGGACATAGTGCTGCTGATAAGAATTTTTTGTAGCCTCTGTCACGCTCACGAACAGCAAGAAAAAAAATATTAAGGGCACATTGCATCGCAAGTTTGATTTTTTTAGCCAGTTATACATAAAGTGTTTTACAGCCTTGTAAGTTTTTAACAGCAGCTATTAATAGGCGCTATTCATAAGAAACCTTACTTATAATAAATCCTACTTATAACAAATACTAAAAGTACTACCACCGGTCTTATTTGCTTGATGCGTTAATTCCCAGCCCATATGAGTCATGATACGTTGTACGATGCTAAGACCTAACCCTGTACCTTCCACTTTATTATTAGAGTACTCATATGATTCTGTATGATTTGTGGACTTGCCGTCACTCTGAAAGTCTGTATTGTTATGGTCTAAACGCTCAAACCTCTCAAACCTCTCATACAGTAGCGGCATCATAATCTCAGGAATGCCAAGACCGGTATCGGTGACTGTAATCTTTTCAGCATCAATAGTGACCGTTACTTCACCATCATCAGTGTACTGAAAGGCGTTCTTTATTAGATTACCCAAAGCCATTTTTAGCAGCTCAGGCCGTACGTCTGCCACATAGTCCTGCTCAGCGACTACGGTACAAGTCACGGGTTTATACTTGATTAAATATTTTAGGCGTGCAATCTCGCTAATAGCGATACTATTGATAGACGTTTGCGGCGTGTCCAGTTGCTCAGGATTACGAGATAGTAATAATAAGGCGCTGATAATCTCAGAGGTTTCTTTAGCCGTACTACTGATACGGTTAGTGAATTCGCTTAGATAGTGATCGTCTTCTAATTGCGCGGCAAGCACTTCTGATGCCCCTAATATAATAGTCAATGGCGTACGCAATTCGTGGCTGACGTCCCCGGTAAATAGCTGCTCACGCTTTAGATACTCTGCCAGTTTATGATTTTGAGTATCTATTGCCCTTGCTAACACTCCAACCTCTGAGGGTAGGTGAGTCAATTCAGTTAAATTTTGATGATCGGTTTCTACCGCTTGCTTTAGATTTAATAGTGGCTTGGTAATTTGTCTAGATGATAAATGAGAGAATATTGCGGCGATAAGCAAACTTAAAATGACAGCGATTCTCAGCGCATCAGCAAAGATGTCTTCTAGGTGCTCAAAAATTGCCAAAACAGGATAGTTTTCCATCACCATTTCGCTGTCTTCTAAGTAAGTCAAAATATAGGCTTGTTTGTCTTGTTGATAGGTAAAAAAGTGTAAATTGGTCCTTAGCTTGCCAGCCTGATTATTCACCGTCACAGAGATTTCCTGTACTGTTTCGGTCGCTAAAGTCTGTAAGTCTGTTGGTGCGACATCGTAGTGATAGATCTTAATGCCTGGGTCTGCAATATAAACAGACTGCTCACCCTTTCTTTCTTGACTAAGCTCTAACTGTTGTAGCAGACGAGCTTTGACCAATTCTTGCTCTATTCTGACTTCAGCATACATAAAAATACTGACGAAAGTGGTGCAAAGCAATAAAGCAAATAAAAAATATGAGATGCGAAACTTATTGGCTATTGAGTCTATATTGAACATGGCATTTACTTAATAGTGTAAGGCAGTAGATAGGGTAAGAAGAAACACAGATACGGCTGCTTATAATAGTGCTTATTATTTTAATCATATTATAAAATTTTATATCTTGCCCGGATCAATAATTTGGTAACCAACACCAGGCATCGTTACTATCATATTTTTATCAAAAGGTTTATCAACTTGTGCACGCACACTATGTAAATGGGTGCGAAGGGCGTCACTACTTGGAATATCTTGTCCCCATACTTTTTCTTCAAGTTCGGTTTTACTGACGACCCGAGGTGAGGCATTCATCAAGGCATGTAAGATTTTGAATCCTGTGGGGGTTAGCTTGAGCAGTTGGTCTTCTCGTTTGATACTATGTTCAGCTACATTTATAGACAGAGCACCTACCTCTATACTATGCCCAAAATGCTCATCTTGATAACGACGTATCAAGGCTTTGATACGAGCTTCTAATTCAATCAAGGAGAAGGGCTTGACTAGATAATCATCAGCACCACTATCAAACCCTGCCACCTTATCTAAAATAGTGTCACGCGCGGTCAACATTAATACCGGCGTTTTGTTATGCAGTTCTTCTCTAAGCGTTTTGCACAGTTTGGTGCCATCCATACCGGGTAGCATCACATCTAGCAGTATAACGTCATAACGATTGCTTGCTGCCAGTGCCAAGCCACTGAGTCCATTGTGGGCATTGTCCAATTCAAAGCCCTTTGGTTCAAAAAAAGCATAGATATTTGCCACGATATCGGGATTGTCTTCAACGATAAGTATTTTATACATGAGTGTTTTGTCCATGAGCGTTTTATCTACAATTATTGTCCATTAAAAAAGTTCAATATGCTCTAGAGTAAAAAAATAGCTTAATTGGTAGATTTAAAAAAAGTGGGGGCTGATGCCACCTCTTGGGTAGAAATACCGAAGAAATTAAGTAAAGTTGGCGTGATAAAATCGTGTGATACTGGCTGACTGGTCATACGAGAAAGGCTGTCTGCGTCAATATTATTGCCATTGGGCGACCAAATAATCACTGGTACCTTTTTCTGGGCATCTGGGGCAATATTGAAGGGCAGGCCATGCAAGTAAATATTGTTTTCGCCCAAACTTTCTCCATGATCACTAATATATACCATCACCACATCATAGTCCTGTTGATAGGGTTTTAGCGTATCGATAACTGCATTCAAGAAGTAATCGGTATAACGAATAGCATTGTCATAACTGTTGATAACTGACTGATCATCACATTTGGACAGCTCGTTAGTCATACAAACCGGTTTGTATGTTTCAAATGTTTTGGGGTAACGTTGGTAATAAGTAGGTCCATGATTGCCCATTTGATGTAGCAAAATTAGCGTGTCTTTTGGCGTTGTGTCTGACTTAACCAATGTGTCAAAACCATCAAGCATTCCGATATCTCGGCATTCAATATCACAGTTAGGATTCACCTCAGGTGTTTTATAGTCCTCTAAAATCACTCGATCTGCCACGCCTTTAGAGCTAGAGTTATTATCACGCCAAATGACATTAACGCCTTGTTTATTAAGCGTATCTAAGACGTTTTCATTATACTTAGCAGTATCTACGTCGTAGTTCGCTCTATTAGAGTAACTAAACATACAAGGGACTGAATAAGCAGTAGAGGTGCCACAGGAAGTCGCATCCTTAAAGCTATAGATATCTGGTTGGCTGGCTAGTAATGGCATGGTATCGCGCTTATAACCATTTAAGCCAATATGATCAGCACGAACGGTTTCACCCACCACAAATA
Source organism: Psychrobacter sp. PL15 (assembly GCF_035984995.1). Classification (NCBI taxonomy): domain Bacteria; kingdom Pseudomonadati; phylum Pseudomonadota; class Gammaproteobacteria; order Moraxellales; family Moraxellaceae; genus Psychrobacter; species Psychrobacter sp. PL15. The sequence continues at coordinate 206,253 of NZ_JAXCIB010000006.1, forward strand.
CCATCAGCTTAGGTTTTGCAGTACTATTGGCGGGCGCTACACGCTTTGCATCTGTCGCATGCAGTATTAAGGTATCAGGTCGGCGTAGCTCATCGAAATAGTCAGTACCTAGTTTGATCACCGAATAAATAGGGGTAATAGGATTGGTATAACTACGCACCATTTTATGCTGACGAAAAAAGCTGGCGTATTGATCGCCGAATGGCAAAAGACAGATTGCGATTAGCGCAATAGACAGTATCAGTGTGACTGCTTTTTGCAATATAGCTCGTCGCCAAGTGGGACGCCTTATACGAATCTTACTAATAATAAAAGCGGGTAGTACACCCAATAATAATATGTGGATGACGAAGCTTGGTGCCATCAATCCCATCGCTTCAGCTTGATCGGTCTGCAAGCTGTTAATCAGCATATCACGGTCAAATATCGTTCCGTAAGCATCAGTAAAATAGCCGCAGATTGCAGCAATCATTATCATGGCAACCAGCACTACTTTTGCTGTAGGCCGGTAGCATAGCAGCTGAAATAGCAACCACATCAGCCCAAACAGTAAGCCGGTAAGAGAAACTATAAAGCCAATATTGTCAGCAAAAGGATAAATAGCCAACGCTTGCCTAAAGAAGCCAATATTTGCAGTCGCAACGAGATATAGCGCAACCATTATAATAAGATAAGCGAGACTAACCTCACGATTATAGAACTTACTGATATCGCTGTCTGTGTTATTAGCTTTAGCAATATTTATATTAGGAACTAGTTGTCTTAACATATACTGACTTCTTAACAGAGTTAGAGAGGGCTTAGGCTTCTAAGGTAGCAAGTAGTCTGTTAAGAAAATGTTAAGAGAACTAAATTGGAAAAGTCATTCAGAGTTAATATTTAAAGTGGTTAAATTTATAGGATTAACGAGTAAGTTCCAGTACTAGACAGTGTTTTTATTGTGCTGACTAGAGAGTCGCCGCTTAATAAACCAACCAATGATAATAGCCACGGCAACTAGCAAGAAAACTTTAGAATATGGCGCGAGTACGGCTTCGATAACGTCATAATTACTACCGAAGTGATAGCCTGCCAGTGTCAGTAAAGTTATCCAAATACTTGATCCCAGAGCAGTCAGTAGCAAAAAGGGAAGCATCGGCATTTTATTCATACCGGCAGGAATAGAGATAAGTGAGCGAATGCCGGGCACCATTCGTCCAAAAAACACTGCTTTTTTACCATGTTTATCGAACCAATGACTAGCAGCTAGGACGTCATCAGACTTAACAAACACATACTTACCATATTTTTTAGCAAACAGTACTAGACGCTCTTCATCAAACAGGCTTCCCAAGTAATATAAGGGTAGAGCGCCAAGTACCGTTCCGAGCGTACCTGCTAGTATGACCAATACTAGGCTTAAGTCGCCTCTCGCCACAGCAAAGCCTGCTGCTGGCATAATAACCTCAGACGGTATGGGCGGAAAAACGTTTTCGGCAAACATGGCAAATATAATACCGAAGTAGCCAAACTTTGCCATGATAGCCAGTACCCAGTCGCTAATCTGATTCATGGTGACACCTTGTTGAATATCTGCTTGAAGGCCATTAGAGTAGCAAATTGCATATTAAAGAAAGGTTAAGATAAGAAACATAATGCTTAGTACTACACTTAATATAGAAGGGTAATTGATCTTTGTAAGTGTTGGTTTTATAAGTTTGTTATAGGTCATGTTGACGTAGTTCTAGCAAACCCTTAATCAAATCAGTAGGGAATAGGAAACATCAGACACAAAAAAACCTCAAACAATCTAATGTCTGAGGCGAAACTTGCTTAAACTCAAAGTCTAAATTCGTTTTAAATTTTTACTAAATATGGCGCAGCGGACGGGACTCGAACCCGCGACCCCCGGCGTGACAGGCTAGACCCACCATATTTCATTAACCTGTATTAAAGTACTTTAACCTAAAAATCCTTACCAATAAGGGGATACAGGATAATATTTCAAATGACGTTTAGCGTCATTTAACGTTATTTATCAAGTCAGATATGTCAATCTTGGTCACTTATAATGTATAAAAATTATACTTTATCATAAAAAATTAGGTATATATTTTATACATTTAACTTAGATAGATTTTGCTAAAAAGGGTGTAAATCTACATCCGCACTCCTCCAAAAGTCGTATCATACTGTTTCATTGTTAGCGAATGGCTACCGATTGCTGAACTAAACGTGGTTTGATTTACTGTTAAGATGCGTGATTAAAATCTCCCAAATTTAACTGTATGGGATTGACGGCAAGGTTCAGTGTTTTACTGTTCTATCGTTTACCATTAACAAAAGCCTTAGTCTTACAATTAGTCAAAGGTTTTTAATTGAGCTTAAGTATATCGGTGCTCTATTACTTTAAACAATTAAGAAGTTGAAGGTCTCAAGCTCTGATCAGTCCATACAATTCATAAAATACATAATTTTATTTCAATATTGAAACTCTTCTCCATAATCTCTAAAGTCAAAGAAACCGTCCTGTCTTGATAGTAAATGGGCTGCGTACTTGTCTATTGCTTGTGCTGGATTGACAAGTTTCTTAATGCTATAAACATCTTGGTCTTGGATAAGAAACATATCCTTTTGAATATGATTAGTGATAGAGAATATTTGGAAATTTTCCTGTTGTTCTAAACCGTTAAACCTTGTATCAATTAATGCGTGCAATTGAAAGTGCGTATCATGTTTTTCATCGCCTTTATAACCATATTCTATCAAAAAAGGTTGATCAAATTTTTTCTCTAAAAAAGATACCTTTCCCTGAGCTTTTTTGTCTGTTTTTCTAAGATCTTTATAGACCGACCCTATGGATGGATTATTACTAGACGGCAAGCCACTTGCATTTAGTGGTGGAATATTAATACCCTCAGGAATATACCAACCAGCACTATGCCATAGCCAAGATTGAATAATCTCTCTAGGTAAATTGAACTCATTTCTTTGAGCATGCTTATCAATGTAAGGCGTATACCCTAAAAATACAATAATACCATTTATATTTATACCAAACGCCGTAGCATCAGAAAGTATCTCTGGAATAGACGATCTCTCAATTCCGTAGAAAAAAACTTCTTTAACCTCAGATAAAATCTTGTACATTTCAGGTTGGGTATCTTTAAAAGGTTTAAAAAAATACTCACTAAAACTTTGATCTTTAGGCTTATCATTTTTAAAATTTAATGGGTTAAATTCAATTTCTGTTTCATCTTTATTTCTAATATAAACATCATTAATACTAACTTCGTTTAAGTCATAAAAAATCTTATCAAACCTATCTAAAATATGTGTATTCATTTTATTTTCCCTCTTTAGCTTCAACCGCTTTTCTAATTTTTTCTTGAATTCTTAATTGAATCCTTCCAATACTTTCCTTATAAATTGGGCTAATCGGTATTGGCTTACCTTTATTGCCATATTCTACCCAACCGCCATTTGAATATTCTACCTTTCTCCCTTTTGATGAGTTGAGATATAGTCAATTTCCTTTAAAAATGTTATAAACTAAACCAACTAACCTATTACTATTATAAATACTCATGACTTATTCACTAGATTTTCGCAAACA